>JBASXE010000498.1:0-36965 GCA_049276875.1 Roseovarius sp. | reverse complement strand
GCTGAGGCCCAGCCGCTCAAGCCTGTCGGCGACGGGATCAAGGAAATAGGCAATCGCGCCGCCCAGAAGGAAGGGCATCATCACATCGCCCAGCACCCATAAAAGGCCCAGGAAGCCCGCAGAGGCGAACCCCCAATATTTTAGCTGTGTTCGGGCGGGCAGGGCCATGCGCTCTCCAATATGTCCGCCCTACACATCGCGCATGGTGCGACGCCTTTCAAGTGCCCCCGCCCGTAAAAGGCAGGGGCCAAGCATCATACCTTAGTGGCAGGCAGGACGCGCGCCGGGCAGAAGGACTTTATCGACCACGTGGATCACGCCATTATCCGCCATGATGTTGGCGATGATGACATTGGCCATTTGTGGCGTGCTGTCGGCGATGGTCACGCCATCGGCGCTTTTGGTGATGCAAAGGCGCTCGGATGTGTTGAGCGGCTTGAAATAGTTGGAACCTGTGGGGATCATTTCCGCCGTCAGCTTGCGGTCATCGACGTGGTAAAGCAGCACATCTGTCAGCTGGCCTTTGTTCTCGGGTTGCAGGAGCGTCTCGACCGTGCCTTCGGGCAGGGCGGCGAAGGCATCGTTCACGGGGGCATAGACGGTGAACGGGCCGGGGCCGGAGAGCGTCTCTGCCAGGCCAGCTGCGGTCACGGCGGCCACGAGGGTCGAGAAACGCTCATCAGCGGCGGCGATCTCCACGATGTTGTCTGCCTTGGCCGCGGTGGCCACAGTGAACGTCAGAGCGGCAGCTGTGGCGATTTTGAGTGCGGTATTCATACAAATATTCCCTGTTGTTTGTGGTATTCAGTAAGTCGGTCACGCAAGGTTTACGGGCGGTAGGGGGCTCTGGTTCACTTGGTTCACGAACGCGTGATTGTTTGGGTGGGCTGCTGGTTTGGGTGCGGTGTGCAGGTGGGCTGGCTTGGCGCGCTCTGCACCTTGCCCGAACGCGCGCTCTGCCATAAACGGGGCAAAACGCTTTAACTCGCCTCAACCTCCGGAGTGCCCAACGATGCGCCTGTCTCGATATTTCCTGCCCGTCCTGAAGGAAACCCCCTCCGAGGCGCAGATCGTCTCGCACCGTCTGATGCTACGGGCGGGTATGATCAAACAGGCCAGCGCCGGGATTTACTCGTGGCTGCCGCTGGGTTTCAAAGTGCTGCGCCGTATCGAGACCATCGTACATGAGGAGCAGGCAAAGGCCGGCCACATGCCGATGCTGATGCCCACGATCCAATCGGCGGATCTGTGGCGTGAAAGCGGGCGGTATGATGATTACGGCGAAGAAATGCTTCGGATCAAGGACCGTCATGGCCGCGATATGCTTTTCACGCCGACAGCAGAAGAGCTGATTACGGATATTTTCCGGGCTCATGTGGGCAGCTACAAAGATTTGCCGCTGACCATGTATCAGATCCAGTGGAAGTTCCGTGACGAGGTGCGGCCGCGTTTTGGCGTGATGCGGGGGCGCGAGTTCTACATGAAGGACGGCTACAACTTCGATCTGACCAAGGAGGACGCGCTGCACGCCTATAACCGCCATTTGGTCAGCTATCTGCGCACCTATGAGCGGATGGGCCTTCAGGCGATCCCGATGCGCGCGGACAGTGGCCCGATAGGTGGCGACGACACGCATGAGTTCCTCGTGCTGGCCGACACGGGCGAGAGCGAGGTCTTTTATGACAGCGCCGTGACCGATCTGAGCTTTGGCGACCGGGCGATTGATTACGATGATGTGGCGCAATGCGCGGGCGTATTGGAAGAGTTCACCACCAAATACGCGCGCACCGACGAGACGCATGACGTGGCCCTATTCGAGCAGGTCCCCGAGGAGCGCCGCCGCGTGGCGCGCGGTATCGAGGTGGGGCAGATTTTCTACTTCGGGACGAAATATTCCGATGCGCTGGGCGCGACGGTCCAAGGCTCGGACGGCAAGCCAGTGCCGGTGCATATGGGTAGCCACGGGATTGGCGTGAGCCGTCTGGTGGGCGCAATCATCGAGGCGAGCCATGACGAGAATGGTATCATCTGGCCCGAAGGTGTCACGCCATTCCATGTGGGGATCGTAAACCTGAAGCAAGGTGATGCGGAAGCGGATGGCGCGTGCGAGGCGCTCTATGCGGCGCTGACGGCGCTGGGGCTGGAGCCGCTTTATGATGACCGCAATGAGCGGGCGGGCGGCAAGTTCGCGACAATGGACCTCATCGGTCTGCCATGGCGGATAACCGTTGGGCCACGGGGCCTCAAGAATGGCGTGGTGGAGCTGACCTCGCGCCGCACGGGCGCGTCCGAGGAGATGCCGCCCGAGGCGGCAATAGAGCGGCTCGTGGAGATTTACGCGCCACATCGCGGGGCCTGAGCCATGCTGCGCGCCCTTGGCCTTGCGGGTGGTTTGGCCGCGGGCGCAGCGGGCGCGCAATTTCCCGAGTATTCGCAGCAATATGCGCAGCGTTTGGCCGGAGCGGTGGATGAGCTCAGCGGGTTTGTCGCTGACTTTGATGCGGATGCGGCGGGGCTTGGCCTGAGCCGGGAGGCGGCTTTGGAAGGTCTGGCTGAGGGCGGTAACATGGGGGCTGCGCGTGCCGAGACGATGGGTGCCGTGATTGCGCGGCATGAGCGACTGCGCGCCGATCTGGAGGCGCTGCGCGGAGCGGGGCCGTTCACGCGGGCCTACCGCGCCGCACATCTGACCGAGCCTGAGATTGCCCGCGCGGCGCTGGTTGACTTTAAACCTGCGTTGCCGCTCACCTTCGAGGGGATTGCGTTCGCGCTCTTTGGCTTTCTTGTCGGGTTGGGCATCATCCGGGCGCTGGTCGCGGTCCTGCGCTGGCCCTTTCGGCGGCGCGCCTCTGCTTGACGTCACATCCTGCGCGCCGCACTGTGCGCTCAAAACAACGAGGTCACATCGTGGCAGGCACCCCAACCCCTTTTGCCCCTTTTGAGTGGATGATCGCATGGCGCTATCTGCGCGCCAAACGTGCCGAAGGCGGCGTGAGTGTCATGACGTGGATTTCGCTCATTGGGATCACATTGGCGGTAATGGCGCTGATTGCGACCTTGTCGGTGCGCGCCGGATTTCGCGCAGAATTCGTCGATACCATTCTTGGCGCAAACGCCCATGTGACGATCTATAATGCGGGTCAGGTGGATGCCGTGACCGGCCGGGTTGACCGGATGCTCGACGAGTATGACGCCATGGCCGAGCGTGTGCGCGCCGTGCCCGGCGTGACGCGCGTGGCCCCTTTGATCAAGGCGCAGGTGATGGCCAATGCGCGCGATCGCAATGCGGGTGTGGAGATATTCGGGATCAGTGCGGAGAACCTCGCGACTATCCCACGTGTGGCCAATCCGGAGACGGGTTTGGGCGATATTGTCAACTTTCCTCAGGGCGTTGCCATAGGATCGGGTGTGGCGCGGGAGCTTGGTGTGAGCCTTGGGGATCGGATCAGAATCATTTCGCCAGGCGGTGTCAAAACGGCGTTCGGGACCAGTCCGAGGGTCAATTCCTATGACGTGGTCTACATTTTCACCGCCGGACGTTGGGATATCGACCGCACGCGTATCTACATGCCCTTTGCCGAGGCGCAGAGCTTTTTTAATCGCGAAGGCCGTGCCGATGAGCTTGAGGTGATGGTCGAGAATCCTGAGCAGATTGACGCGCTGAGCCTGCCTTTGTTGGCTGCCGCCGGGGACCGGGCACTGGTTTGGACCTGGCAGGACCAGTCGGGTGGGTTCCTGCGCGCGCTGGAGGTGGAGGATAATGTGATGTTCATCATCCTGTCCATTCTGGTGCTGATCGCTGCAATGAACATCACCAGTGGACTGATCATGTTGGTGAAAAACAAAGGACGCGATATCGGGATTTTGCGGACCATGGGCCTTACGGAGGGCGCTGTGCTGAGGGTGTTTTTCATCTGCGGCGCGTTTACCGGGATCATCGGCACGGCGATGGGCGTCATTCTGGGGTGCTTGTTTGCGATCTATATCGACCCGCTTTTCGCGGCCGTGAACTGGGCCATGGGTGGGCAGGTTTGGGACCCTTCGGTGCGAGGCATCTACTATCTGCCCGCCGAGTTGCGCTTTGAGGATGTGATGTCAGCGGTGTCCTTGTCGCTGGGCTTGTCGTTTATCGTGACGATCTTTCCGGCGCGGCGGGCCGCGCGGATGAACCCGGTGGAGGCGCTGCGCTATGAGTAACGCTGTGCTGCGCCTGAAGGGGCTTGAGAAGGTTTACAATAAGGGGCGGTCCAACGAGGTGCGCGTGCTCAATGGGGCTGATCTGGAGCTTGGCCGGGGCGAGATCGTAGCGCTTGTGGCGCCTTCGGGGGCAGGCAAATCCACGCTTCTCCATATTGCCGGGCTGCTCGATACGCCCGATGCCGGGACGGTGGAGATTGGCGGCACGGCGATGACGGGGCTTGGGGATCGCAGGCGGACGGTCGCGCGGCGGCGCGATATCGGGTTTGTTTATCAGTTTCACCATCTGCTGCCCGAGTTTACGGCGCTGGAGAATGTGGTTCTGCCGCAATTGGCCGACGGCACGCCGCGCCGTGAGGCGCAGGCGCGGGCGCAAAGCCTGCTGGAGCGTGTGGGCGTGGGCGCGCGGGCCGCGCACCGCCCCTCCGCCATGTCAGGCGGCGAGCAGCAACGTGTGGCCTTCTGCCGGGCGCTGGCCAATGCGCCGCGCCTTTTGCTGGCCGATGAGCCGACGGGCAATCTGGACCCGGCCACCTCGGATCAGGTGTTTGCAACGCTGGTCGATCTGGTGCGCGAGACTGGGCTTTCGGCGCTGATTGCGACGCATAACTTTGATCTGGCCGCGCGTATGGACAGACGGGTGCGTATGGAAGACGGGCGGCTGGTCGAAGGTTGATTGACCCCGCCGCCCGGCCTGCCCATGGTTGCGCCAACCTTAAAGAGGAGCGTGCCATGACCGTTCAATCCATATCGCAGATCACCACCCTTAGCGCACAGGCGTTGGAGCGTCATGGGGCCGCCCCTTGGGTGGCGACCAGCGTGGCGGATGCCATTGGCGAGGCGGAAGCGACGGGCAACAAGATTTGCGGGCTCTACTATCTGGAGAGCTATTGTTTGCAGCTGAAATCGGGCCGCGTGGATGGCCAAGCCGAACCGGTTGTGACCCGCCCGCGCCCCGGCACCGTGCGCGCGGATGCGGCCAACGGGTTTGCGCAGGCCGCGTTTTTGCGCGCGTTACCGGAGGCGGTGCGTGCGGCGCAAGAGAATGGCACCGCGATGCTGGCCGTGGCGCGGGCGCATACCTGCACCTCGCTGGGGTATTTCACGCGGCAGATCGCGCAAGCGGGCCTGATTGGGCTCGGGATGACCAACGCGACGCCTGTCGTGGCCCCTCCGGGCGGCACCAAGCGGGTGATCGGCACCAATCCAATTGCGTTCTCCGTGCCCGATGGTTCGGGGGGCGTGGCGATGCAGTTTGACCAATCCACTACCGCTGTAGCCTTTGGCAAGATCACTATGGCCAAGGCAGCTGGGGAGAGCATCCCCGAGGGTTGGGCCGTGGACAAAAAGGGACGGCCCACGACAGATCCGGCAGCGGCGATGGAGGGATCGCTGGTGAGCACCGGCGGTTACAAGGGGTGGGGCTTTGGCCTTATGGCTGAGATATTGACGGCAGGGCTGACGGGTGGACGCGTGAGCCGGGATGTAGCACCACTGAAGGCGCCGGATGGCGCGCCGCATGATCTGGGCCAGATTTACCTTTTGATTGATCCCGGCGTGTCGGACGCGTTTGGTGCACGGCTTGCGCGGATCATGGAGGGTGTGGCGGAAAACGAGGGCGCGCGGATGCCGGGGCAAGGCAAGGTTCTGGCCACGGAGGCGGATGTTGAGGACGCGGTCTGGGCGCAATTGCAATCGCTGGCCGGGGTGGCCTAGACCCGCATTTTGATCGCCGGGATTTGACGCAGGCCGCACGCGCGTTAGCTTTCACCGACGGAGGATTTGCCAATGCGTATCATATCTGCTGCTTTGTTTGCCCTTTTTACCGGGCTGAGCGCACCGCAAGCCATGGCGCAGGACGCGGATGTTCGTGCCGTGATCTCGGCCCAGATTGAGGCGTTTGAGATTGATGATTTCGAGCAGGCCTTCTCTTATGCCAGCCCAACAATCCGGCAGGTGTTTCGCACCCCAGAGAATTTTGGCGTAATGGTACAGCGCGGATTTTCGATGGTGTGGCGTCCAGCCGATGTGCGGTTTCTGGATCTTGAAAACCGTGATGGTGCGCTCTGGCAGGATGTGATGGTGCGGGACGCGGCAGGCGATGTTTTCATCCTTGAATATGAGATGATCAAGCTTGAGGCGGGTTGGAAGATCAACGGCGTGCGGATCCGCCCCGCTGCAGGCACGGCATAGCGCCCCACCGTCACGGTGCTCCCAGCGCACGTTAACTTTTCATAGATATTTCCCCTTTCCATCCGGGTGCGCCCCGGGCTGGCGAAACGCAAGGCATGGCCCGAGCGACCCTTTGGGCGCCCGCGACATGTGGAAAGGGAACGATATGAACAAGGCAGTTACCGACGGGATCGTCTTCATGCCCCCCGAATTCGGGGCCGGGCTGAACGTGTGGTCCAGCGGCAATGGCACCCCCGGCTCGGACACTTATGCGGGGGCCGCTAACGCAGCCCTTGTCGCGGCGGATCAGGACTTTGGCGGCGCGCTCGAGATGCAGAAAACCCAAAGCGTCCAGCGCTTGCGCTATATGGGTGAGACGCCGATCCTGCCTGGGTGTTATCTGCGCATCACTGCGCGGGTAAAGGCGATCACGGGCAACCTGCCCAATGTGCGCATCGCGGGATGGGTCGGAGCGGCTGGCGGTGGCAATGTGTCCTCTGTGACGGCTTCTGGCCCGCAGGTGACACTTGAGAATTACGGTGAGGTGGTTGAGGTCAGCGCCATTGTGGGCACCGGAGACCGACCGGGTGTGGACATGGTCTGGGGGGCGCAGCCGGTCTATGGCCATTTTGGCATTGACCTGACGGGCCCGAGCGGCGGCATCGTGCGCATCGACGACATCCGCATCGAGGACGCGACAAGCGTTTTCCTGCGCGAGATGATGGATTGGGTCGATGTGCGCGATTACGGCGCGCTGGGCGATGGCAGCACGGATGATCACGCGGCCTTTGAGGCGGCGGATGCGGCGGCCAACGGGCGCGATGTGCTGGTCTCGTCCGACGTCTATTTCCTCGGCGACAGCGTTACGTTTCAGAGCAAAGTGCGCTTTGAAGGCACCGTCACAATGGCGGCTGAACATGTGTTCTCGCTGACCCGCAACTACAACCTTCCTGCCTACATCGATGCATTTGGCGATGAGGAGATCGGATTTCGCAAGGCGTTTCAGGCGCTTTTGAACAATACCGGCCATGTGGAACTTGATATGCAGGGTCGGATCGTGTCTCTGCGCGCGCCCGTGGATATGCAGGCTGCGATCCCGGATCGTGACAGCTATTCCCAGCGGCGTATTCTCAAGAACGGTCAGTTTTCGGCGGTGGAGGGGCCTGCCTGGGACACGGATGTGATCACCAGTCAGGGGACATATTCTGCCTCCAATAGTCTGCGCCTGACGGGCGTGACGAACGTGGCCAACATCCCCATCGGTGCGGTGGTCGAAGGCAATGGCGTGGGCCGCGAGGTCTATGTCAGCGCGGTGAATATCTCACAGCAGGAGGTGACGCTGAGCCAGCAGCTTTTTGATGCGGAAGGCACGCAGAATTATACGTTCCGGCGTTTCAAATACATGCTGGATTTCTCGGGCTTCTCAAGGCTCAGCAAATTCTCCATCTCGAATATCGAGCTTCAGGCCTCAGGCTATGGCAGTTGCGTGATGCTGCCCCAGACGGGCACAGGGTTTCACTTCCGCGATTGCTTCATCTCGCGGCCACGGGACCGTGGTATCTCCAGTCCAGGCTCGGGCGATCAGGGTATGAAGGTCGATCGGTGCCAGTTTTTGTCTAACGAGGACAATCTCCTGGCATCTGAGCGAAGTTCGATCGGCCTCAACGCCAACGCCAATGACGTAAAGCTGCGCGACAATCGGATCACACGATTCCGCCACTTTGCGCTTTTGGCGGGCTCGTCCAATATCGTCACGGGCAATCACTGGTTCCAGGGGGATACCTCCTCGGATGGCACGCGCTCGGCGGGGCTTATCCTGACACGGATCAATTGTCGGTCCACGATTGCGACCAATTATGTCGACAACTGCTTTGTGGAATGGACCAATGAGCATGATAGTGCGCCTGAGTTCTCATCCGAGTTTTCGTTCAGCGCGCTCAACCTTGTGGACAACGTGTTTCTTGCGGGCAATGTGGCGCCATGGTTCAGCTTTCTGATCATCAAGCCTTACGGGGCCGGGCATTTCCTTAACGGGATGCATGTGTCGGGTAATTCGTTCCGCATCATCGACGATCCGGTGGAGCGGATTGACCGGATTGATACCAGCTTTGCCGATCTCGATTACAACCGTTTTCGCAACGTGGTTTTCACGAACAACACTTTCGGCAATATTCAGACCCTCGTCTCCAGCCCGCTTCTTCTGGAGCATGAGCAAAACAGCGTGAGCGATGTCTGGACCGTGGAGCCGGGGCCGAACCTGCCGTTTGGGGCGTTTGCGCAGACCGTGGAATCGATCCTGCCGGCGGGACCGTTGCGCGATGCGAGCGGAGATATCGCTTTCATCGCACCTTTCTACAATGCGCGCCAAGGGCCGGATGGCAATCAGGTGCGGGTGCAGTTTGGCCAGCCTGTGCGCGGGGCGATCACGATGGTGGTGCGGATCGATGATCCACTCTGAGGGTCAGAACTGCCGCCAGAACCCCAGCTTGAAACCATAAGCTTCGGCATTTTTCAGCCCGGCCGTTGCCCCCAATTCAAGGTGGCGGCCGGGTCTGACCTCCCACACGACTGATGGCGCAAAACGCATGTAATCGGGGTCCGACATCGGCCCGCCTTGTTGCAGTTGCAAGATGACCTTGGTGCGGGGGCGCGGCTTCAGCCCCAGCGTGATATCCGAGGCGAGTGCTGCATCTCCATCTCCATCTTCCACCATGAACTCACCGCGCGTGTCGATGGCGAACCAGCCGTCGGTGCCCATGGCCGTGAACCCCGTGCCGATGGAGAGGCCGGGGCGCACGGCAAGCGCGCTTGTGACCGCGCTGAACGAGCCGCCCGAGAGGTCTGAGCGCAGAGTGCCTGCGCGCCCCACCAACCCGGCGCCGATCTCGAATGCAACCTTGATCCGGTCGCGCGATATGGGCAGGAGTGCGAAGGCGAAAGCATTGAAATCACCGTCCTCATTGGTGCCGATATCCACGCCCAACGTGAGGTTCGGGGTTGCGCCGTATTCGCCGTAGAGCGATGCGTAGCCGTTGGCGCTGCCGCGCTCGTCCACATCCTCAAACAGCAGTGAGAAGCTGAGAAATTTCTCACCCTCCGTGCGCAACCATGGGCCAGCCTGAGCGAGGTCCGGGAGCATCAGGGTCAAGAGGAGAAGGGCGCGCCACATTTCCTAACCCTTCGTTCAACTTGGTAAACGGAAGGTTAATGGGCGCGCATTTTATCAGGCCTGTGGCGTTAAATTCCCAGCCGGTCGCGCATCGCATACCACGTCATGGCCAGCACCAAGAGCGGCGAACGCAGCGCCGAGCCGCCCGGGAAAATCTGCGTGGGGACCCGCGACATGGTATCGAACCCCTCTGCCTGTCCCTGCACGGCACGCGCCATAAGCTGCCCCGCATGAGTGGCGGTGCCGACACCGTGGCCGGAATAACCCGAGGCGGTGAGGATGTTGGGCGCGAGCCGAGCGACATAGGGCAGGCGCCGCATGGTGATTGCGAGCGTGCCGCCCCATGTGTAGTCCACTTTCACATCGCTCAGATGCGGGAAAATTTCCGTCATCGGCTTGCGCACCAATGCAGCGATATCCTTGGGGAAGCGGTAGCCATAAGTCTCGCCGCCGCCAAAGAGCAGGCGTTTATCATGGCTAAGGCGAAAGTAGTTCACCACGAATTTCGTATCCGCCACAGCCACGTCGCGAGCCAGAACGCGCACGGCGGCGTCGCCCAGAGGCTCTGTCGCGGCGATGAAATTATTGATCGGCATAACGCGCGCGGCGACCTTGCGGTTGAGCCCGCCAAGATAGCCGTTGCAGCCGAGGATCACGTGATCCGCTTTGATCGCGCCATGGTCGGTGCGGACCTGTGTCTTGGTGCCGGGGGTGATGTCATGCACGCGGCTGCGCTCGTAAATGCGCACGCCCGCCTTCGCCGCTGCCGAAGCCAGACCCAGCGCATAGCGCAAGGGGTGCAGATGTGCCGCGCCCATATCGAGCGTCCCACCATGGTAGCGCGGGGAGGGGCAGATGGCGTGCATTTGCTCGGCGTCAAGCTTCTCGATCTGGGTGTAGCCATAACGCTCGGTCAGGTGGTCTGCCTCGTCGTGAAGCTCCTGCATCTCGGATTTGGAGAACGCCGTATGGGCGACTCCAGGCTTGAGGTAGCAGTCAATCGAATGCTTCGAGATCAAATGCTTCACGAGGTCCTTGGCCTCCTCGGCCAGTTCCCAGAGCTTGGTGGCATCTTCCGCTCCCATCAGCTTCTCGATGCCGTGCTGTTCCATCCGCTGCCCACTGCCAAGCTGCCCGCCATTGCGCCCGGACGCACCAAAGCCCACGCGGTGCGCCTCCAAAAGCGCCACGTTGAACCCTGCCTCGGCCAGATGGAGTGCCGCCGACAGCCCCGTGAAGCCGCCGCCGATCACGACGACATCGGCGGTCTGCTGACCCTTCAGGGGTGCGAAAGCCTCCAGCGGTGTGGCGGTCGCGGCATACCAGCTATCCGGGTAGGACCCGGCGCGGTCATTGGCGTAAAGCAGGTCCATTGGATCAGACGTTGAGCAGGAGGTGCTCACGCTCCCATGGCGAGATGACTTGCAGAAATTCTTCGTATTCGGCGCGTTTCACGATGGAATAGACGCGCGCGAAATCGGGGTGCAATACCTCGTGGAGGCGCGTGGCCTCCTCAAAGAGATCAAGCGCATCGCCGAGAACCTGCGGGATATCGCTCTCGCCTTCATAGGCGTCCCCCTGTGCTTCGTCCAAGGGCATTTGCGCATCCTCAAGACCGAGAAGACCACAGGCCAGTGAGGCCGCGATGCAGAGATATGGGTTGCAATCCATGCCTGCCAGACGGTTCTCGACCCGGCGGGCGGCGGGGCCGGAAATGGGTATGCGGATACCGGTGGTGCGGTTGTCGCGCGCCCAAGCGAGGTTGATGGGGGCGGCGTGATCTTTGACATAGCGGCGATAGGAATTGACGTAGGGTGCCATGACCGCGATGGCCGAGGGCATGTGGTTTTGCAGGCCTGCGATGAAGTGATAAAACTCGGGAGTCTCAACGCCTTTATCGTCGACGAAGATATTCTTGCCCGTTGTGATATCCACGAGCGAGTGGTGGATATGCATCGCACTGCCCGGCTCGTCCGCGATGGGTTTGGCCATGAAGGTGGCGAAGCAATCATGGCGCATCGCCGCCTCGCGGATCAGGCGTTTGAAATAGAACACCTCATCGGCGAGCTTGATAGGATCGCCATGGGCCAGATTGATCTCCAACTGCCCCGCGCCACCTTCTTGGGTGATGCCGTCGATCTCAAAGCCCTGCGCCTCGGCGAAGTCATAGATATCGTCGATCACTGGGCCAAACTCGTCCACGGCGGTCATAGAATAGGCTTGTCGTGCGGCGGCGGGGCGGCCCGAGCGGCCCATCATGGGCTTGATATCATGCGCCGGGTCGATATTGCGTGCGACGAGGAAGAATTCCATCTCGGGCGCCACGACGGCTTTGAGGCCGCGCTTGGCATACATCTCGACCACGCGGCGCAGCACGTTGCGCGGCGCATAGGGGATAGGTTCGCCCGCGCTGTCAAAGCAATCATGGATGACCTGCAGGGTCCAGTCGCCGGTCCAAGGTGCTGCTGTTGCAGTGGTCATATCGGGGACAAGGACCATGTCCTGCTCGATAAATCCACCTTCGCCCGCAGCTTCGCCCCAGTCGCCCGTGATCGTCTGATAGAAGATCGAATCGGGCAGGTGGAAGAAATCCTGCTTGGCAAATTTGCTCGCAGGCACGGCCTTGCCGCGTGCGATGCCAGGCAGGTCCGAGACGATGCATTCCACCTCATCGAGACGGCGCCCCTCAAGAAAGGCGGTCGCCGCTTCGGGCAATTTGTCAGTCCATTGCGCCATCAGGCACCTCTTTTCAGGAAGGCGGCCATGCGATCGGCCAGAAGTTGATTGTGAACAGGTGCGTTCACATGGGATTTGGCGGCATCCAGAAGGGGGTCCGGCACGACACCGGGCCCGCGTGTCTCAATCAGGCGCGAGACGAAATCGGGGGTATGCTCGGGGTGGGGTTGCACGGTGAAAATCCGGTCGCCGTAGAGCAGGGCGGCGTTTTCGCAAAACGCGTTGCCGCCCACCACTTGGGCGGTTTCGGGAACCGCTGTCACCTGATCCTGATGCCACGCATAAAGCGTGACCGGCGCGCCTTCGATCTCGTAATCGGTACGGCCGACGGCCCAGCCATTTTCGAATTTCTCCACCGTGCCGCCCATCGCCTGTGCAATGATCTGGTGGCCAAAGCAGATGCCGACCATGGGCCGCCCGTCCGCATAGACATCGCGGATAAACTGCTCCAGCGGTGCGATCCACGGCAGTGCTTCATATGCGCCGTGTTTCGATCCTGTGATAATATAGCCGTCACAGGCATCCACCCCCTCGGGGAATAGCCCATCGACCACGTCATAGGTCACATAAGTGAACCCGTGCCCATCCAGCAAGCGCGCGAACATGGCGTCATAATCGCCCATATCCTTGAGGATATCATCCGGCGCATGGCCAGTTTGCAAAATGCCGATTTTCACGTCGGGCCCCATAATTTGATCAAATATGAGGCTAGCCGAGTGCCGCACGCCCGGCAAGCCCTCTTTGCAGCGCCTCAGACCTTTTCGAGATAGACCTTCCAGTGATCCTCCTCGGGCAGGCGGCTCATGTGATCCAGCTCCTGGCGTTTGGTCATCACGAGGTTGCGGATGAGGCGCGGATCGAGAATGCGTTTCATCTGGACGCTGGCCTCAAAGTCATCAATCGCGGTCGCCCAGGTCTCCGAGAGCTGCGGCAGGTCCTGCTCGTAGGCGTTGCCGATGATGGGGTCTGCGGGCTCAACCCCATCCTTGATCCCCGTCAGGGCCGCACCGAGGATCACGGAGAAGGTGAGGTAGGGGTTGATATCGCCTCCCGCCACGCGGTGCTCGATCCGGCGTGCGGCGGGCGCGCCGCCCGGGATGCGGATTGCGGCTGTGCGATTCTCATAAGCCCAGCAAATCCCGGTGGGGGCGTGGGCATCCGGGACCATACGCTCAAAACTGTTGGCATGTGGCGCCATGATCAGCGTGGAGGGGCGCAGCGCCTTGAGGCAGCCGGCGACTGCATGGCGCAGCGTATCCGTGCCCTGTGTGCCGCCATCGTTGAAGATGTTTGCGCCATCTGCGTCCAATACGGAAAAATGCATGTGCATCCCATTGCCGCTATCGCCCGGAAAGGGCTTGGCCATAAAGGTGGCGGCCATGCCGAACTTTTGGGCGAGACCCCGGATCAAGCTCTTGAAGAGCCAAGTATCATCAGCGGTGCGCAGCGCGTCTTGATGGTTCAGTGTGATCTCGAATTGGCCCACACCCGCCTCTGAAGTGGTCGTCTGCGCTTCAATTCCCATCTCGGCGCACCCCTCATAAAGAGCTGACAGAAACGGGTCGAACGTGTCCATCTGGCTGAGCGAGAGGATCTCGGACGATTTGACCCGGCGTCCCGTGCGCGGATCGCGCACATGGCGGGGCCGCTTGCCGGTGTCATCGACAAGGGTGAATTCCAGCTCGGTCGAGGCGATCACCTGCCAACCGCGGGCTGCATAGCGCTCGAGCACCGACATCAAGGCGTGGCGCGCATCGCCGTAGAAGGGCGTGCCATCGTCGAAATACATCATCATCGGCACCAACGGCTGTGGCGCGTCGAGCCATGGCAGCGGCACGGCGGGACGGCCGGTAGGCTTCATCATTCCATCCGCATCGCCCGTCTCGAAGACAAGCGGGCTGCCCTCGATATCCGCGCCCTCGATGTCGACGTTGAGTGCGGCGATGGGCATCCGCACCGAGCCACTGTCCAGCCTTGACGCATAGGCGGCAGGCACGCGCTTGCCGCGCATTTGTCCGTTCAGGTCAACAGCGGCCACGCGAAAGGTGGGGGCTCCGTAAATGTCCATGGGTCTCTCCTCGGCCTTGGGCGGGGATAGATTTACCTGATCAGGTTCAGACGCAAGCGAATTCGCGGTCTGGTGTCTTGGGGCAGGTGCCGATTGAGCCGTTTATTGATAAGACCCATGACGCCAATCAGCAGCAGGCTGAGGCAGATGAAATAGCCCGCGAGGATTGGATAGGGGACGAACGGATTGAACGTCTTGTCGGCGAAGAAGTTCGCATAATAGAGCGCATCTCCCTTCTGCTGCCACGCGGGAAAGCCCGTGAAGAACACAAGCGTGGTGGCGTGAAAGAGAAAGATCGCCTCATTCGTATAGGCGGGCCACGCAAGGCGCAGCATCGTGGGCCATATGATGCGGCGAAACCGCATCCAGCCAGTGAAGCCATAAGCATCCGCCGCTTCCACATCGCCCTTGGGAATGGAGCGCAGCGCGCCGTAGAAGATCTCGCCCGAATAGGCGGCCGTGTTGAGGAAAAGCACGATGAGCGCCCCCAGCCATGCGGACGTGAACGGGTCAAAGACGGGGCTCAGACCCTTGAGGCTGAGAAAGAGGAAATAGGCGAAGAAAAACTGAATGAAGAGGGGCGAGCCCCGGAAAATGAAGATGAACCATGCGGAAGGTTTGCGCAGCCACGGGTTCGCGCTGCCCTTGCCAAGTGCCACGGCGGTAGCAAGGAAAAACCCGGTGATCAGGGCGATGACGCCGAAATAGACGTTCCAGATCATGCCCGAACCGATGAGGGTGAAATGTTCGCATAGCGTGAAGCCATCGCGCGGCAGCAGGCGCTCACCATAGCCAAGCGAGCGGAATGCGTAGTCCTGAACGGTTTGCCAGCAGGACATTATGCGGACCCCTGGCCGGGTCCGGCCCATATGGTCATGCGTCGACCCTCCGCTGGGCTTCGCCGCCCGTCGTGGCCTGGCCATGGGTGAGGCGCCCCATCAGGCGATCGAGCACGACTTCGGAGACGCGAGTGAAGGCGAGGTAGAAGACCAAGAGCGCCAGAAAATACCACATGCGCCAATCGCCATGGGGATAGTCCGTATAGCGCGCATTGGCGGTGCCGCCAAGCTCGCGCGCCCAGTAGACGATGTCCTCGACCCCCAGCAAAAACAGAAGTGGCGTGGCTTTGATCAGCACCATCCACAGGTTGCTGAGGCCGGGCAGGGCATAGACCCACATCTGCGGCACGAGGATGCGACGGAAGATCTGGCGGCGCGTCATGCCATAGGCTTCGGCCGTCTCAAGCTGTCCACGCGGCACGGCCCGCATGGCGCCGTAGAGCACGTTGGCCGCGAAAGCCCCGAAAACGATGGCGAAGGTCAGCACCGCGATCATGAAACCATAGGCCTCATGCACCCATTGCGGGGCGTTCGACAGGGGCAGCTTGGCCGCTTGACAGACGACGAAATCATTGCCCTGCCGGATGGCATCGGGCCAATCGGGGCAGAGCACCTGATGGCGGAGCCATTCAAACCCCTGATCAAGGGCGATGACGAAAAAGAGGAAAAACGCGATATCCGGCACGCCGCGCACGATGGCGATATAGGCTTTGCCCACCCAGCTGAGCGGGGCGATCCGCGAGCGGGCGGCCATGGCACCGCCAAAACCGAAGGCAAGCGCGGTGGGGGCGGTGATCGCCAGAAGCAGGAGCACCGTTCCGAAGCTCACATAGAAGCCCATATGCTTGCCCGTGGTGAGGTAGCAAGCGAACCACTGAAACGTGCCCAGCGTGTCGGGATCTGTGCAAAAGCTGAAGATAGGGCTGCCTCGCGGGGCGGAATTTTTGAGTATTTGGGCTAAGAAGAAGGGGGGCCGGTTTGTGGCCCCCCTTCGGGAGTTCGGTTATTCGAAGGTGGAGGAGACTTCCCAGCGGGTGAGCATCTCGTTGAGCGAGCCGTCATCCTTCATCGATTGGATGGCCGCGTCGAACTTGTCGCGCAGCTCAGTATCCGATTCGCGGATGCCCATGCCAACACCGCCGCCCAGAGGCACGTCTTCGCCGATGAACATCAGGTCCGCGTCATCCTCGGCAATCGGTGCGAGGAAGGATTTGTCGGCCAGAACCGCATCCGCTTCGCCGTTTTTCACCGCCGCGACGGTTTCTTCGGGTGTTGCGAACTCGACCAGGGTGGCGCCGGTGGAGGCAATGTAGCCCGCCTGGATCGTGCCGGTCTGGGCTGCGATCACGCCGCCCGCGAGGTCTGCATCCGGGTCCATACCGATAAAGGCGGATGGATCGGGTGGCGTGTAGTTTTGCGTGAAATCAATGACTTCATCGCGCTCATCGGTAATGGACATGCCCGCGATGATGACGTCGTAGTTGCCCGAAACGAGGTTGGGGATAATGCTGTCCCATTCGTTGGTGACCCATTGGCAGTTGAGCGCAGCGCGGGTGCACAGCTCGTCGCCCAACTCGCGCTCGAACCCATCGACTTCGCCCGCGTCATTGATGAAGTTCCATGGAGGGTAGGCGCCTTCGGTGCCCAGGCGGACAACGTCTTGGGCCATGGCGAGGTTGGCCGTGAGGGCCAGCGCCGCGGAGGTGATAAGCAGTTTTTTCATTTGAAATAGTCTCCCTTTGAGGTCTGGTCGGGGTGGGTCAGTCGGCCATTGTTGAGCTTAAGAATTGCTGTAGCCGCTCTGATTTCGGGGATGTGAAGAGGGTGGCCGGGGGGCCTTCCTCCTCAATGAGGCCTTGGTGCAGAAACACGGTATGATCCGACACGTCACGGGCCATTTTCATATCATGGGTCACGATCATCATGGTGCGGCCTTCAGCAGCCAGATCCTTGATAACCTTGACGACTTCTTGCTCCAACTCGGGGTCCAGCGCGGAAGTGGGCTCATCAAAGAGGATGGCTTCTGGTTCCATCGCGAGGGCGCGCGCGATGGCGGCGCGTTGTTGTTGGCCACCCGAAAGCTGTGCAGGGTAGGCGTCGGCCTTGTCGCCGATGCCGACCTTGTCGAGATAGCCGCGTGCGGCGGTCTCGGCCTCGGTGCGGTCGCGGCCCAGCACGGTCACGGGCGCCTCCATCACGTTTTGGAGGATTGTCAGATGTGCCCAAAGGTTGAACTGCTGAAACACCATGCTGAGATTGGTGCGGATGCGCATGATTTGCCCTGCATCGGACGGGCGGCGCGCGAGGCCCTTGCCGCGCCAGGTCACTGGCTCGCCCTTGAAGACGATATCGCCTTGTTGGCTATCTTCCAGAAGATTTGCGCACCGCAGGATGGTGGACTTGCCCGACCCCGAGGACCCGATAAGCGCGATCACATCGCCGCGTTTGGCGGTGATATCCACGCCCTTGATGACCTCCAGTGCCCCATAGGCCTTATGGAGGTTGCGGATCTCGATGACGGGTGCGGCAGCGGTCAAAAGGGGCTCCGATCAGCAGGTCTGCCGGGTAATAGGCCGGAAATTGCAGCTTTATGCAAGCGTTAGGCGCAGCAGAGGCTGCGGATGACGCAAGGTCAGGCCAGTTGCGCAGCATTATGCGGCGCAGCGGGGCTGGGGATGGCGAGATAGAGGCTTGCAGGAATCTGGACGAGGTCCCGCAGCATCAATGCATCTCGATGCTTCGGAGCGAGCTGCGCTATCGCGTGGGTGAGCACATCTGTGAGGGCGGTGGCGTCGCGGCCCCTGGCGGTGATGTAGGGCAGGGCCGGCGTCGGCTCTGTGCGGGCGATTTCCTTGAGGACGGCTGCAAAGGCATCGTGGCGTTGGATCAGGGCCCATGTGAGCGCGTCGATCGCGGCTATGTCGGCGTGGCCGTCCGAGACTGCCTGTGCGGAAATAATATGCCCGCCAGTCTGGATCGGCCGGGTGAAGGCAAAGCCGCGAGTGGCAGCAAATGTCTGTGGTGCGGCCCAACCGGATTGCGAAAGCGGCTCGTTGAAGGCGAAGCGGGCGGCGGCGAAATCTTCGGGCGTCGTGCGCGCATCGTCGCGGCGCGCGATGAGGACGGAGTTGTAGTATCCCGGGGGGCAACCCGGCAAGCCATGATCGGGCGTGCCCAATACCTGGACATGGCCGTGAAGGTGCGCGCGGTAGGGATAACCGCAAGTCTGGGAGACCAGCAGGTCGGGGTTTCGCCAATCGGCCCAAAGATCGCCATTGCGGTTGAGCCTATCGGGGCCGTACCCCAGCGCGGCGCGCATTCCTGCCCAGAGCGCATCGTTCGCCACGGCGGTCTCAGCGCGGTCATACATGGGCAGGGACGCGATCACGCGCCGTTGGCTGCCCTCTGGCGGGCTTGTGCGCTGTCGACGTCGCTCACGCCCAGAAGCGAGGCTGTCATCCGCAGCATCGCGTCTTCCTCATGGTCGCGCAGCCCATCGGCGAGGACCACCTGCCAGAGCGCTTCTACCACGCTGGCGCGCTCCTCATATTCCACGGTTTCCTTGATCACGCGGGTGAACCGGACCGTATCGGGGGCCTCGGCCTCCAGCGTTTCTGCCTCGGCGCGCAGGGCGCGCGCGTCTGCCTCGCCCAAGTTGTAGCGGGCGGCGAGGATGCGGTCGATCCGCGCAATCTCGGCGGTGGCGTAGTCTCCATCTGTGCGCGCCGCGCGCACCAGAAGGGCTGCCAGCGCAAGGCGGCTGTCCTCTTCGTTCAGGGGTTCGGGCTGCGGCGCGGTGAGACGGCGGATGATACCCGCGATCATGAGGACGTCACCGGGGCATTTGTCTGGGGCGGGGTGCGCGCTTTGGCGCCGGCGCAATCTGCTTCGCTGAGGCCAAGCGCCTCTCTCACCAATATCACGATTTCCAACTCCTCTTCCCGGCGCACACCATCCGCCTGCATCACCGCCCAGAGCGCCTCATGCGCCTGAAGCCGGGCCTCAAAGCTGACTGTCTCGCGGATCAGCAGGGCAAACTTGCGGGTTGCGGGCGCTGCGGCCTCTATCTTTTCGCATGTGGCGCGCATCTTGGCCGCGTCAATAGGGCCAAGCCCATTCATTTGGGCCAGAAGCTTGTCGATCAGGCTGATTTCCTCGAATTTATAGATAGCGTCAGATTTGGCCACGCGCACCATCAGCGCGCCAAGCGCGAGCTTCGCGTCCGGCTCGGGCAGGGGGTCCGGCTCGTGGGTTTTGAACATGGTGAGGATACGGGTCAGCATAGGCGCAGAGTCTACCCCAAGGCGGCGCGGTTGCAAGAGGTTTGCTGCACCCCGGCAGGCCCTTGCCGCCAACGGGGTCGGGTGTTGCATCGGTGGCTGACCCGGGGCTGGTGTGCAAAGGCCCACAAGTGGTCACAATTTGCCCCCAGAAAGATCAACTTGCCCCGCGATAGAAGTGTTCTGCCCGTGTGTCATCAGCTGCCAGGAGACGATATGACCAAGCCTGAGAGAAAATCCCAATGGTCCGAAGGGTCCGTGGACGATCACTTGAATATCATGCGCGCTGCCGCGCCGTCTGATCTGCCGCAGCTTGCGCTGGAATATGAGTGGCATGCGTATCCCGAACCGGTTCTGGGCTGGGTCATGGCGCAGAAAAGCATCGATCTGAGCACAGCGATGGCGGTGTTTCAGCGTGGCGATCCAGAGCGGTTCAACTACTTGCACAAGCGTGAGGTGCCGGCCGAGTATCAGGCTCAGGCGCGGCTTCTGGACAATATCTGCCTGCGGGTGAATTGCGGCTTCTACCTTCCGGGCTCGGGGGCAGGGGGCGTGGATTTACGGCGCATGCGCAACTGGCTCTGGGCGCAGCAGGATGACCGCGCCGAGGGTCAAAGCGGTCGCTGGGTTCTGGACGAGCGTCACCTTGAGGCGTTTTTTCACGAGGAGAAGGCCCCCGAAGCGGTGCAGACCCCTACCGGCCCGCCCAAAGCACATGGATTGGCGGATTGGGCGCGGCGCTGTCTGGCCGAGCGCGCGCTGCTGCCGCGGCGCGGTTGAGGCCTGAGCTTTGTGCTCTCAGTTCATCGGGGGCACCAGCTTGCCGGGATTCATGATGCCGGCAGGGTCCATCGCACGTTTGAGCGCGCCCATCACGCTCCACGCAGCCCCATGTTCGGCCTGCATATAGTCCAGCTTTCCCAGCCCGATCCCATGTTCACCAGTGGCCGTGCCGCCCATGTTCAACGTGCGCATCACCATGGCGTGTGACACGGCGAGGGCTGCCTCAAGCTCCGCCTCGTTGCCCTCGTCCAGCAAAAGCACCGCGTGGAAATTTCCGTCACCCACATGCCCGAGGATCGGCCCGATCAGGCCGCTTGCGGCTATATCTGCGCTTGCGGCCTCCACCGCCTCTGCCAGCCGCGAGATCGGCACGCAGACATCGGTGACCAGCGCCCGCGCACCGGGGCGCAGGGCGAGGATGGCATAGTAAGCGTTATGGCGCATGGCCCAAAGCGCGCGGCGATCCTCGGGGCGTGTGGCCCAGTCAAAGCCTGCGCTGCCATGGCCTTCTGCGATGATGCCGAATGTCTCGGAATGCTCAGAGACGGCGGCCTCGCTGCCATGAAACTCCAGCAATAGATGCGGCGTCTCTGGCAGGTCCATCCCCGCATAGGCGCCCGCCGCCCGCACCGAAGCCGCGTCCATCAGCTCGATCCGCGCCATAGGCAAACCCATCTGAACCGCGTCCATCACCGCCGATACCGCGCCTGCCACATCGTCAAAGGCGCAAACCGCAGCCCCCACCGCCTCGGGCTGCCCATGCAGGCGCAACGTGAGTTCCGTGATCAAACCAAGCGTGCCTTCCGCACCCACCATCAACCCGGTCAGGTCATACCCGGCGGAAGACTTGCGCGCGCGGCTTCCCGTGCGGATAATTTCGCCCGTGGGGGTCACGACCTCAAGCGCCAGAACGTTGTCGCGCATTGTCCCATAGCGCACCGCCGTCGTGCCGCTGGCGCGGGTTGAGGCCATCCCGCCCAGCGAGGCATTGGCCCCAGGATCTACCGGAAAAAACAGGCCCGTCGCGCGCAACTCCATGTTCAGCGCCTCGCGGGTCACACCCGGCTGCACGCGCACATCCATGTCGGCCGGGCTGATTTCCAAAACCGCGTTCATCCGGCTGAAATCTACTGCGATGCCGCCGTGAGGGGCCTGCGACTGCCCCTCGAGCGAGGTGCCAGTGCCCCAGCCGATCACGGGCACGCCGTGAGCCGCGCAGATTCGCACAAGGCCCGCGACCTCTTCGGTATTGCGCGGATAGGCCACCGCATCGGGCGCCATAACAGGGAAATGCGACTCCGAGCGGCCATGCAGGTCCAGATCGGACTTGGACCGCGACAGCCCTTGGCCTAGTAATGTATCAAGCGCGCTCAAGGCTTTGGTCATGCCCATATGCGGGGCCCCCAAATTCCCCCTGGGCGAGATGATAGGCCATGGGAAGCGCTGTGAAAAGCGGCACCGGGCCGCAAAACACCGCCATTTGTGCGGGCCGTCATAAGGGGCAGATGTCGCGATACCATGAGCCAACCCGCCCCCTCTCTTTTGCGACAGACATTGACCAATTTGCGCCGCAACCTTGCTCAGGCATGGCGCATTTTGCTCGCACGAGGCCCGAGCCAGTTTCAATTCTGGCTTATCGCGCTTTTCATCGGGATCGCGGCGGGCTTTGCGGCACTGCTGTTTCGCAAGGGGATCGAGGCGCTTCAATTCTGGCTCTACGATTCTGAGAACACGGCCACGCTGCGCACTGCGGCGGAGGCGCTGGATTGGTATTGGATTCTGATCATACCGGCAATTGGCGGCCTGATCGTGGGGCTGATCCTGCACCGCTTTACGCCTGATGGGCGTGTGCGCTCGGTCGCGGATGTGATTGAGGGGGCCGCAATCAACGAGGGCCGCGTGGAGACGCGGGCGGGGCTGGCCTCGGCTGCGGCCTCGCTGATCACGCTGGGCAGTGGCGGCTCCTCGGGGCGCGAGGGGCCTGTCGTGCATCTGGCCGGGGTGATCTCCACATGGGTGAGTGACCGGATCAACGCCAATGGCATCACCGGGCGCGACCTTTTGGGCTGTGCTGTGGCCGCTGCCGTTTCTGCCTCGTTCAACGCGCCCATCGCGGGGGCGCTTTTCGCGTTGGAGGTCGTGTTACGCCACTTCGCCGTCCATGCCTTTGCACCCATCGTCATCGCCTCTGCGGCGGGCACGGTGATCAACCGGCTGGAATTCGGAGATGTCACCGAATTTGTCCTGCCCGTCTCGTCGGCGCTGGAGTTCTACGCAGAGCTGCCCGCGTTCCTGATCCTCGGGTTGGTCTGCGGCGTGGTGGCCACCGTGATGATGCACGCGATCTTTTTCGCTGATGACATGGCCAGCGATTTGCAGGAGCGCACGGGCCTGCCGCGCTATCTGCGCCCTGCGGTGGCCGGGCTCTGTCTTGGGGCGCTGGCGATCTGGTTTCCGCATATCATCGGGGTTGGCTATGGGACCACCTCAGCTGCTCTGACTGGCGTGCTTTTGTGGCATGAGGCCATCGTCTATGCGGTGATCAAGGTGCTGGCTGTGGCCATCACCATCGGGGGCCGCATGGGCGGGGGCGTGTTCTCGCCCTCATTGATGGTGGGGGCGCTGACGGGGCTTGCCTTCGGGTTGATCGCGACGGCGGTCTTGCCGGAGATTTCGGGCTCTCATGCGCTTTATGCGCTGGCGGGGATGGGGGCTGTGTCCGCGGCGGTTCTGGGGGCGCCGATTTCCACCACGCTGATCGTGTTCGAACTGACAGGGGACTGGCAGACGGGGCTTGCGGTGATGGTGGCGGTTTCCACCTCCACCGCGCTCGGCTCGCGCCTTGTGGATCGGTCGTTTTTCCTCACGCAGCTTGAGCGCAGGGGCGTGCGTCTGGCCGCCGGGCCGCAGGCCTATCTTTTGTCGCTGACGGGCGTGGCCAGCGTGATGCGCAAACCCGATGAGGCGGGTGCGGCGCGCGAAGATGCGTGTTGGGAGATGATCGAGGACGGTGTTTATATCGATGGCAACGCCACGCTGGAAGCGGCGATGCCGGTGTTCGACAGTTCCGGCGCGGCCTTCCTACCTGTGGTCACGCTTGGCGGTGAGGGGGACCCGCCGACACTCGTCGGGGCGCTTTTCCATGTGGATGCGCTGAAGGCCTTCAACCGGGCGCTGGCGGCAGTCTCCGAGGAGGAACATTCCTAAAGGGTCGAGATGCGGTATGCGCTGCGTGCGAGCCACTCGGGGTTGATTTCCACGCCCCAGCCGGGGGCGTCGGTGACGGTGGCATGGCCATCCTTGATCTCATAAGGGTCAGTGGCGAAGAGGCCGTGCTGCCATGGGTAGTAATCCAAGCCTTCGATAGAGAATTCCAGATATTTCCCTGCATTGGGGATGGCGCGCAGAAGGTGCATGGTAAAGAGCGTTACCATCGACATATTCGCCGCATGGGGTGTGATCGGCATGCCCGCCGCTTCGGCCATCTTGCAGACCCGCAAGGTCCGCGTGATGCCGCCAAGATAGCAAATATCGGGCTGAAGCACGTCCACGATACGCCCCTCAATCATCTGCCGCCAATTGGCCATCATCACATCCTGCTCGCCGCCGGTGATGTCGAGGTCAAGCGCGTCGGTGACCTGCTTCGTCTGGGCCATTTCCCAATAGGGGCAGGGTTCTTCGTAATGCGATATGCCGTTATCAATCAGCATCTTGCCCACCTCAATCGCGCGGGGCGGAGAGTAGCAGGAATTGGCATCCACCAAGAGCGCGACATCATCGCCCATCGCGCGGCGCATGGTGGGCACAATCTCCTCGGTGCGGCCTTCCCATTCGTCCTTGTCGCGCCCGACCTCGGCACCCACGCGGAATTTGAACGCGTCAAAGCCGTGGCTGTCGCGCAGACGCACCAAGCGGTCCGCCTCCTCTTTCGGCGTGATGTCGCGCTTCATCGAAGAGGCGTAAGCGCGCACGGTGCCCGCGCTGCCGCCAATCAATTCCGCCACCGGCTTGCCCTCGCGCCGCCCGCGCCAATCCCAAAGTGCCGTATCCACCCCGCCCATCGCGCGGCGCAAGTACGCGCCGGGGAATTTATGCTCGCGGTCTCGGGTGATATCAACGATGTGGTCAATGTCGCCCGCATCGCACCCAAGCGCATAGGGAGCGACCTGCCGGTGCAGCACCTGCGCTGTGATATCAGCCTGATAGGGCGCCACCTGACCCCAGCCTTGCCCGCCATCTTCGGTGGTGACGCGTGTGAAGCAGACGAACTCGGTCGCAAACGTCTCTATGGCGGTGATCTTCATTTTCGTGCGCTCCTTGTGGCTTGTCGTGACGATACCGGGACGCACGGGTAGGGCAAGGGCGAATCGGCCTTGCCGGAGCGAGCGAATCGCGCAAACGATGCGCGCTATGACATATAATTTCATCATCATCGGTGCGGGCTCGGCGGGATGCGTTCTGGCCAATCGGCTGAGCGCATCTGGTCGCCACAAGGTTCTGCTCTTGGAGGCGGGCGGCTCGGACAAGAGTTTCTGGATCTGGATGCCCATTGGCTATGGCAAGACGTTCTACCGTAAATCCGTGAACTGGATGTATGAGACGCAGCCCGTGGAGGCGCTGGGCGGGCGCATGTCCTATTGGCCGCGTGGCAAGGTGATGGGCGGGTCTTCATCGATCAATGCGATGGTCTATATCCGCGGTCAGCACGCGGATTTCGATGACTGGGCGGCGATGGGCAATCCCGGCTGGGGCTGGGAAGACGTGCTGCCCTATTTCAAACGATCCGAGACGAATGACCGAGGCGCAGATGCGTGGCGCGGCGGGGATGGGCCGGTGAATGTCAGCACGATGGACCGCGATCTGCATCCGCTCTGCCAGACATGGGTCGCGGCGGGGCAGGAGTGTCAGTATCCGCACAACCCCGATTTCAACGGGGCCCAGCAGGACGGGGTCGGCACCTACCAAAATACGGCCCATGGCGGGTTTCGGATGAGCGCCGCGCGGGCCTATATCGGGCCTGCCAAGGGGCGCGCCAATCTGCGGATCGAGAAACGCGCACTGGCGGAGCGCATTATCTTTGACGGCACCCGCGCCGTGGGGGTCGAATATCGCCAAAACGGTCAACTCAAACGCGCCATGGCGGGGCGCGAGGTGATCGTATCGGGGGGGGCCGTGAACTCGCCCCAATTGCTCCAGCTGTCCGGCGTGGGGCCGGGGGCTTTGCTGCGGCAGCACGGGATTGCTGTGGTGTCTGAGCGGGCGGGCGTGGGCCGCAACATGCAGGACCATATCGCGGTGGATTTCCTCTTTCGCTCGCGTGTGCCGACGCTGAACGATCAGCTTCACTCATGGCATGGAAAGCTGCGCGCGGGTCTGCAATATGTCCTCACACGGCGCGGCCCGCTGAGCCTTGGCGTCAACCAGGGCGGCGGGTTTGTCGCCACGCGGCCCGGCCTTGAACGGCCCAATACACAGCTTTTCTTCTCGCCCGTAAGCTACACCAAAGCCGCACCGGGCAAGCGGGCCTTGATGAACCCCGATCCGTTCTCGGGCTTTTTGATGGGCGCGCAACCGACGCGGCCCACCTCGCGCGGACATCTGGAAATCTCATCCGCTGATCCGAACGCACAGCCGATCATCCACCCGAATTATATGGATACCGAGGAAGACGTGCGCGACATGCTGGAATCCGCCCGCGTGATGGAACGCCTCGCCTCAGCCCCCTCCATGGCCAAGATCATCGAGCGGCGGATCGCACCCCTGCCGGAGGTGGCCAGCGATGACGAGATGCTGGATTACATCCGCCAAAGCGCGGGCACGGTGTTCCACCCGGTCAGCACCTGCCGCATGGGCCCGGATGCGGGGCAGGACGTGGTAGACAGCCGCTTGCGGGTTTATGGCACCACCGGCCTGCGCGTGATCGACGCGTCGATCTTTCCCACAGTGACGTCAGGCAACACCAACGCGCCTGCCATCATGGTGGGCGAGAAGGGCGCGGACATGGTTCTGGAGGACGCGGGCTAGACCTCTTCGACCGTCACAGTATCGGAGGCGTGAAAGGCCAGATGGTCTTTGATCGCAGCCACATCTGCCTTCGGGTCCTCATAGGACCATGCGGCATTCAGCAAGGTCTGGCTTTTCGTGACGATGGAGAAATATTTTGCCGCACCTTTGTGCGGGCAGGTGGTGCGCTGCTCGCTGGCATCGAGAAAGGCCATGGCCACGTCGCCGCGCGGGAAATAGATGACTTCCGGGTGGCTGCCCTCGGTCAGCTCCAGCGGATTTTGCGTCTCGGCCAGAACAGCGCCGCCCGCGCGGACGGTCCATGTGCCTTGGGCTTTGCGGATGGTGATATGGGCCATGGTCAGTCCTTTTTTGAATGCGAGCGCATACATTGCACGGCACAAAGCCGTGATGTCAAACGCGAAATCGCAGGCTTGGGGGTGCTCAGAGCGGCTGAGTGGCCGCCTTGAGCCAATCCTGCGCAGCGGGGCTGAGGCGGGGGGTGATCTTGTCAACGCACGCTGCGTGATAGGCATTGAGCCAGTCGCGTTCACCTGTGCTCAACATATCCGTATCAATCAGGCGTCGGTCGATGGGCACGAAATTGAGTGTCTCGAAACAGAGCTTGCCCGTCTGATCCGCGCCCGCAAGCGGCTCCGCCTCATGCACGACAACGAGGTTCTCGATGCGGATGCCGAACGCGCCCTCACGGTAATATCCCGGCTCGTTTGACACGATCATCCCCGGCTCAAACGGCACGTCGGACGCCCGGCTGAGGCGCTGCGGGCCCTCATGCACGCAGAGGTAAACGCCGACACCGTGGCCTGTGCCATGCCCGTAGTCCTGATCGGCGAGCCAGAGCGGATAGCGCGCGATCGCATCGAGATCGCGCCCAGCAAGGCCCGCAGGCCAGCGAAGTCGCGAGATGGCGATCATGCCTTGCAGCACGCGGGTAAACGCGGCGCGCTCCTCTGCGCCGGGCGTGCCCATGGGCAGCGTTCGGGTGATATCGGTCGTGCCGTCAAGATATTGCCCGCCGCTGTCGAGCACCAGAAGGTCACCGTCTGCAAGCGTCCGGTTTGACGTCTCCGACACGCGATAATGGGGCAGGGCACCGTGCGGGCCGCTGCCTGCGATGGTCTCAAAGCTGATGTCAAGAAGGGCACCCGTGGCCTCACGTGCCGCCTCAAGTCGGGTGACGACGTCGATTTCCGTAATCATACCGGGGGTTTGCGCATCAAACCATGTGAGAAACTCGCACATTGCCGCGCCGTCGCGCAGATGGGCTTCGCGGGTGGCGGCAATCTCGGCTGCGCTCTTGCGCGCCTTGGGCAGGGCCGCCAGGTCGTCGCCCCAGACATGTGGGACTTGCGCTTCGTCCAGCTGCTGCTGCACCCAGACGGGCAGGGATGTTTTGTCCAGCCGCAATGGCCCTGTCAGGCTGCGCAGGGCGGGGCCGAACGCGTGGGGCGGGCGCAGCGTGATCGCATCGCCCAGATGGGCGCGGACCGGGTCGCTCAGCTTTTCAGCCTCGATAAATAGGGTAAGCCGCGCATCATTGTGCAAAATCGCAAAGCTGTGCGGCACCGGGTTACGGGGGATATCGCTGCCGCGGATGTTCAGGAGCCATGCGATGGAGTCGGGCAGGGTGAAGACCGCCGATTGCTGGCGGGCCGCGCGCAACGTCTCGGCGAGAGCCTGGCGTTTCTCAGTGTGGCTTTGCCCGGCAAGGTGCTCAGGGTATGCTATGGTGGCGCCCATGGGGGGCGCGGGTCTGTCGGGCCAGACCGCATCCACGAGGTTCGCATGTGCGACAAGTGTGATGTCCGAGCCGTCCAGTCCGGCCTCCAAAACGGCGATCTGATCCGGTGTGTAGAGCCAAGGATCAAAGCCGATTTTGCCCCCGTTGGGAAGTTGCGCGAGGAGCCAGTCGGCAGGCTTTGTCTCGGGCCAATGCACGGGGGTGAAATGCGCGAGATCAACCTGATCTTTCACTTGGCTGCGATAGCGCCCATCGATGAAAACGCCCGCAGCCTCACGCAGCGCGATACAAAACCCCGCAGAGCCGGTGAAGCCCGTGAGCCAGCTCAGCCGCTCATCCCCGGGGGCGACATATTCGCCTTGATGCGCATCGGCGCGGGGGACAAGAAAGCCGTCCAAGCCCTCGGCGGCCATGGCTGCGCGCAATGCAGCAAGGCGGGCAGGGCCTTGGGACGGGTCGGAGGTTTGGGAAAAACTCTGGCGCATTACGAGGCCCGTTTCATGCCCATGACCCGGGCGCGTGCACGGGGGTCTGAATCGAAAAGCGCCGCCAGCTGCTCGGTCATGGCTCCGGCCAGTTGTTCCACATCCGTGATGGTCACGGCGCGGTCATAATAGCGTGTCACGTCATGGCCGATGCCGATCGCCAGAAGCTCCACCGCGCGGCGTTTTTCGACCATACCGATCACATCTCGCAGGTGTTTCTCGAGGTAATTCGCGGGGTTCACGGACAAGGTGCTGTCATCCACGGGCGCGCCATCGGAGATCACCATGAGGATTTTGCGCGCCTCGCGCCGCGCCATCATCCGGCGGTGCGCCCATTCGAGCGCCTCCCCGTCGATGTTCTCCTTCAGCAGGCCCTCTTTCATCAT
Organism: Roseovarius sp.; assembly: GCA_049276875.1. GTDB lineage: Bacteria > Pseudomonadota > Alphaproteobacteria > Rhodobacterales > Rhodobacteraceae > Roseovarius. The sequence continues at coordinate 8,085 of JBASXE010000498.1, read as the reverse complement.
CAGGCCCAGATTGGCGCGGGTCCGGCGCATCGGCGCGTCTGCGGATTTGTAGATGATGTGGCGCAGATCGTTGAGACGTCCGGGCAGTTGCGGCCGCCCCTCTGCGAGCCACGCCTCGCGGCTCTGGCCGCCCTTCCACGCGCGGGTGGTGAAGCCGAGGATCTCGACCTTGACGTTGCACCGCTCCAGCGTGCGGGCCAGAACATCGGCGCAGATCGCGGCGATGGAAATCGGCCGCCCGCGCATAGAGCCGGAATTATCCAAGAGAAGTGTTACGACCGTGTCGCGGAATTCGGTGTCTTTCTCCACCTTGAAGCTGAGCGGTGTGGTGGGGCTGGCCACAATGCGCGCAAGGCGGCCCGCATCCAGAATACCCTCTTCCAGATCAAACTCCCAAGAGCGGCTTTGCTGTGCCTGAAGGCGGCGTTGCAGCTTGTTGGCGAGGCGGCTCACCGCCCCTTTGAGCGGCTCCAATTGCTGGTCGAGATAGGCCCGCAAACGCTCCAGCTCGACCGGCTCCGCCAAGTCTTCGGCAGAGATTTCTTCGTCAAAAGCCGTGTTGTAGACCTGATAGTTTGGATCGGCATCAGAGATGGGCTGCGGCGCGGGGGGCTCCAGCGGGGCCTCTCCCTCGGGCATTTCCGTCTCGTCGCCTTGCTCTTCTTCGGCCATGTCATCCATGCTGACCTGTGCCTGAGAGGCGTCCTGCTGCTCTTCCTGCATCTGGTCTGGATCTGCATCCGCCTCTTCGGATTGATCCTCGTCATCGCCGACGCTATCGGGCTCTTCTTGCTCTTCGCCAGTCTCTTCGGCCTCGTCATCCTGGTCGTCGTCCTGTGCGTCGGGGTCGTCGCCAAGCTGGTCGCCGTAGCCCAGATCGTCAATGATCTGCCGCGCGAATTTGGCAAAAGCCGACTGGTCAGCGAGCCGGTCCTGAAGGCCCTCAAGCGTGCCGCCGGCCTCACCCTCTATGAACCCGCGCCACAGATCCATGACGTTCTGTGCACCGCCCGGCATGTCGCGCCCCGTGGCGAGATGGCGGATGAGGTATCCGGCTGCGGTGGCCAGAGGCGCGTCGGCCGGGTCTGTGATCTGATCGAACCCGAGGCGCTGCGCCTCGGCGGCGATTTTGGCATCAATGTTTGAGGCCGTGCCGGGCATGGTGCGTGCGCCCACCGCCTCGCAGCGGGCGGTCTCCATAGCCTCATAGATGTCTCGGGCGATATCACCGGGCGGGCAATAGCGCGCATGGGTTTTCGCATCGTGATATTTGTGCTTGAGCGCCAACGCATCCGCAGTGCCGCGCGCATGCAGCACCTCCTCACGGGTCATGCGGCGGCTGACCTGCGGCAGGCGCATGGCATCGCCGCTGACACCCGACGGGTCGACCGAATAGGTCACCGTGAGATCCGTATCCCCCGCCATCACCTTCGTGGCCTCGGCAAGGGCCTTCTTGAACGGGTCGGCGGGGTTGTCGGAGGGTTTGCTCATGTCGTGCGCTCCTCAGGGGCTACTATCGGACCAGGTTAGGGCGCTGCGGGGCCAATCGTCCAGCCCTCGCGAAACTCTGTCCGCGAGGGCGCTGGAGGAATTACCCCATACTCACACTGGCCGCACTCTCCGGCAGTTCCTCATCAAAGCACCGCTGATAGAATTCCGCGACTGTCTGCCGCTCCAGCTCGTCGCATTTGTTGAGGAAGGTGAGGCGGAACGCATAGCCCACATCGCGGAAAATGGACGTATTCTGCGCCCAGGCGATCACCGTGCGGGGGCTCATCACCGTGCTCAGCTCGCCGTTCATGAACGCCGTGCGGGTAAGGTCCGCAACCGTCACCATCTGAGAAATCGTCTTGCGGCCCTTCTCGGTGTTGTAGGTCGGGTTCTTTGAGATCACGATATTCGTCTCGGCGTCATGGCTGAGATAGTTCAGCGTCGCCACAAGGCTCCAGCGGTCCATCTGGCCCTGGTTGATCTGCTGCGTGCCATGGTAAAGCCCGGTTGTGTCGCCCAGACCCACGGTGTTGGCCGTGGCAAAGAGGCGGAAATAAGGGTTCGGCGTGATCACCTCGTTCTGATCCAGCAGCGTGAGCTTGCCGTCCGCCTCCAGCACACGCTGGATCACGAACATCACATCCGCGCGCCCTGCGTCATACTCATCGAAGACGATCGCGGTGGGATTGCGCAGCGCCCAAGGCAGGATGCCCTCGTGGAATTCTGTCACCTGCACCCCGTCACGCAGCTTGATCGCGTCCTTCCCGATCAGGTCGATCCGGGAGATGTGACTGTCGAGGTTGACCCGCACGCAGGGCCAGTTGAGGCGGCTTGCAACCTGCTCGATATGCGTCGATTTGCCCGTGCCGTGATAGCCTTGGATCATCACCCGACGGTTGAACGCAAAACCCGCAAGGATCGCGAGGGTCGTGTCGGGATCGAATTTATAAGTCGGATCATCCTCGGGCACACGGTCGGTGCGGGTGGCGAAACCCTTGACCTTCATGTCGCTGTCGATGCCAAAAACGTCCCTGACAGAGATCTCCTCGGTCGGTTTCGCGTTCATGTCGATGCTTCCGTCGGCCATCTTTTCGTCCTTCTTATATCTGTCGCTCGCTTGCCATTGGCTTGCAACATAACGCGCCGGGGGGCAAGTGGAAGGGAGATATTTAGCGCCGAGGGCCCTCTTGCGAAATGCACCCACGCCCGGCACACTCAGATCAGAGGAGCATGATATGAACAGACGTTTCTTTACAGCCGCCCTTGGTGCCTTGGCGGCAAGCCTCGGGACGGGCCGCCGCGCGCAGGCCGCCGCGACCTTCGAGATCACCCGCACGGACGCCGAATGGCGCGCGATGCTGTCGGACGTAGAATATACGGTCATGCGCCGCGAAGGCACCGAGCGGCCTTTTTCGTCGCCGCTCGACAAGACCTACGCGCCCGGCCGCTATGATTGCCGCGGCTGCGATCTGCCACTTTACGCCAGCGTCGATAAATACGACAGCAAAACGGGCTGGCCCAGCTTCACCCAATCGCTTCCCGGTGCCATCGGCACCAAGGAGGATCGGTCGCTCTTCATGCGTCGCACCGAATGTCATTGCCGCCGCTGCGGCAGCCATCTAGGCCATATCTTTGATGACGGTCCCGCGCCCACAGGCAAACGACATTGCCTCAACGGGGTGAGCCTCGTGTTCAAACCCGCCTAAGGCCTTAGTTGAGGGCACCCGCATGACCCACGCCCCCAAACGCGTGCTCCTTCTGGGCGCAACAGGCACGGCCGGGGCAGGGGCTTTGCGGGCGCTGAACGCGGCGGGCCACCACACCACTTGCCTCACCCGACCGGGCCGCGCGGACGCTCTGCCCAAAGGCACACAGTTCACCGAAGGCGTGCTGACCGACCTGGCATTCCTGACGCAAACCATGGCACAAGGCTTCGACGCCGTGATCTCCTGTCTCGCGTCCCGGAGCGGCGCACCGCAGGACGCATGGCGCATCGACCATGCCGCCCATATGGGCCTGTTGCGCGCAGCGGAGGTGGCAGGCGTCCCCCATTTCATTCAGCTGTCCGCCATCTGCGTGCAAAAACCGAGGCTGGAGTTCCAACGCGCCAAACTGGCTTTTGAGGCCGCGCTGGCTGCCGCGCCGATCACCCACTCCATCATCCGGCCCACCGCGTTTTTCAAATCCCTCTCGGGGCAGGTGGCGCGGCTCAAGGCGGGCAAGCCCTTCCTCGTCTTCGGGGATGGGACACTGACTGCCTGCAAGCCGATCAGCGATGATGATCTGGGCCGCTTCATGACGGCCTGCCTCACCGATGAAAGCTTGCAAAACCGCATCCTGCCCATCGGGGGGCCGGGCCCGGCCATCACGCCAATGGACCAAGGTGCCGCCCTGTTTGAGCGCCTGAACCTTGCGCCGAAATACAAACGTGTTCCCGTTGGCATTATGGACGCCATCGTGGGCGGGCTGACTCTTGCCGGACGGATCAGCTCAAAGGCCCGCGCCAAGGCCGAACTTGCCCGCATCGGGCGTTACTACGCCACCGAATCAATGCTGCTCTGGGATGCGCGCGCCCAACGATATGACGCAGACGCCACGCCAGAATACGGCACGCAAACCCTCTTCGAGTTCTACGATGATCTTATTGCAGGCCGCGCACAGATAGACCTCGGAGACCACGCGGTCTTTTGATCCGGCATCATCTTCTTGCTCCAAATATCCCCGCCGGAGGCACCCGACCGAAGCGCCGAATACCGCCGCGTGTTTACTTGAAGTTCCGGCTCTGCTTGATCTGATCCCAGGCCCAGACCACTTGCTGAAGCTGCTCTTCCTGACTGCGGTCGCCGCCGTTGATATCGGGATGCAACACTTTGATCAGCGATTTGTAGGCCTTGCGGATATCGGCCTTGGTCCACGTGTCCTCGGCCTCCAGAATCTCCACCGCGCGCCGCTCCGTTGGAGGCAGGCGGCGTGAGCCGGCGCGGGCTTTGCCGGGGTTGCGCGTGGCATTGCCGCCCAAAACCTGATGGGGATCCTCAATACCCAGACGCGCCCAGGCCCGTGCCTCGGGGTCTGTGAAGGCTTTCGTTTCGCGCTCCCAAACCTTGTCCTTGGAGAGTTGCGCGTTCATTTCCGCCTCGGTCGTGCCGTCGAAGAAATTCCACTTTAGGTTATATTCGCGCACATGCTGCTGACAAAACCAGAAGTAATCGTCCAGAACATCGGGGGCTTTGGGCGCGCGGTATTTGCCAGGCTCCTCGCAGCCGTCATGCTCGCACAGGCGTTGGGATGTCTCGGACGCGCCGGACATGCCACGTCGGCCACGCGGGTTTTTCTTCTTGGCCGATGAGACGGACATGTCAAAGCCGAACGGATCTGATTTAGACATCGGGCACCTCTTTGCGAGTCGGAGCGGAGAGTGTAGGCTAACCACAGTTAAAATGAAGGGGGCGGAGCGAAAAAAGATGGATAGGGCGACACAAATACGCAGCAGTCTGGATCAGGCCTTTGCAGCGGAACATATTGAAGTCATTGACGAAAGCGCGCAGCACAGGGGCCATGCAGGCGCGCCCGAAGAGGGGCAGTCTCATTTCAGGGTGCGCCTGCGTGCGTCCGAGCTTGCCTCTTTGAGCCGGATTGCGCGACACCGCGCCGTTCACAGCGCGATCGGCCCCGAGCTTATGGGGCAGATTCACGCTCTGGCGATCGAGATCGAGAGCTGATCGTCAGGTCTCTTTTGGATGCGCTGGCGGCGTTGGTGCCTCCGGCGCGTCTGGTTTTTTCGCGTCTTGGCCTTCGGCGCCGGGCAGGGTAGTCCCACTGGCCTCGGAAGATGTCTCGGTCGTGCTGTCCTCTTGCATAGTTTCGGCCACTGTTTGCGCCTCGGCAATCACCACGTCCGCCGCGCTGGGTGCGGCGTTCACCGGGCGGCGAAAGACCATCAGCGTGCGGTAGACGGTCTGGGACGAGGTCAGGCCCTGCCGCTCTTCGCTGGGCAGGATGTCTGAGCGGATGTATTCCCACCCCTCCGCCGCTTGGGCATTCACGAATGTCTCAACAGTATGGGCAAAGCGGGCCTCGGCCGTTTTGATGCCGGGGGCCTTTTTGCCTTTTGTCGGCGCGGGGCAGATTTTGTATTCAAAAGCGGGCATTGGTTCTTTCGCAACTATCGGCCCACACCATAGCGGCAGGGGCGGCGGGGCGAAAGGGCCGAATGGTGGCCGCGCGCTACCTCTTGCTCAGCTTGGATCGGATCGAGACCTGACGACCAATTCCATCTGGCTGTGGCAGGGCCGCGTGCTTTGCTGCCATGCGCGCGAGGTTGGGGAGGATATCGTCGGGCATCGGTGCCACTTTCGGCCCCGTCATGTCCACATGCAGCGTCAGGCCCTCGCCCGTGGCGGCCATCCAGCCATCCTGGTGGTAAAGCTCCTGAAAGCTGTGGAAACGTTTTTCGTCGTATTCCACAAGGTAATAGGAGCTGCGCACCCTATCGCCCAGATGCAACTCACGCATATACCGGAGGTGGAATTCCGCTGTGTAGGTGGTGAGCTTGCGTGTGGCTGCGTAATCCGGGCCAAATCCGAAATGCGGGTAAACCTGATCTGCGGCGCGGTCAAAAAGCACGGTGTAATAGGCCATGTTGAGATGGCCATTATAGTCGATCCAGCTGGGCTCGATCTCCATCCAGTCGCTCATGAAGGGGCCAGAGGCGTCCGCCATTCGCTCACCCCCTGAGCTTGGCGGCGACGATCTCGTTCACGGCCTTGGGATTGGCCTTGCCGCCGGTTGCTTTCATTACCTGACCCACGAACCAACCCGCGAGCTTGGGGTTCTCCTTCGCCTTCTCAACCTGCGCAGGGTTGTCGGCGATGATCTGGTCCACGGCGGCCTCAATGGCGCCGGTGTCTGTGACCTGTTTCATGCCACGCTCTTCGACGATCTGCGCGGGGTCGCCGCCGGTCTCGTAGACAATCTCGAAGAGGTCCTTGGCGATCTTGCCCGAAATGGCATCCGAGGCGATCAAATCCACGATGCCGCCCAGTTGGGTGGGGCTGACGGGGCTTTCGGTAATCTCTGCGCCCTCTTTCTTGAGGCGGCCAAAAAGCTCGTTGATCACCCAGTTGGCCACCAGCTTGCCATCGCGGCCCGCGGCGGCCTCCTCGAAATATCCCGCACTTTCCAGATCGGCCGTGAGCACGGAGGCGTCATAATCCGCGAGACCGAAATCCTTGATCAAGCGTGCTTTCTTGGCATCGGGAAGCTCGGGCAGTGACGCCGCAATTCCGTCCACCCATGCCTGCTCGATCTCCAGCGGCAGAAGGTCGGGATCGGGGAAGTAGCGGTAATCATGCGCCTCTTCCTTGGACCGCATGGAGCGGGTCTCGTTTTTGTCGGGATCATAAAGCCGGGTTTCTTGGATGACACTGCCGCCACCCTCGATGATGGCGATCTGGCGGCGGGCCTCCACATCAATGGCGGCCTGAATAAAGCGCATGGAGTTCATGTTCTTGATCTCGCAGCGTGTGCCGAGATGCGAGAAATCCTGTGTCTCCTGGTATTTCTCATACTGGCCCGCGCGGCAGACCGATACGTTCACATCCGCCCGCATCGACCCGCTTTGCATGTTGCCATCACATGTGCCCAAGTAGCGCAGGATCTGGCGCAGTTTCACGACAAACGCCGCCGCTTCTTCGGGTCCGCGAATGTCGGGGCGGCTGACGATCTCCATCAGGGCCACGCCCGTGCGGTTGAGGTCAACGAAGCTCATCGCGGGGTCCATGTCGTGGATGGATTTGCCCGCATCCTGCTCCATGTGGATGCGCTCGATCCGCACGAGGCGCGCGGTGCCGTCGCCCAACTCAACGAGAACTTCGCCCTCGCCCACGATGGGGGCGTAAAGCTGGCTGATCTGGTAGCCCTGCGGCAGGTCGGGGTAGAAGTAATTCTTGCGATCAAAGGCGGATTTCAGATTGATCTCGGCCTTGAGGCCCAGCCCGGTGCGCACGGCCTGCTCCACGCAAAATTCGTTGATGACGGGCAACATGCCGGGCATGGCGGCATCGACGAAGGCCACGTTCGCGTTCGGCTCGGCCCCGAATTTGGTCGAGGCGCCGGAGAAAAGCTTGGACTGGCTGGAGATTTGCGCATGCACCTCCATCCCGATGACGAGTTCCCAGTCGTGTTTTGCCCCGGCGATGACTTTGGGTTTGGGCGTGTCGAAAGTGAGGTCCAGCATCCGGGCGCATCCTTTGTGTTATGGCCCGCGTTTTAGGGCAGGGCGGCGATTGGGGCAAGGGGCTGGCGCGTGATCAGGCGGGCGGGATGAGGACCACTTTGCCCACGTGGCGCTTGCGCAGGAAATCGGCCTGCGCGGTGGCGATTTCGGACAGGGGATAGGTCTTGTCGATCAGGGGGCGAATCTCGCCGCGCTCGATATACCGGATAAGGTTTGGAAAGATGGGTGCGTCCCAGCCCGTGGTGCCGATCAGGCGCAGGTCCTTGAGATACATATCGCGCATATCGAGGCTGACGACCGGACCCGCGATGGCCCCCGAAGACACATAAGTGCCGCGCCGCCTGAGCACGCGGAGC
>JBASXE010000497.1:0-2091 GCA_049276875.1 Roseovarius sp. | reverse complement strand
GGCCGCCTTCGGCACACCGGCCGCCACCCTCGCCGCCAACCTGATCCGGGCCTATTTCGCAGGCCATGCGGAACGCAGCTCGCGCCCGCTGCACGACCCATGCGTCATGCTGATGGCTGTCGCGCCCACGCTTTTCGGCACCGAGCGGCTGCGCCTCGCCGTTGACTGCGACGCGCATCCAGGCCGACTGGTGCAAACGGCGGACGGGGCCGAGATCGACGTGGCCCTGCGGATCGACGCGGGCCCGGCGCTGGACCAGCTATGGCAGGGGCTGGGTGCGGCGATCTAGGCGGGCAGGTCCGTCTCGACCCGCCGCGTCCAGAAGGCCACGCCGGGCACGATGGCATCATCGTTGAAATCGTAGCCGGAATTGGGTGGTGTCAGACGAATTCGAACCGGTCTCAGCTAGGTCAGTATGCCTGCCAGTTATCCGGCGCAAAGCCCGCGCCACTCGGCCAGAGCAGCAGTGCGGTTGACCTTGAAGAGGGGTCTCTGAATTGATGCGGTGGATGCCCCCACCCGCCGGCATCGTTTACCATGACGGTTCTATATTCGCTTAGTGGAGGGCACATCGATGACATCAAAGATCAGTATTCTAGCGATCGACTTGGCAAAAGGCAGCTTTCAGGTCTGTGCTGTTGGGCAAGATGGGGTGGTTGTTTTCAACCGCGCTATGTCAAGAACGCGTTTAGCAACGCTACTTGCTGACCACCCAGCCTGCATTGTGGCAATGGAGGCTTGTGCCACCTCGCATCACTGGGGAAGATTTGCGCAAAGCCATGGCCATGAGGTTCGGCTCGTACCAGCTGCTTACGTGAAGCCGTTTGTTAAGCGCCAGAAGAACGATCGCGCGGACGCTGAGGCCATTGCGGAGGCTGCCATGCGCCCGACCATGCGGTTTGTGGCAGTAAAGAGCACAGAAACCCAAGGCCGCGCTGTCGCATTCCGAACGCATCAATGTATGGTTCGGCAGCGCACGCAGTTGATCAATGCCCTGCGCGGTCATTTAGCCGAATTTGGGTTGGTGGCGCCCAAAGGGCCTGCGAGTCTCAAACTGCTGGAGAATGCGCTGGCTGATGAGAGCACAGATCTGCCCGAGCCGGTCCGTCATATGGGATCGATCTATGTTGAGCAGATTGCGCGTCTCACCGAAGTCATTGACCGGCTTTCCGACGAGCTGGAAACTTCATCGAAGACAGATGAGCAATTGCGCAGGCTTTGCACTATTCCCGGTATCGGCCCTGTCACCGCAGGCGCTGTCGCGGCATTCGCCCCTGATCTTGATACATTTGACAGCGGCCGCAACTTCGCCGCTTGGCTGGGTTTGGTCCCACGACAAAGGTCGACGGGCGGAAAGGCCAGACTGGGATCGGTCAGCAAAATGGGGCAAACCGACATCCGTCGATTGCTGATCGTTGGCGCCATGAGCGTAATCCGCTGGGTGGTTCGCAGAGGCGGCAGTACAAACCGCTGGCTGGCCGCACTGGTGACACGCAAGCCGAAGATGGTCGCCGCCGTTGCCTTGGCGAACAAAATGGCGCGGATGATCTGGGCGCTTTCGACAAAGCAGGAGAATTATCGAATGGCGTGACCTGGAGCCTAAAAGGCAAAAGGCACGACATGGCCGCAAGGCCAGGGTGAGCGATCGACGAGGAGTACGCGATACGGACTTCGAAGTTCAAGGCAGGGAAATTCAGACCCGGGGCTCGAGCGCTTGCAGCTCTCTGAACCGATGTGAACCCAGCCTTCCGAACAGCATACCGGCCCGTGGCGTCATGGAAGGCCACATTCAAAGGCCTGACACACGTCCGATCGGAGACCCCGCAGAAAATCGAAGATAACGCTTGCCAAACAGGGGGCATCCACACACGTCATGGTATACGATGCCGGCGGGTGGGGGCATCCACCGCATCAGTTCAAATCTCTGACATGACTGTCCTCCCTTGTGGATCATTGCAGGCCCATCTTGGCTCATCGATACCGTGGGGGGAGGCAAATCATCAGAGCAAAGTTGGTGGTCAAAACCACTTCAACAAATAAAGTAGTTTTTGCAAGCTCCCCATGATAATCTTCAGAAAATAATCTGTAATT
>JBASXE010000496.1:0-1739 GCA_049276875.1 Roseovarius sp. | reverse complement strand
AGTTGCACTACCGCTCTGTTTGCGCGGGAAGTGTAGCGAACAGTCTCCACTATTCTGGGATACTTGGGCGCGATCGCGCTGCACCAGACGCACGACGCCTCTCGCGAGCAAACCGTGAAGCTCGGTGCGGCGCTCATGCGCTGACATGCGGTCAGGGTGCAGGGGGTTGGGGCCCGCGCCACAGTTTTTGGATGAATTGTTCATAATAGACCTCTTTGGCTTGGGCCAAAAAGGACGCATTCAGTAAATATTAACAAGTAAAAACAGCATGTTGTCGGCTGTTGTCGGTTTGTGGCACCTTATGGCGGCCAGTCTCTTTAGACCACCCGGCCGTACCACCTAATCCGGCCAACGATATTGACCTCGTCGAGTAGGCATTCATAAGGCGAGTAATTGGGGTTGTCAGAGGTGACGCGAATGCGCGGCGGCTCACTGGACGGAATATGTTCGATCCGCTTTGCCATCAGCCCCATGCCGTCGTGCAACACGAAGAGGCCTGGCGGATAGGGTGACTTGCGTCCCATATCGACAAGGATCGTATCGCCATCATTCAGCGTGGGCATCATGCTGTCACCGGTGACGCGCAGGATCCTGAGCTGCTTTGCGTTTGCGTCAAGCTCATTTTCGATCCAAGACTGCCGGAAATGATAGAGCTTGCTGGCTTGCTCATCCTCTGAATGGATGACCGTACCACCACCCGCTGAGGCCTTTGCCTTGACGCCGGAGATGCCGACGAAGGTCGTGTCAGGGGAATAGATCTTGGGTGCCTCGCCCTCTATTGTTCCATCCCCATCGATCAGCCAGGCAACATCAACCCTCAAGACATCTGCAACCTTCTGAAGTTTAGATCGGGTCGGGCGCACAGATTTGCCACGGATGATGTCGTAGATGAAGGAGCGGTTAAGGCCTGAGGCCTCTGCGACGGCCGCGGGGGTCATGTCGAGCTGGAAGGCACGTGCTTTCAATCTCTGTGCAATGTTCGTAACGATCATGGTTATCCCCAGTCGGTTGTGGACTAATTTGGATATCTATTGTGTTGAAATAGGACAGTCAAATAGATAAGAACAATGCGTGAACAAGGGGGTGCTGCCAATGTTGATTCCACGAGAATATTTTACCCTACAAGAGGTCTTGGTGGATTGGGGTATATCCGGATCTGAGCTCGGCTATGTAGTAGAAACGGGCCAGCTTGCCCTCTCGGTCCGTGTTTATGGATCCTTTGTGGTCGCCGATCGAAAGGATAGGCCTGGTCGTCCCAACCTGGATTTTGAGGGCGTCGTGGATCTGGAGCGGCGTGATGCGATGCGCGTGTTGCGAAAGCAGGCCTGTTCTGTTTCGTCTTTTGTCCAAGATGATTGTAAGGTGGTAACATTCGAGGGCAATAGAGATTGGGTGGTTTATCGAGATGCACTTCTTGTGCGCGCCGCTGAGCGCGAGCATTTTGAGGCAATAATTATGGCCGCCGACGCGCCACATGCCAATGATTATGATCGGTTTTTGTCGTTTGATTTAAATGGGCAGCATTATCTTTTTACAGATATGCAGGCGCGTGCTTTGAACTATCTGTTCATCTGTGCCATCACGGGTGACCCAGAGCAGCGCAGCGCTCAGATCTTAACGGCGGCAGGTTCGGCCTCGTTGAAGCTCAGCTATTTGTTTTCTAGCCGAAAAGGGTGGCGAGAGATTATTCATCCTGTGTCGGGGCGTAGGGGGTATTACATGCTGGAACCCTCCCTAGT
>JBASXE010000495.1:0-6582 GCA_049276875.1 Roseovarius sp. | reverse complement strand
CGAGGTATTGCACTTGGCTAGCCCCAGCCGCCACTTAGGGGCCTTTGTTGGCCGAAGCATGCTGACCGTCCCACCGAAATGAAATTCAAACGCCCTTATGACAGTTCTATCGCTAGTGGAGCGATGGGGTTCGAACCGCCCACTGGCCGATACTCCCAAAAGGACCCGTATACATCACATCGCCGATGCCTCATCCGCCCAGGCTAGCTAGGACGATCCTGATTTTTTCCTCGGCCGAGTAATGCTTGCGGGTCTTCCACTGAATGCCCCTGACCAGCTTGTCGGCGGCGTCCTTCGATGTTCCGGGTGTCATGTGCATCTTCGCTCCATAATGGCTTCGATGAACCAGAACCCTCCCTTGCTCAAACCCCAATCTGTCCGGTGGGCGCTGACGTCAGACAAAAAGGCTGGTGTTTGGACGGGAGTTTTCCGCCGTGACAGTGATGCAGCTGTCAGAGTGCGCGGGATTGCCGTGGGCGGATCAGGCCGGCGTGGTGTTTGGGGCACCGAATTAACGCAAACGGCCCTTTGCTGACGGTCAGCGAAATTCGCAGTCTTCACCGAAGCGGTCATTCGCTGCGCTCGGAAAGCATGGTTAAAAACTAGCCTCCGGTTCGCTTTGGCTGCCGTTGTAGAATTTAGGTTCAGATGATCTCATTCTCGGGTAGAAATCGCTGTGTAAGGACGGTTTCCTGCAAGAGCATCAAACGATGCGCATTCTTCATGTGCGAAGAAAGGATTTGCCGCGCTGCTTCTTCATCGCCTGTACGCAGGGCCGCTACCAGGCGTAACTGATAGTCGCGCCCGGTTGACCAGAGCTCCCGGTTGGGCTGGGCGTATAGACGGCGGGAAACTGTGATTTCGGCCAGCATGTTGGCGGTGAAACGGATCAGAAACCGCAGGAGCGGATTGCCGGACATTTCAGCCAGCAGGGCATGGAAGCGTAGCGACGAGATATGCTGTTCGCGTTCTTCCTCTGGCGTGCGCGCAGGTTCCGAATACGAGGTCATCACATCTTCAAGCGCCGCAAGCTGGGTCTCGGTCAACCGCCCCGCCAGCCTGGCGGCCAGTTCCGGCTCAAGTGCCTCGCGGATCTGGTAGATGTCGTCGATCGTCAGATGCTGGAAGAAGAAGTAGTTGCCCAGCAGCGCCGTTGCGCGCTCTTCCGAGACCTGATGGACGAACACGCCACCACCCGGCCCGGTGCGCGACTTGACCAGGCCCTGCGCTTCCAGAATGCGGATCGCTTCACGGATCGTGCCCTTGGCCATGCCGAACCGCGCGATCAACTCTAGTTCAGAAGGCAGGCGATGACCCGGGACCCAGCCATTCGCCATCACCCAGGACTTGATTTCCTCGGCAACTTGTTGTGGTCGCGACAGACGGTCAGAACTCTCCGGGGTGGTGGCAGGCGGCAAACTGGTCTCCTTCGATCCGCCGCAGTTTGGGCACTTCGGCGCGGCACATGTCGGACGCACACGGGCATCGCCCTGCAAACGGGCAGCCCAGGGGCGGGTTCAGCGGATCGGGCAATTCGCCTGACTGAGCACTCCCGACAGGGCGGCCAACGATGGGTACCGAGTCCGCCAGAAGCTTCGTATAGTGATGGCGCGGCGCCGCAAAGACCTTTTCGGCAGGGCCGGTCTCAACTAATGACCCGAAATAAAGCACGGCGATCCGGTCGCTGATGGCCTCGACCACCGCCAGATCGTGGCTGATGAACAGATATGTCAGGTTCAGCCGTGCCTTGAGCTCGGCCAGCAGGTTCAACACCTGCGCCTGCACCGAGACATCCAGCGCCGAGACGGGCTCGTCCAGGATCAGGATGCGCGGGCTGGCGGCAAGCGCACGGGCAATGCCGATGCGCTGCGCCTGCCCGCCGGAAAACTCATGCGGGTAGCGTGAAAGGAATTCGGGGCGCAGGTTCACCGCCTCGAACAACTCGGCAATCCGCGCGTCCAGCGCCGGCCCATGCAGCCCGTGCAGGTTGCGCAAGGGGGCCTCGATGATCTGCCGGATCGTCTTGCGCGGGTTGAGGCTGGAGACCGGATCCTGAAACACATACTGGATCAGGCGGCCAAAGGCGGCGGGGTCGGCGCGGTCCAGCGCGCGGCCCTCGATCTCGATCCGGCCCGATGTAGGCAGCAGCAGGCCGACTAGCATCCGCGCCAGAGTGGACTTGCCGCAACCGGATTCGCCGACGATCCCCAGCGTCTCACCCGCGCGGACCTCGAAGCTCACGGGGTTCACGGCATGGACGCGGGCCTTAGGCGGGCCGAACAGGCGCTTGCCGATCTCGAAGGTCCGGGTCAGGTCGGTGATCTTCAGGGTAGCGGTCATGGCGTGACCTCGGGGAACAGGCAGCGGACCTGCCGGAGGGCCCCGGTCAGCGCAATGTTGCCCTGGTGGCAGACAGGCTTGGCCTTGTCGCAGCGTGGCGCAAAAGCGCAGCCGGGCGGCAGGTCATCGACCGCTGGCGGCAGGCCGGGAATGGCTGCAAGTGCCCGACGGCCCCCGCCCAGTTCGGGCACGCAGGCAATAAGGCGTTTTGTGTAGGGGTGAGCAGGGGCCGCCAGAACCCCTGCCGTCGGGCCGGTCTCCACGATCCGGCCTCCGTACATCACCGCCACCCGGTCACAGAGCTGCGCGACTACACCGAAATCATGGGTGATAAACAGGATCGCCAGTCCGCGGGATCGCCGCAACTCGTCCAGAAGCGCCAAAACCTGCGCCTGCACCGTGACGTCCAGCGCCGTGGTGGGCTCATCCGCGATGATGATGTCAGGATCATTGGCCAGCGCCATGGCAATGCCGACACGCTGACGCATGCCGCCCGACAGCTCGTGCGGATAGGCGCGCGCGCGTTCAGCCGCGTTGGGGATGCGCACATCCTCCAGCAGCTTGACCGCGCGGCTGTGGGCTTGCGCCTGGCTGACGGGTTCATGCACGCGGATCGCCTCTATTAGTTGATCGCCGATGCAATAGAGCGGGTGCAGGGTCGAAAGCGGGTCCTGAAAAATATAGGCAACCTTGCGCCCGCGCAGGGACCGCAGCACCTCATAGGGTGCGCCGATCAAGTCCTGTCCCTCCAACCGCACCGCGCCGCCGGTGATCACCCCGGGGGGTGAGGCGACAAGCCCCATCACCGACAGCGCCGTGACCGACTTGCCCGAACCGCTTTCGCCGATCAGCCCCAGACATTCGCCGGGGTTCAACTCAAGCGACACCTCGTTGACCGCCCGGTATATGCGCGGGCCGACGTGAAATTGCGTCTCCAGCGCCTCAATACGCAGCAGACCCTGGCCCTGCGCGGCCGGCCGCTGCTTGCGTTCCACCCGCGTCGCGACCATCGGCCGGCTCAACGCACCCGAACGCAGACGCGGATCCAGCGCGTCGCGGATACCGTCGCCCAGCAGATTGACCGACATCACGATCAACAGGATCATCGCGCCGGGCACGATCGAGGTATGCGGCGCGGTGATCATGGCCGCGCGGGCCTCGCCCAGCATCGAACCCAGATCGGCCCGCGGTGGCTGGCTACCAAGGCCGAGAAAGGACAGGCCCGCGGTTTCCAGGATCATCCAGCCGATGGTGGTGGACATAGCGATGACCACCACGGGCACGATGTTCGGAACGATTTCGGTCAGCAGAATGCGGGTGTTGCCCATGCCCGCAAGCCGGGCGGCATCGACGAATTCGCGATGCGCAATGCCCACGGTTACGCCGCGGATGTTGCGTGCAAAAAAGGGGATGTTGACGACAGCGACAGCGATCAGCGCGTTGAACAACCCCGGCCCCAGCACCGCGACGATCGCCAGCGCCAGAAGGATGTAGGGAAAGGCCATCAGCATGTCGATGCCGCGCATCGTTACATTGTCCGTGGGCCCGCCGAAAAAGCCAGCCATCACCCCGATCGCCGCGCCGATCAGCCCCGCGATCAGCGCTGCGGCAAATCCCACCGCCAGCGATAGGCGCGTGCCCCACAAAAGCCGCGACAAGAGATCGCGGCCGAGATGGTCGGTGCCCAGCAAATGCCCCTCAGACAGCGGGCGCAAGAAACGGTTAGCGGTGTTGGTTTCATTCGGCGGTTGCAGCGGCAGAATTGGAGTCAGCAGCGCCAGAACCACGATGATCCCCAGCACGACGGCGCCGAAACCGGCCAGCCTATTGCGGAACAAAAGACGCAGGAACAGGCTCATGTCTCGTTCCCCATCATGTCTTGATCCGGGGGTCGAGCCAGGCCTGCGCCACATCGACGAGGATGTTGAACCCGACATAGCAGGCGGCGATGAACACGACGCCGCCCTGCACCAGCAGGATATCGCGTTTCAGGATCGCATCGACCAGCATCCGGCCCACCCCGGGCCACTGGAACACCATCTCGATATAGACCGCGCCGGACAGCACGAACCCCGCCTGAATCCCCAGCACCGGGATGATCCCCACCATCGCCGCGCGCAGGGCGTGGCGCCAGATCACCCGCCGCTCGTGTACACCCTTGGCGCGGGCGGTGCGGATGAAATCCTGCCGCAGCACTTCGAGCATGGCGCCACGCGACAGCCGCGCGATGACCCCGGTTGCCACCACCGCCAGCGCCAGTGCCGGCATCGTCAGGTGGCGGATCAGATCGGGCAGATCACCTCCGCCCCAGATCGAATACATCCCCGAGGCCGGCAACCAGCGCAGCTGCACAGCAAAGAGCAAAATCATCATCATGCCCAGAAAGAATGACGGCACCGAAATGCCCAGGATGACTACAAAGGTGATCGCCTTATCCGCCAGCCCGTATTGCCGCGCCGCCGAGATGACGCCCGCCGCGATCCCCAGTAGCGAGCACAGCACGAAGGCGGTTCCGGCTAAGATTAGAGTTGCGGAGAACCGGTCGAGGATTTCATCTAGAACGGGTCGGTTCAGCGCGAAGGACCGCCCAAAATCACCCTGCAGCAGGTTACCCAGCCAAATGAAATACTGCTGCCAGAGTGGACGGTCGAGGCCGAGTTGGCGATTCAATCGTTCGACATTCTCGGGCGTGGCATAGGACCCCAAGATGGCGGTAGCCGGATCCCCGGGGATCATCGCCATGATCAGGAACACGATCACTGTGATGCCGAGTAAGACAGGTACCGCCGACAGGAGCCGTTTCAGGATATAGCCACCCATTGCACAGCGCTCCCCGCGCTCGATACTTTGCCTGCCTCATCTTGCCCCAAATGCCCTTCGGGTGGGTCCGGGAGACGCGAGCGTCCCCCGGGATTAGGATCAGTTCTTGTTCACGTCGTCCAGCAGCAGAAAGAAGGATGGCTCAAGCGAGAAGCTCGACACGCGGTCCGAGGTAACGGCGTTCTGCATCCAGTTCGCCACGAAGACCCAAGGTGCATCCTGTTGCACGATGACCTGCATCTCGCGGTAAAGCTGCGCGCGCTCATCCTGATCCGTGGCCACGCGAGCGGCTTCGAGCAGGGCGTCGACCTCGGGGTTTGAATAATAGCCCGAATTGAAGCCCCCCTGATCCGGCCAGGCGGCGGTGCGCAGCGCTAAGAAGGGCAGCGTGTCGGGATCGTTAGTCATCCACGCCATCTGAGCCATGTCTGCCTTGCCCTGAAGTCCGGGGTTCACCTGACCGAGGAAGGTGTTCCATTCGTAAGTCTCGATCCGGACGTCAAACCCGACATCGGCCAGATCGGCCTGGATCGCCGTACCCATTGCGACCGGATCTAGCATACCCGACCCGCCTTCAGTGACATAGAAAGTCAGTTGCGCGCCCTCGGCCCCCGCCTCGGCGATGAGCGCACGGGCGCGATCGGGATCGTAGGGATAGGGTTCCAGATCGTTGTTATAAGCCCAAGCGAAGGCGGGCGGTGTCGGGCCGGCGGCTACAGTCGCGGTCCCTTCCAGCACGTCGCGCACGATTGCCTCACGGTTGATCGCATAGTTCGCCGCCTGACGAACGCGGACATCCGCAAATGGGCCTTCCAGCGCGTTCAGGATCAGAAACCAGACATGCGGGCCGGCCTGTTCGTGGACCTGGTAGCTCCCACTCCGGAACTGCGGTAGAGCGACCGGCGGGACTTCGACCATCACGTCGATACCGCCCGACAGCATCTCAGCCACACGCGTGTTGGCATCGGTGATCGGGCGGAAGACTACAGCCTCAAGCGCAGCGTTATTGCCCCAATAGTCGTCGTTACGGGTCACAACGACGCGTTCGTTTGACTGCCATTCGGCAAAGCGAAAGGGGCCGGTACCCGAGGGGTTACGACCGAAATCAGCACCGTGCTGCATAACGGCCGCAGGCGAGACAATCAGGCCGGTAGGATAAGCCAAGTTTGACAAGAAAGGCGCATAAGGCTCGTTCAGCGTGAAGCGCACGGTGCGAGCGTCCAGCGCCTCGACCCCGGAGATCGCGCTGAAAAAGAACGACAGCGGGAAGGGGCCAGTATTATGGTAAGGATGATCCTCGTTCAACATACGCTCGAAGTTGAAGACCACGGCCTCAGCATCAAGCGCGCTGCCATCATGGAACTGTACGCCGTCGCGCAGGCTAAAGGTGTAGACGGTTCCATCCTGGGACATCGTCCAAGA
>JBASXE010000494.1:0-1802 GCA_049276875.1 Roseovarius sp. | reverse complement strand
AATTAACCCTTCCCGCAGTTTGGTACGTCTTGGGAGTGTCAAGTCGCGTAACCAGTTGTGATTGCCCCTTGGTTCTATGGTTTCCCTATCCTGAAGCGAGGGCCCAGCTGGAGGAAAAATCCGCGTTATTTGTGCGCTGGCCACGGTCATTGAGGGGACATGATCTTATCGCTTGGCAATCGATCAAGCAGAGATCAGGTGGAGGGCTGAAAGAGCAAACTGCTCTTCTTGGCTCGTGGAAAAAACCAGCAGTCGATTTTGTGGGCGAGTTTGAACTAAATGCCCAGCGCGGCCAAAGCTTCTTGGTCTCGACACTTGCCATATCGGTTTAAGGCCGCCAAGGTTACGCAGAGCAAACGTGCAAACGAAAAGACTTTTTCCGACCTGGAGGTAATAAAAATGAGTTTACGTAACTGGGCCGCTGCGGCCCTTTGCACCTTGGGATTGGCGCTCGGCGCTGTTCCCGCGGACGCACAAAAAGCGGGGGGCACATTTGTATACCTCGTACAGCCCGAGCCGCCATCGCTGGCATCCTATCTATCGACCTCGGGGCCTATCGGCCTGGTCGCACCCAAAATCTACGATGGCTTGTTCGACTACGACAACGATCTAAACATCGTTCCTGCGCTCGCTGAAAGCTATGAAGTGAGCGAAGACGGCAAGACTGTGACGTTCAATCTTCGTCAGGGTGTGACCTGGCACGATGGTGCACCGTTCACTTCGGCCGATGTGCAGTTCACGGTAATGTCTGTTCTGAAGGAAGTGCATCCACGCGGACCGAACTCGTTCCGTGAAGTGACGTCGATCGACACACCTGACGACCACACTGCGGTTTTCAATCTTGCCAACCCGGCGCCTTACATGTTGCGTGCTCTATCCGCTTATGAAAGCCCGATGGTTCCCAAGCACCTGCTTGAAGGCACCGATATTCGCAGCTCGGACCTGGCGACCAGCCCTGTCGGTACTGGCGCTTACAAGTTCGTCGAATGGAAAAAAGGCCAGTATATCCGTCTCGACAAGAACGAGAACTACTGGAAGCCTGGCCTGCCGTATATTGAGCGTATCGTAGGCCGGTTTATCCCGGATGCGTCAACCCGTACGGCCGCTATGGAAAACGGTGAAGTGATGTATGGTGCTTATGGTGCCATTCCGAACATTGATGCTGTGCGCCTGCGCGATATGGACGGTTTCTCGGTCACAACCGATGGCTACTCCATGATCAACCCGATGGCGTTGATCGAGTTCAACACAACCAAAGCGCCCTTTGACAATTCGGCGATCCGCAAGGCGATCTCACTTGCGATCGACCGCGAGTTTCTGATCGAGAACATCTGGTTCGGATACGGCAAACCTGCGACTTCGGCACTGTCCACCAACTTTGCGCCGACCGGTCTCTACAAGGCTGGCCTGCCGAACTACCCGGCAAAAGCGGATGTTGCAGGTGCAATCGCCATGTTGGACGCAGCTGGTATCACACCTGACGCCAATGGTATCCGGGCAACGGCTGTGCTTGACCTGATACCCTATGGCGAAGACTGGCGCCGTGCCGGTGAGTACATGAAGCAGGCGATGAGCGAGATCGGCATCTCCCTCGAGCTGCGCTACGAAGATGTACCGACATGGCTGAAGCGGATCTACGCTGACTATGACTTTGAGATGAACATCAACTACTTCTACCAGCTGCCTGACCCGGTTCTGGGCGTTCATCGTCATTACGGCACTGACCAGATCCGTCAGGGTACGCATTTTGTGAACTCCTCGCAGTATTCCAACCCGGCTCTTGATGCCCTGTTGGCCTCTGG
>JBASXE010000493.1:0-2090 GCA_049276875.1 Roseovarius sp. | reverse complement strand
CCCCCTCCCTCCGAATAATCAGCCCTGCATCGCCTCCCAGACACGCAGCGGGGTCACGGGCATATCGACGTGATCCACGTCAAAGCCCCCCGATTGCAGCGCATCAATGACCGCGTTGATCACAGTTGGAGTGGAGCCGATGGCCCCCGCCTCCCCGCAGCCCTTCACGCCCAGAGGATTGTGGGTGCACGGCGTGCCGTTGGAATGATCGATCGAGAAGAACGGCACATCATCTGCACGCGGCATGGCGTAATCCATGTAAGACGCGCTCAGGAGCTGGCCATCCTCGTCATAGACGCAGTTCTCAAGCAAGGCCTGCCCGATCCCTTGGGTCAGGCCGCCATGCACCTGCCCGTCCACGATCATCGGATTGACGATATTGCCGAAATCATCCGCCGTGGTGAACTTTGCGATGGTCACCTTGCCAGTGTCGGGATCGACCTCCACCTCACAGGCATAGGCGCCTGCCGGGTATGTGAAGTTGTTCGGATCGTAAAACGCCGTTTCCTCCAGCCCCGGTTCCACCTCTTCCAGCGGATAGTTATGCGGCACATATGCCGCCAGTGTCACATCGCCCCAGGCGACCGACTTGTCGGTGCCTGCAACCGTGAATTGGCCGTCTTTCAGCTCGATATCGGCCTCAGCAGCCTCCATCAGGTGTGCCGCGATCTTCTTGCACTTCGCGATGATCTTCTCGGTCGCGCGCACCATGGCACTGCCCCCCACCGCGATGGAGCGGGAGCCATAGGTGCCCATGCCCATCGGCGTGTTGGCCGTGTCGCCATGCTCGATCTCGATCATTGACGGATCAATACCCAGCATATCGGCCACCACTTGCGGGAACACTGTCTCATGGCCTTGGCCGTGAGAATGCGAGCCCGTCATGACGGTGATCCCGCCCGTGGCGTTCACCCGCACCGTGGCGCTCTCATAGAGCCCCGCGCGCGCCCCAAGCTGCCCCACGAGGTTCGACGGTGCAATCCCGCAGGCCTCGATGAAGCAGTTGACGCCCAAACCGCGCAGCTTGCCGTTCTTTTTGCTCTCGGCGCGGCGCGCCTCGAACCCGCCGAAATCGGCACGCGCCTCAAGCTTGTCGACAAGACGGTGGAAATCTCCGCTGTCATACTCGACCGCCACAGGCGTCTGATAGGGAAACTCGGTGATGAAGTTCTGACGGCGCAGCGCCATTGGGTCCACACCAAGCTCGCGCGCGGCCTGGTCGATCACACGTTCCAACTGATACGTCGCCTCGGGCCGCCCGGCCCCGCGATAGGCATCCACCGGAATCGTGTTGGTAAAGACCGCCTTCACATTCACATAGACGAGCGGCGTCTTGTAATTGCCGGCCATCAAAGTGCCATGCAGCCATGTCGGGATCGACGGCGCAAACGTGCTCAGATACGCGCCCATATTGGCATGGGTCGAGGTGCGCACTGCGGTGAAGTTGTTATCCGCATCCAGTGCCAATTCGATCTTCGTCACGTGATCGCGCGCCTGCGCGTCCGACAAGAAAGCCTCGGAGCGGGTGCAGGTCCATTTCACGGGCCGGTTCAGGTCCTTGGCCGCAAATGTCACGAAGGCTTCCTCGGCATAGTGATAGATCTTGGAGCCGAAGCCGCCGCCCACATCTGGGGCCACGACACGCAACTTATGCTCTGGGATGCCCAGAACAAACGCACCCATCAACAGACGGATCACATGCGGGTTCTGGCTTGTCGTGTAGAGCGTGCTATCACCGCCGGCGCGGTTGAAATCCCCCACGGCGACGCGCGGCTCCATGGCGTTGGGCACAAGGCGGTTGTTGATCAGCTCCACGGTCGTGACATGAGCGGCCGATTTGATCACCTCGTCCACGGCCTCCTTGTTTTCCTCGACAAAGCCCCAGTCGACGCACAGGTTATCGTCGAGATCGTCATGCACTTTGGTGCTGCCGCTCTCGAGCGCCTTTTTCATGTCGATGACGGCGGGAAGCTCTTCTATATCAAGCTCAATCGCCTCGGCGGCGTCGCGCGCCATCTCCCGGCTTTCGGCCACGATGGCGCAGATCGGGTCGCCTACATGGCGCACCTTGCCCTCGCACAGCACCGGGT
>JBASXE010000492.1:0-4136 GCA_049276875.1 Roseovarius sp. | reverse complement strand
CGATGGTTTCTTTGTGGCGCACTTATTGCGAGAGTGATAAGTTTATCCACAACCCTGACCGCGTAAAATGGCTGGCGTTAAGCAGCCCTTAAGATATTTGAACCAGTCGTTGGGGGGACCGAGTCTCGACCACAGGATTGCCACGCTTGACCCTTTTCTCGACGCCTCTCACCCCCGCGCGCCGTGCCGCGTCCCAGATGCGGCCTCATGCAGGCCTTGTATTTTGCGCGGCGATCATGTTCCTCGTGACGGCTTTCATCATTCCCGCAGGTGCAGAGCGGATGTTGCTTCTCGCTGTGGCAGCTGTGCTGTGCGGGAGTGCAGGCTGGATCATTGTGATCGCTTGGTATGAAAGCACGACGGATACGCATGCGACGGGAGCCGTCGCCACGCTGATCGAGCATGACGCAGCCCCCAGCATTGTGACCGGCGAGCATGGTGAAATAAGCTATTGGAATCGCGCCGCAGACACAGCCTGTGACGCGTCCAAGGCGGAAACCCTCGCGCACGCTTTGCATAAGGTGATTGCGAACCCGGGTGCCCTGCTCTTTCGATTGCAGAGCCGCGCCGGCGCCGTTGGCTCTGCGCATGAAGATGTCGTGACCGGTGCGGGCCATGTGCGTGTCAGTGTGCACGGCGCAGGGCAGGGCCGGTTTCTCTGGCGGATCGAGAAATCCGCAGACATGGCCGCACGTCGGACCGACGCTGTCCCGCTTCCTATGCTCACTGTGGGGCGTAATAATGCAGTGCTTTTCATGAATGATGCCGCGCGGGCATTCGTTGGCGCACGCGCGCGCACGCTGGACCGTATTTGCCCCAAACTGCCTCTCCGGTCAGGGCAACTCAACGATATCAGCACGCAAACCGGCCTGCAATCCTGTCTTGTCGTGGAGCTTGAAGGCATCGCGGGGCGGCGCGAAGTGTTTATCCTGCCCGGTGTAAAGGCAACGGAGCGTCAGCCTGATGGCTGGGCCTTCTTTGATGAGTTGCCAGTGCCACTGCTGAAGCTGGGCCGTGACGGAAAGATTGAACTGTCCAACCGCCCTGCGCGGCAACTGCTGGCCTGTGAGACATGCCAAGACAACGCAATCACTGATCTGCTGGAGGGGTTTGGGCGCTCAATCCCTGACTGGCTGGAGGATGCGGCGCTCGCGCGGGGGGCTGTTCATTCCGAGTTTTTGCGCGTCAAGCGGGCTGATGAGGAAACCTTTGTTCAGGTTACGCTGAACTGCGCCATTGAAGAGGGCGAGACGGTGCTCATCGCCGTTCTGACGGATGCGACTGAGCTCAAAAGCCTTGAGGCGCAATTTGTCCAAAGCCAAAAAATGCAGGCTATCGGTCAACTCGCGGGCGGCGTTGCGCATGATTTCAACAACCTTCTGACGGCGATTTCAGGGCATTGTGATCTACTTTTGCTGCGGCACGACCAAGGCGATTCGGACTACAGCGACTTGCTTCAGATACACCAGAACGCCAACCGGGCCGCGTCTTTGGTCAATCAGCTTTTGGCCTATTCGCGCAAACAAACCCTGCGACCGGAGGTCATGGACCTGCGCGATGCAATGTCGGAACTGACCCACCTTCTGAACCGCCTTGTGGGAGAAAAGGTGTTGCTGTCGCTGTCTCATGATCCCACCCTTTGGTCCATTCGCGCGGACAAGCGACAGTTTGAACAGGTGATGATGAACCTTGTGGTGAACGCCCGAGATGCAATGCCGAGCGGGGGCGACATCACAGTCACGACCGAAAATATCACCCTGACGCAGCCGATGCACAGGGACCGCGCTGTTCTGGCCCCGGGCCGCTACGTCAAAATCAGCGTGACCGATGAGGGGATGGGGATCGCGCCTGATAAGCTGCAAAAAGTGTTTGAGCCCTTTTTCACGACCAAGCGCACCGGTGAGGGCACAGGGCTTGGCCTGTCCACAGCCTACGGCATCGTAAAGCAAACTGGCGGCTTTATCTTTGTCGACAGTGAACAGGGCGTTGGGACGACATTTTTTCTGCTCTTTCCGGCCCATGACACTGTAGTGCGCAACCCTGAGGAGCGCGCACAGGCCGAGGTGCCATCCGCGCTGGCGGAAGGTGTCGTGCTTCTTGTTGAGGACGAGGCGCCTGTGCGCGCCTTTGCGTCACGAGCTCTTCAAATGCGCGGGTTCACCGTGATGGAGACCGAATCAGCAGAAGATGCGTTAGAGTTGTTGAAGGATGAGAGCCTCGCCATCGATGTGTTTGTGACCGATGTGGTGATGCCGGGGCTCGATGGCCCAAGCTGGGTGCAGCAAGCGCTCAAGACGCGGCCGAATGCGCGGGTGGTTTTTGTTTCAGGTTATGCTGAGGAAGATTTTGGCGATACCCAGGCGCGGATACCAAACTCGGTCTTCTTGCCCAAACCTTTCTCGCTGACTGACTTGACCGATATCGTGCAAAAACAACTGGTTTGAAGCTTAATTAATCGGTGAAGGTTCGGCTACGGGTGTGTATTTTCCACTTGGCTCAATGCTGTCGTAAAGTTCGAAATCAGGTGCATATTTTCGTCGCAACACATCAAAGGTCTGCTGCTTCAAGTCCAGTGTTTCTGGTTGGGATCGATTCAGGGTTTGGGTCTCAATTGCGTGACCAAAGCGCTCTTCCAAAAAATCCTGCAGTGATTTTGGATCCTCGTATCGAAAGACGTGGGTCGTCGCTGTGCCGTTCCGCTGCGGTTCCAGAAATTTCGACTGACTGCCGACCCGCGCAAAACTGGGTTGTTTCCCCGTGACATTGGCCTGCACGAATTCGTCGAAGCTCACCCCTGCAGTGCTATTGGGTTTGCCATCCATAAAGGGCCGCCTGCGATACCTGTACCAACTGCCGAGCCAGTCGACGGGCTCGCGCATCACTGCGATGACATCCAGCCCTTCGCCAATAAATTTCTCCAACGCGGGTCGGAAAAAGCGGTTGTAACGGAATACCGGCGCGTGTTTCAGCTCGGGTGGATCGCTGATTATCATTGACGCAAAGGGGGCCAATGCCTGCTGATAGGCTGTTGTGCCGGTCTTTGGCACAGATAAGAAAACTAATCTATGCTTTGAAAACACAAGCATAGGATTCATCCAATACCAATTTTTGCCGGGTTGACGCTCGTAAACTACTCCTTAACACATCTGAGGAAAAGTAAGAGTATGAACAATTTTCTTGAAATGTTCTCATTTTGTCCGCATACAGATGCGAACAAGGCGTGAACAATCACGGTAATTGCCGCCCGGGACAGGGTGTGGGATAAGGACATGAACGCAATGGCAACGGCAGATCTTTTGACAATGGACACGAAAAAAAGCGCGGACAAGCAAAAGGCGCTCGACAGCGCTTTGGCACAGATCGAGTGGCAGTTCGGTAAGGGCTCGATCATGAAACTGGGCGGCGAAAATGCCATTCAGGATATCGAATCGACGTCTACCGGTTCTCTTGGTCTCGATATCGCGCTGGGAATTGGCGGCCTGCCCAAAGGGCGGGTTGTCGAAATTTACGGGCCGGAAAGTTCAGGTAAAACCACCCTGACGCTTCATTGCGTGGCGGAAGAACAAAAGAAGGGTGGCGTCTGCGCCTTCGTTGATGCTGAGCACGCTTTGGACCCGCAATATGCGCGCAAGCTGGGCGTCGATCTCGACGAATTGCTGATCTCTCAGCCTGATACGGGCGAGCAGGCGCTTGAGATTGTGGACACATTGGTGCGCTCGGGCGCGGTTAGCATGATTGTGGTGGATTCGGTTGCGGCGCTGACGCCGAAATCTGAGTTGGAAGGTGATATGGGCGACAGCAGCGTGGGCGTCCATGCCCGCCTGATGAGCCAAGCCATGCGCAAGCTGACGGGCTCGATCAGCCGGACGAAATGCACGGTGATCTTCATCAACCAGATTCGGATGAAAATTGGCGTCATGTTCGGCAGCCCCGAGACGACAACGGGTGGTAACGCTCTCAAATTCTACAGCTCTGTCCGGCTTGATATTCGCCGTATTGGGGCGCTGAAGGACCGTGACGAGGTTGTGGGCAACGCCACCCGCGTCAAGGTTGTAAAAAACAAGGTGGCGCCACCCTTCAAGCAGGTGGAATTTGACATCATGTATGGCGAAGGCATCTCGAAGATGGGCGAATTG
>JBASXE010000491.1:0-2346 GCA_049276875.1 Roseovarius sp. | reverse complement strand
CAGCGGTTATGCCGCAGGCGGCAGCCCGCCGCTCGAATAGGGTCCAGTCGATAGTTGTTTTCTGGATGAGATGATGGATATCGCTCAGGATGAGCGGGCCGTTGTTGAGATGGTGATCATAAACGGCGTGCTCAAGCAGGTGCAGCAGGCATTCCGTCGGCGACAAGAAGGCGACGTGATCCGAGCCCAACGGGTGACGAATGATCCGATCCCAGAGGGCGGGATCCTCCGCCAGATCGATCTTCGCGCTGCCGGGGCTGATCAAGCGATGGTGTATTTCAATGCTGATGCCGCTGTTGGCGTGTCGCAAGGCTGGCAGGTGTTTGCTGACCTGCATGGCGGCAGCTGGGCTACCGCGAAACTGTGTTGCTCGTTCGTAGCCAGCCTGCTGTTGCAGCAGGTTAAAGACGGGGATTGCGTCAGATGGGTGCACGAGGATGTCCAGGTCGCGCATTGGGCGCAGGGCGGGCTGGGGATAGGCTGCGAAGGCAACATAGGCGCCTTTCAGAGCGGCATAGGCGATGCCGTTGCGATCGAGCAGGCGGTGCAGGCGGATCAACTCGGCTTTGAGGCGCAGTGACCGCCAATTCGACTGTTCAAATGCGCGGGTTATGGTCTGCAGCAATGCGGTTGGCAGGGCTGCGGGCATGTCGAGGCGTTGCAGGCGCACGAGCAAAAGCGGGGCAAGCCGATGTTCCTGAATGGCCGGCATCAAGGCTGTCCACTCGCTTGCTGTGAGCCGCTTGGCAGCAGCGACGGCGGCGGCTTGGTTGCCGAACATTAGGTCCAGGAGCGCGGATTCAGGTGATGCGTTATGCATGTCAGATATCGACTGGCTGTGGCTGATCCCGCATGTGAGCGAGCAGCGCATCGGTGCTGGCGGTCAGGCTGTCATGCTGCCAAGGGCGCTGAAAGCGGAACACCTGGATGCGTTGGGCGATCTGGCCGCAGCGCACGAGGTGATCTGCGGCGGCGCCCATGCGCCGTGCGATACCGACCCGATAGGTGTGTTCGCCAATTAGGCCGATGGCATTGTGCCCCTGTACGGGTTCGATGAATATTTGTGCGCCCGGGCTGCGCTCCAGCAGGTAGAGCCGGCGCATAGGCAATGCGGCGGCATGGAAGCCGCCGGCCTGCTTGAGGTTTAGATGGTACTTGTCTGTACGGGTCATGTCCGGGATCAGGCCTTGCGGATCGAGCTCGAAATGGTCCAGCGCATCACGCCATAGTTTGATGCGCGCAAAGCC
This sequence comes from Roseovarius sp., assembly GCA_049276875.1. Taxonomy (GTDB): domain Bacteria; phylum Pseudomonadota; class Alphaproteobacteria; order Rhodobacterales; family Rhodobacteraceae; genus Roseovarius. The sequence continues at coordinate 1,099 of JBASXE010000491.1, read as the reverse complement.
TGGGTAAAGAATGGCTTGATGATGATCTGGGGTGACCAAGGCGACGTCATCGGTCAGCAGGGGCAAGCCGCGTCGGTGTAGCGCGGCGGCCAAGGTGGACTTGCCTGCGCCGGAGTGCCCACAGAAAGCGAATGCCGCACCGTCGACCGCAACTGCACTGACATGCAGTGGCAGCAGGCCGCGTTGATGCAGCAACACCCCCAGCGCCGTCCCCAGCAGCCACACGCGCACGTCGCCAGGGTCGGCCTCTACGGCCGGCTCGACCAGGATCGTTGCGCCCTGCTCGATCTGGTATCGGGCAACCTGGGCGATCTCAAAGCGGTAAATCGCCGGACCGAACAGTTCAGCGCCGCGATTCGCCGAGCCTTCCGGGATCACGGGCGGGATGTCCGCCCTGAGAACCCGAATGTCGGGGGCAGAGTCCGGTGGTGCTGGCAGCAGCTCGGGTAGTTCGAAATCAGCGCCCACAGACAAGCCAAAAATACTGTAGTGATTCATTGCGAGGACAACATAATTGCTAGGACCTTATAACGGTGACAGAGCCAGCAGCGTGCCGGTTGCAGTGTCTGCGGGGGTGCAGTTATCGGGCGTGGGTGCTTTCAGGCTGCCGAGGCCGAAATACCAGTCGCCCCCCAATGCTTCAACGGCGCGTGCCGGTGCGGCTGCGCTGAAGCTGAGTACCTCTGTCCAGGTGCGGGCGTCACGGCTGGTCCAAAGGGTGCTTTGCCAGCGTTGATCAGCCAGGGCTTGCGCAAACAGGATTTGCATTGCGCCGTCATCGACACGCACATCCATGGCCAAGGCGTTGTCAGGCAGTGGCAAGCGTTCCACGTCGATCGCGCCAGGCGTGAAGTCACGGGCAAGGTAGGCGCCGCGGATCGGGGCACCGTCTTCTGCGCGAGACGTGAGGCCGAGATACAGGGTAGCGTCTTGCCACGGCAGGGCACCCTGGATCAGGGCAGCGCGTGCGCTTGCCTCGGGTGTGTTCGGGAAGAGTTGCGCGGCTGTCAGGTCCGTGCGTCGTTGAAAGGCAGAGACGCCATCGTATTCATAAACCGGCGAATGGAAATCCTGTCTTTGTTCGCGGTCCAGCCACCGC
>JBASXE010000490.1:0-4196 GCA_049276875.1 Roseovarius sp. | reverse complement strand
GGCCGGCACCGCCCCCAGCATCAAGAGGGCCATCGCAGCCATAACAGCCTTGGGCATATGCATACTGCTCTCCTTCACAGCAAAATCCTGATTGATACTGTGACGCGTGATTGCGGCATGAATGCGTATTTTTGAAGGTGGTTAATGGACGTTTACCGATCTACGGTGCCGTGTCCCGCGGTTGGGGCCAAGCCCCCTGATGCGATGAAATGCGCAGGCTCCGGCCCGCGCATTTCATAACGCAGGATGCGCTGCTTATTTGCAGGCGGCCTTGCGCAGCACATAGTGACCTTCGGTCGCGACGTGACGCTTTTCCATATAGACTGGCGCGTAATACATCTCGACCATCTGGCCGTTATGATGCTCCCACTTTTTTTGCGGGATGTTTCAGATGCTTGCTGGTTTTGTACGTGGTAGGCACATAGACCTTATCGTAGCAGGCAACCTTCTGGCCTTCCCAAACCATCGCCGGAGCGGAGGCAGTTGCGGCCACTGCGATAATCGTACCCATCAAAATTGATTTCATTTTTTCTCTCCATATTGAACGAACGGTTAGGAGAATAACCAAGCAGTTCACGGAGTGGCGACGATAAAATGGGGCAACAGTATGGCGCCGCGTCCCTAAGCTGGAAAATTTTCCGGAATCGCGAAATGTGTGACATGTGCGCAATAGTTTCCGGACCGGAAACCTAAGTATTTGTTTTTGGAATGTTTCTGTTGCCGAAACAATCATGGTTAATAGTGACACAATCAGCCGATCACGAAACAGTGAACGCAAAAAAACGATTCGCCTAAGATCTGAAAAACATACGATTCCTAGTAAGCAGCCCTCTGCCAATCGCGCCCATACTGCGACAAAAAGCTGTGTGAGACCGCTACTCTGAGGTCTCGACGATCAGCAACTCTCGCTCGGACGCTCCGCGCGCATGGGCCAGTGCCTCTTGATACTCGGGCGATTGATAGCACGCCTCCGCCGCCTCGACGCTCTCGAACCGTGCCACCACATTACGCGGCCTCTCCTTGCCTTCAAGCTGCACATACCGGCCCGCACGAGCAATGAAATGCCCGCCATGTTTGGTTATGGCAGGCCCGGCGAGGGCTGCGTATTTTGCATAAGACACGTCATCAGTGACGGTTACATGAGCAATCCAGAGCGCAGGCATATCTTATCCTTTCAACAGAGATTTGACGGCCTCGATCGCCGCTTGTGCATTCTCGGCGCTGGGGCCGCCACCCTGGGCCATATCAGGACGGCCGCCGCCGCCCTTCCCGCCCAGCTCAGCGACTGCCGCTTTGACCATATCCACCGCTGATATGCGACCGACAAGATCCTCGGTCACACCCGCCGCAATTGCCGCCTTACCGCCTGCATCTGCAATCAGCAGGACCGCACCCGACCCCATTCGGCCCTTGTGCTCGTCTATCAGCGCCGGAAGATCCTTGCCGGATACCCCGCTCAGAACCTGCGCCATAAGCGCTGTGCCGCCGACATCCTCAGGCGTTGCAGAGCCCTGCCCCACGCCACCCGCCATGGCCAATTCACGGCGCAGCTGCGCCACTTCATTTGCAAGCGCCTTGCGCTCCTCCATCAAGGCGCGCACCCGGTCTGGCGTGTCCTCGGGCCGCGATTTCAACGCACCCGCAATATCAGCCACCCGGGCAGATTGCGCCGCCAGATGGTCAAACGCCGCCTGCCCGGTCAGTGCCTCAATCCGGCGCACGCCTGAACTGGACGCCGCGTCGCCAAGGGTCACGAAAAGCCCGATATCGCCCGTCTGCGCCACATGGGTGCCGCCGCAAAGCTCAATAGAATAGGTATCGCCGCCAGCGCCACGCCCCGAACCCGCAGCACGGCCCATCGACACGACTCGCACCTCATCGCCGTATTTCTCGCCAAAGAGCGCCTGCGCCCCAAGCGCGCGGGCATCGTCGGGCGTCATGATCCGCGTCTCAACGGGCGCATTCTGGCGGATATAGGCGTTCACATCCCGCTCGACGCGGCTCAACTCCTCCGCGCTCAGCGCCTTGGTATGGCTGAAATCAAACCGTAAACGGTCCGCCGCATTAAGACTGCCGCGCTGCGCCACATGATCCCCAAGGGTTTCCCGCAACGCCTCGTGCAAAAGATGCGTCGCGGAGTGATTGGCCCGAATGGCCCCCCGGCGCAGCGGATCAACCTCAAGCACGGCCGCAGATCCCTTGGTCAATGCACCCTCGGTCACTTCGCCTACATGGATAAACACGCCCGCCACTTTACGTGTATCGGTGATGCGCGCCGCACCGCCCTCAATACGCAAAACACCGCTGTCACCCACCTGCCCTCCGGATTCGGCATAAAACGGCGTCTGGTTCAAAACGATCTGCACGGCCTCGCCCTTGGCCGCCCTGCTCACCTGCGCACCGTCCTGAACGAGCGCCATGATCTGACCTTCGGCCACTTCCGTGTCATAGCCCAGAAAATCCGTGACCCCCGATGCCTCGGCGATATCAAACCACACATCCGCGTCCACCGCCTCGCCGGAACCGGACCACGCCGCGCGCGCCTTCGCTTTTTGCTCGGCCATAGCTGCATCAAAGCCCGCCACATCAACCTCGCGCCCCTTTTCGCGCAGCGCATCCTGCGTCAGGTCCAGCGGAAATCCGAACGTGTCGTAGAGCTTGAACGCCGTCGCGCCCGGAAGTTCCGCCCCCTCGGGCAGGTCTTCGAGCGCGGTATCCAGAAGACCAAGCCCCCGGTCAAGCGTCTGCTTGAACCGTGTTTCCTCCTGGCGCAGCGTCTCCTCGATCATGGATTGCGCACGGCCAAGTTCGGGAAAGGCCTGACCCATCTGCGTCACAAGTGCCGGCACCAGACGGTGCATCACCGGGTCTTTGGCGCCCAAAAGATGCGCGTGACGCATTGCACGCCGCATGATCCGGCGCAGCACATAGCCGCGCCCCTCATTGGAGGGCATGACACCATCAGCCATCAAAAACGACGTAGAGCGCAAGTGATCCGCAATCACCCGGTGATGGACGTTTCCCGGCCCATCCGGATCCTGACTGGTCGCATGAGCGCTTGCCTCGATCAGAGACCGCATGAGATCTGTGTCGTAATTGTCGTGCTTGCCCTGCAAAAGCGCGCCGATCCGCTCCAGCCCCATGCCGGTGTCGATCGATTGCATCTCCAGATCACGCTGGGTGCCATCTTCGAACCGTTCGTTCTGCATGAAGACAAGGTTCCAGATTTCAATAAACCGGTCACCATCCTCCTCTGCACTGCCGGGAGGGCCGCCCCAGATCTGTGGCCCGTGATCATAAAACACTTCGGTGCAGGGCCCGCAGGGACCAGTCGCGCCCATGGACCAGAAGTTATCATCAGTGGCGATGCGGATAATGCGATCATCCGGCAGCCCTGCATATTTCTTCCAGATCGTCGCCGCTTCTTCGTCGGTATGGTAAACGGTGACCAGGAGTTTGGACTTATCCAGCCCAAAATCCTTCGTCAAAAGGTCCCACGCAAACTGGATAGCCTCCTCTTTGAAATAATCTCCAAAGCTGAAATTTCCCAGCATCTCAAAGAAGGTATGGTGCCGCGCAGTGTAGCCCACATTGTCCAGATCATTATGCTTGCCACCCGCGCGCACGCATTTCTGGCTGGTGGTGGCTCTCTTGTAATCACGCGTCTCGACCCCGGTGAAAAGGTTCTTGAACTGCACCATTCCCGAGTTGGTGAACATCAGAGTTGGATCATTACGTGGCACAAGCGGCGAGCTGTCCACGATCTGGTGGTCGTTGCGGTCGAAAAAGTCGAGAAAAGTGGAGCGGATTTCATTCAGCGTGGGCATCAAACTGGGCCTTTTTGAAGGGTGCAAAAGCGGTTTATCCCTGCACGCGCGCCAAGTCCACCAGCAACGAAAAAGGCCCGAGCGCGATGCGTTCGGGCCTTGGATCTATCACTACTGATCTTACGCTTCGAGCAGATCGTCGCCTTCGTCTTTTGCGGCCTGCTTCTCGGCGAGTTTCTCAACTTCAGGCATCTCAAAATCCAGCCCATGCGCCGCGCGAATCTTGTCTTCGATCGCAAGCGCGATAGGGCTGTTTTCTTTCAGGAACGTTTTTGCGTTCTCGCGACCCTGCCCGATCCGCTCGTCGCCATAGCTAAACCAGCTGCCGGATTTCTCAACCACGCCGGCTTTCACACCAAGATCAAGCAA
>JBASXE010000489.1:0-1656 GCA_049276875.1 Roseovarius sp. | reverse complement strand
GGGCAAGGACCCTGCAGATCTTCGCAACATCAATTTTATCCGCGAGTTCCCGCATCAAACGCCTGTGATCATGAACTACGATTCCGGTGATTTCGAGGGCAATATGCGTCAGGCCATGCACGCAGCCGATTGGGCTGGTTTTGACGCCCGCAAGGCGGAAAGTGGAGCCCGGGGCAAACTGCGTGGTATCGGTATGTCTTGCTATATCGAAGCTTGCGGCATCGCGCCGTCCGCGGCTGTTGGGTCGCTCGGGGCAGGTGTGGGGCTTTGGGAAAGTGCCGAGGTCCGTATGAATCCCGTCGGTACGATCGAGGTACTGACCGGGGCTCACAGTCACGGGCAGGGTCATGAAACCACGTTCGCGCAAGTCGTGGCGGACCGTTTCGGGGTGCCGATCGACACGGTGCGGATCGTTCACGGCGACACGGACAAGGTCCAGTTCGGCATGGGCACCTACGGGTCGCGCTCCGGCCCGGTGGGCATGTCGGCCATCGTCAAGGCGCTCGACAAACTTGAGGTGAAGATCAGGAAGCTGGCCTCGCATCTGCTCGAGGCTTCGGAAGCCGATATCGTGATCGAGGACGGACAAGTCAAAGTCGACGGAACGAACAAGGTTCTCGCCTGGCACGAGGTCGGCCTGGCGGCCTATACCGGCCACAACCTGCCCGAGGGCATGGAGCCCGGGCTGAAGGAAGGTGCGTTCTATGATCCGCTGAACTTCACTTTCCCGATGGGATGCTTCATTTGCGAGGTAGAGGTCGATCCGCTAACCGGCAAGACCGAGATCCTTAAGTTCGTCGCCAGCGACGATTTTGGAACAATCATCAACCCGATGATCGTCGAGGGCCAGGTGCATGGCGGCATCGCCCAGGGCGTTGGTCAGGCCATGCTTGAAGAAGTGCGCTACAGCGAAGACGGTCAGCAGTTGTCGGCGTCCTACATGGACTACGCCATGCCCCGCGCCGATGATCTGCCCAACTTCGACGTGCTGCATCATTCGACCACCTGCACAACTAATCCCCTGGGTATGAAAGGCTGCGGTGAGGCCGGGGCTATCGGAACGCCCCCTGCTGTAATCAATGCGATAACCAATGCGATAGGGAACAACGATCTCAGCATGCCGGCCACTCCGGCCAAGGTCTGGGCCGCGCTAAACAGCGCCAGGGTCGCTGCTGAATAAGGGAGGATACAATGCACAATACCAACTATCATGCCGCCGCAACAGCGGCAGACGCCGCGAGCCTTCTGTCATCTGCGGAAGATGGGGCGCTGCTTGCCGGCGGTCAGACGCTTTTGCCTACGATGAAGGCACGACTGGCCGCGCCATCCGATCTCGTGGATATTTCGCGGGCAGAGGAGCTACGCGGGATTTCTGTGGCGAGCAGAACTGTGACGATCGGAGCAATGACCACCCATGCGGAGGTGGCCGGAAACGCCGAGTTGAAATCCGTTTTCCCTGCCTTGTGCGATCTGGCAGGACGTATCGGCGACCCTGCGGTGCGCCATCGCGGAACCATAGGCGGAAGCCTTGCCAACAACGACCCCGCGGCATGTTATCCGTCGGCGGCTCTTGGCACGGGGGCGACGATCTCGACCAACAAGCGCGACATTGCCGCGGATGACTACTTCCAGGGCATGTTCTCAACGGCCCTGGAT
>JBASXE010000488.1:0-2311 GCA_049276875.1 Roseovarius sp. | reverse complement strand
GCGCAGGGACTCCCAGCGCGTCAGAGAGCGCGTCATCGCAGATCAGGCAGGCATGGCCCTGCAATTCCACAGAACCCGGCCCAGCGGCCTTATACGCGGCCACAGCGGCCTGCGTGATCTCTTGGCGCTTAGATCGAACCCGACGCAGCTTTGCCATCAGTCAGCCCCGGTTGCTTTTGAGGATCGGCGGGCGTGCCTCATCGATGCCGGTCATGTCGAGGTCGAGTTCTCGCATCAGGCGGGCAAACGCGATCCGACAGTCACGCTCAACCGCAATCTCTGGACGCGGCTTAGGGCAAGCGTTTCGGTCCAGAAATGTCAGACCTGTCTGCGCCAAGATTTCACGCGCCTGTTCAGCGCGATCCCATGCCTGCGCGGCAAGCAACAGCAGCCGGATGTGATGCGGCTCAAGATCGTATTCGCTGCAAACCTCATACACCCAAGCGGCGGTTGCAGTGCGAAGATGGTCGGTCGGCATTAACATGGCTCTGCCTTTCTATTGATCCGGGGGAAGGCGCAGAAAGAGACGAGTTCGCGCGCCGGTTCTGAAAAGGGGCAAGCCGTCCTCGACTCGCCCCCCCATTGATCAGCTTGCAGGCACGACGCCATCCAAGACGGTGAAGGCACCGGGACGCGCTGCGGCGAAGTCGATCCGTGCATGGCACACCAGACCGAATTGCAGGTTGTCCATGAACCGCTCGCGCAGGATTTCGACGCGAACCGCCGATCGAACGCCGATCAGCAATTGCGTGAAGTCACCAGCGATGATTTGCGACTCATTCTCACCAACGCCACCGTTGGTCGGCAATGCTGTGGTGTGCAGCATCCGCACGCCATCAAGGGCTGGCGGCATTTGCAGCGGTTGCCCATCAGACGCCAGCAGACCGGCGATCGTGTTTTCGTCACGGCTTGCCATCACAACCGCACCCAGCCGCTCGTTGGCACCGTGCAGCGCACCACGGGCGGTCAGGATCGGTGCATAGGACGTAAGCGCGCCACCAGCGTAGGTATTGGCTGTGAGGCCAGCAAAGTTGACGATACCACGCGGCTCAGGTGCCGTGCCCGATCCGATCAGGCCAGCCCGGTCAATCTCAACCGCCAAGGCGCGTGCCATGATGTTGGGCAGTTCGGCTTCGAGGTTGATCGAGTCGCTCATCAGTTCGACCGACGCCTTCACCAGCACCGCGATGCTTTGAGGCTTGAGCGTCACCGCACTGAATGTCGGATCGCCTGTCGCCACCGCTGCGTTTTCGACACGCCATGCGGGCGTCGGATCGGACGCCAACCGCGCGATGATGGTCTCGGATGTGTCGAGGGCGATGGTCCGCGCACCCGCTGCATCCAGCACCATGTTGCGACGGGCGAGGTCGATCAGTTCCGCCGAGGTCGTGGTCGGCACTGTGAAGCCACCTGCCGCGTCAGTGCCGCCAGCCAAGGCGCGCTGTTCACGATCGGTCTTGGCACCTGTCACCAGAGCGCGCAGCAGCGCACCAGCGCCAATGCCTTCATCGTCCACACTGCGTGCCTGTGCCCATGTGCGCATAGGCTGGCCCGACCGCAAAGCGTAGGCCGGTGCAGCATCTTCGCCACCAAAGTCGCCGCATCCGGTCGAACCAGCTTGGCCCATCGGGCGGCGGCCAAGATCGACGCCAGCCCACGGGCTGCGATCGCCTCGGGCGCTGCGATGATCTTTGTCAGCGGCGCAGGCGTCTGCCAGTTCCGTCAGGCCATCAAAGGCGGTTTCGATCTCAGCGGCGCGGCGCTCATCGGTGCCATCGGCCACGCGATCGATGGCTGCCTTTGCGGCTACCCGTGCGTCGCGCTCGATGCGGTTCAGGTCGGCCCATGTCAGTGCATGCGGCTCGATGTGGTCGAGGTCTAGGCCCGCTTTGCGCAGGCTTTGGGTAAAGGTCGGCGCATGCTTGCGGATCGCCGAAATTTGATTGGTGTCGATCACTGGGTGATCCTCCATGATGTGGGGCATGCGCAATGGGCACGGCCCCGGGGAAAGTTCGGGGTTCGAGGTCCATCGCTGCCCGCATCGCGGGAGGCTCAGGCGTCAGGCTGCGCGTCGCGTAAGCGTGACGGTATGGTCGGCCTGTCGCATCGCGATCGGCCTTGCTATGATCATAGCAGAACCCGTGCCGCGACGGAAGATCGGCGCTCAGTGGCGCGGCTGACCTATCCCATCGAACCGATCGGAAAGACGGCGCAGCTGGTGCGCGACGGTCTCGCCATCCTCAAGCTGCGCCCAAAGTTCTGACGCGCCGATGAGCATTGCGGCGGCAAAGATGCGCGCGCGGATCGGGCC
>JBASXE010000487.1:0-4480 GCA_049276875.1 Roseovarius sp. | reverse complement strand
TCGGTCAGGTCGTGGCCTGCCTGTTGCCCGGCATCAAGAAAGGCAGCGTTGAGCGGATTGAGCACCTCTTGGCGCTGCACGCCAACAGGGCCGTCCGGACTGCGGAATGCGTCTGCGGGGCGGTCGCTGCCCTCGAACCTCTTGAAGTAAGGCAGGCAGTCGGCGAAGGACCAACCGGTGCAGCCTTCTTCGGACGCCCAGTCGTCATAGTCGCGAGGGTTGCCGCGCAAGAAGGTCATGCCGTTGATCGCCGACGATCCGCCCAGGGCCTTCCCACGTGGCTGGTCGATCTCCCGGTTGTTCAGATGCGCTTGCGGTGTGGTCTTGAACCAATAGTTGTACTTGCTGGTCGGCTTGAACGCCGAGCGCAGACCGGCGGGCATTTGCAATATCCACGTCCGGTCATCCTGCCCGTGTTCCAGCAGAAGCACCGAATGTGTGCCACCCTCGCTGAGCCGATGCGCCAGCGTGCAACCCGCAGTGCCCGCGCCGACGATGATGTAGTCATAGGTGCTCAAAGGTAATCGTCCTCGAACGGGCAATCGGTCAGGGCCACGGGGCCATCTTTGGTGATCAAAACCGGCTGTTCCAGCTTCACGCCTTCGTCACCTCCCACCGGGCCAATGTAGCTCTCGACGCAGACGCACATGCCTTCCTCGAAGGTGCCGGAATACTGCCAGGTCTCGTGGTCTTCGGGGTAGTAGATGACGGGGTATTCAACGCCAAAGCCGATGCCGTGGATCATCTCGGCGTAGCGGTTGGGCACGTAGATGTCGTGCATCTTCCACGACCGCTCACCGAATTCCTCGAACGTCATGCCGGGGCGCAGGAGTTCCATGTTGTGCTGAAGCTGCTCGAAGGCGTGATTGTAAAGGACGCGCTGTTCATCGGTCGGTTTCTTGTCGCCGATCACAAAGGCGCGGGTCTGGTCTGCAAACACACCGTCCGGGCCGATGAGGTCGCTGTCAAAGACCAGCATTTCGCCGTTCTCGATCTTCTTGTCCGACGTCTCGGTAAACCAGGGATTGGTGTGGTGGCCAGAGTTCAGCAACCGTGTTTCCTGATACTCGCCCCCATGCATCATGTTATATTCGTTCATCTTTGCCAGCAGGAAGTTTTCAGTCACACCCGGCTCGGCAAACTTGCGCATGTGGGCAATGGCGTCGGTGCAGACCTGCATCGAGTTCTTGATGATCGCGACTTCGTCCATGGACTTCACAGCCCGCGCCAGTTCCATCGGGCCCTTGGCGTCCTTCATCTTGATGCCGCGATGTTGCATCGCCAGCATTGGCAGAAGGTCAGCACGGTCAAGACCCAGGGTAGCTCCTTTGCCGCAGCTCTTGTGCAACAGATCAACGATTTCGTCGGCCCATTTGTTGGCGTGTTCTTCGGCGCGGTTGCCCGACCCAAAGTAATCCCAACTGCGTGCTGGTCGCGCTTCGTCAATCGTCTCCAGATGGTCCGACAAGTGCAACGCACCACCATAATCGAACAGAACAACCGGCCCTTCGACGGGGACAAAAACGTAGCGGGCAAGGTGGTGCGAGGTCCAGACCTGCATATTGCGACAGCCGGTGGCGTAGCGCAGGTTAAGCGGATCATACAGCACGGCGGCATCCATCTTGAACCGTTGCAGCATTGCGCGGGTGCGGTTCAGCCGGTAGGCCCGGACCTTTGGTTCGTCGATGATGTTGGGCAGGTCCAGCATGGTACATCCTTTCAGCGTGGCGAATCGCGGTAGAGTGAACTCTCTACTTGCATTGGTAGAGCGCTCATTCTACAGCGTCAAGAATGATTGATACTGCCACCAAAATAGCTGCAGGGCTTGAACGCGCCTTTGTTTCGCAAGGCTTTGCCGAGCCAAACGTAGAGGCGTTGCGCGCCGCTGCGGGCGTTAGTCTTCGCACGCTCTACAAATACACGCCCTCACGCGGCGAGATGGTTTTGGCAGCGCTTGAACATCGGCACGCAAGGTACATCAAGTTCGTGTTCGACGATTTACCACAGCCCGGTCCCGCGGCGCTGGAGGCCGTGATCGTCAATATCGGAAAATGGATGGCGCGCGAGGCTGAACGCGGTTGCCTGTTCCATGCTGCCGTCGCCGCCGCACCGCGCGACGCGCGCCTGCATGATCTTCTCAAGCGGCACAAATCGGACGTTGCGCAACGCGCCGCCAGAGTTGCCAATCTTGGCGATCGAGAAAATGATATTACAGTCATTATCGAAGGGCTGACCCAGAGCTGGCCGCTGATGCAGGATGCAGCAGTCACCTGTGCGACACGTCTGGCCCGTTGTCTTTGCCATTGAAGCTGAACCAAGCGGGCTTGACGGATTCATCGCACAATTTGGGTTACTAAAGCTCATTTTCGTCGGTGCTACGCGTCGTGTCAAAGCCCGCTCCTGGCTGGAGTTGGTCCGGTTCTGAACATCCGACATTCTTGACTTGGCAGAGTGGTGCCTCTTCCTTAAAGTAGAGCAACTATTCTACCCCGAGGAGCCCACCAATGCCACTGCCATCCAAAATGAGCGGCGTCGTGCTGACCGGACACGGCGGCCCCGAGACGCTCGAATGGCGTGACGACCTGCCCGTTCCGACGCCCGGTGCGCGGGACGTTATCGTCAAGGTCAGCGCTGCCGCAGTTAACAACACTGACATCAACACCCGAACAGCGTGGTATTCGAAAGGCGACGGCGAAAGCAGTGATGCCACTTGGTCAGGCAAGCCATTGTCCTTCCCCCGCGTTCAGGGAATTGACGTGTGCGGGTATGTCGTTGCCGTGGGGGATCAAGTCGATCCCGCACGTGTGGGGGAACGGGTGCTGATCGAACCTTGCATCCGTGAGGCTGACGGGAAGATTTTGGATACGCCTTGGTTTTTTGGTTCGGAATGTGATGGTGGTTTTGCCGAGTATACACGGGTCGCCGCGCGGCACGCTTACCCTGTCAAAAGCACCCTGAGTGACCTGGAACTGGCCTCGTTCCCCTGCTCCTATTCCACCGCCGAAAACATGCTGACACGCGCCGCCGTCACGTCAGGCGAAACCGTTCTGGTGACAGGGGCGTCCGGCGGGGTCGGATCGGCAGCCGTGCAGCTGGCGTTGGCGCGTGGCGCACGGGTCGTCGCGGTCACCAGCGCCAGCAAGGCCGACAAGCTGAAGGCCATCGGCGCGGATCAAACCCTCGACCGTAACGCAGATTACCTGTCGGCCTTCGGTGCAGGACAGGTCGACGTGGTCATTGACCTCGTCGCCGGTCCGAAATGGCCCTCTCTTCTGGATGCCTTGCGCCCTGGCGGCCGCTACGCCGTCGCTGGCGCGATTGCAGGGCCGCTTGTCGAGTTGGACGTGCGCACGCTCTATCTCAAGGACCTGAGTTTTTTCGGATGCACGGTGCTGGAGCCGGACGTCTTTGGAAACCTTATCCGGCGCATAGAGCGTGCCGACATTGCACCGCTGGTCGCCGAAACCTATCCTCTTCGTGAAATAGGTGCAGCTCAGCAAGCTTTTGCCGAGAAGGGTTACATTGGCAAGATCGTTCTGTATTTGTCTTGATCCAACGTCAGGAACGCGGATGCCATGACAGGAAGGATGAAACATGACCCGCACTTCTGAAAACGACAAGGCAAACGTCATCGCGTTCTGCGAGATGATGTTCAACGACTGCGAACCGGCGAAGGCCATCGCGCGCTACGCCGGTGACGACTACATCCAGCACAACCCGCATGTCAGTGACGGAAAAGAAGGGTTCATCAGCTATTTCGAACGCATGGCCTCAGAGCACCCCGGCAAGAGCGTGGAAGTGAAACGCGCCATCGCCGAAGGCAACCACGTGGTGCTTCACTGTCATCAGATCTGGCCGGGCGGATTGGAATACGCGGGTATCGACATTTTCCGGCTAGATGAAGCTGGAAAGGTGGTTGAGCATTGGGATGTGTTGCAGGAATTGCCGGACCAGAGCAAACACGACAACGGGATGTTCTAGCCCACTTGAGGAATTGCGGACGTCTAATGACAGAAGTGCATTGGCGGCTTCTGTCCAGGACAGAATACGTAAATAATGACGCGAATAGCCAGCTATCGTTTCAGCGCTGTTAACCAGTTCGAGCAGTTGCTTTAGTAACAATTGCTGCATTGCTCCATGTGCTCCTGTGTACCGGCGATAGGATGCTGCGTCGGCAATAGCCACAGTTGCACAAATCCTGTGTGTCCGCTCCTCGACAATCGGTCCTGGCTACAGCGAATTGACGGTTTGAGTTTTGCCAGAATTGACACCGGTGAAGGTCCGGTCCGACGAAATTTTCTGCGTCGCTGAGAAAATACTGCGTGAGCAATAGCTGCGTTGGCAAAAGGCGGGTTTGTCCGCAAAGCAGACCTCGGAACAAATCGCAGCGAATGCCTGCATTCCGCCCTTCGGCACGCGCTGACAACATCCAATCCATCATGCAAATGCACATCGATCTCGCGCAGTATCTTAAGCGCAT
>JBASXE010000486.1:0-2315 GCA_049276875.1 Roseovarius sp. | reverse complement strand
GGTGTGGCCGGTCTCGAACTAACATTGCGATGCGAGAATGTTCAGGACCGTCTGCTGACGGCACAGATCATTCAGGCCAATCTGGCCGCGGTTGGAATAATCGCAAATATTATGCCAATGGAAGATGGGGCCTTCTGGGAGATGGGGAGCGAGGAAGCTGGCGACGTCTGGAAGGACCTTGAGATTTGGATCATGCAGTTCTTCACCACCCCCGATCCCTATGAAGCAACGCAATGGTTCGTGTCCAACCAGGTCGGTATCTGGAACTGGGAACGCTGGACGAACGAGGAATATGACAGACTCTATGCCGAAGGCATTGCCGAGCAGGACTTGGAGAAACGCAAATCCATCTATCTGCGGATGCAGGACATCATGGAAGAAACCGGTGCCTATGTCTGGATCAACCATGAGCCAACCGCCTATGTCCATCGCGCGGGCGTAACGATTAGCACCGCGCCGTCTGGCGAGCTTGATTATCGCAGGTTCGAATTTGCCTGATGTAAACCCGGTTCGGCCAATTGGCCGGACCGGGATCTTGGCAGGATCGGCTCATTCCAAACTCTGTTTTGAGGAGACAAGATGATCCTCTACGCGATCAAGCGCGTTGGCTTGTCGGTGATTGTGATCTTGCTGGTTGTGCTGGTGCTATTTGCGATGTTGCATCTTATTCCGGGCGATCCGGCGACAATTGCATTGGGGCCGCGTGCCAGCCCCGAAACAATCGCGCGGTTTACCGAGAAAATGCACCTGAACGAGCCGGTCTGGAACCAATTCCTGATTTTTGTTGGCAATCTGGCCATCGGTGATCTGGGCGAGGACGTGTTTTCCAATCGACCGGTCACACAGATTATCGGTGAAAATATCGGATTTTCGTTATCGCTCGGTGCCGCCGGGCTTGGCTGGGCGATCCTCCTTGGCATCCCTCTGGGCTGTCTCGCGGCCCTGCGTCCGAACTCGGCACTTGACCGGATCACCGGGATCATTTCCGTCGGCACCATAGCGGTGCCATCCTTTGTGGTTGCGATCTGGTCGCTCTTGTTCTTTTCGGTCATGTTGCGGTGGCTGCCGGCTATTGGGGCCGGAGAGCCCGGCCAACTTGGGGATCAGCTTCTCCATTTGATCCTGCCAGCCTTCGCACTGGGGCTGGGCTGGGTCGGTTACCTGTCCCGAATGGTGCGCGCGTCGCTGCTGGAAGTGATGCACGAAGACTACATCCGCTCTGCCAATGCGTTCGGTCTGCGCCCCCGCGATGTCATCATCAACTATGCCCTGCGGGTCGCGATCCTGCCGACGATCACCCTCATCGGCCTCGGGTTCGGCGGGTTGATCTCTTCCACGGTCTTCGCCGAGGTGATCTTTGCCCGACCCGGGCTTGGCAAGCTGCTCTACGACATGGTGTCAGCCCGCAACTTTCCTGTTGTTCAGGGGGCGGTGTTGGCGACGACCTGCCTCTATATCACATTCGTTCTTGTTGCTGATCTCATCATAGCCTGGATTGATCCCCGTGTCCGTGAAGCCCTCTGACCCGCAAGCGCCCGAAGGCGCACAGCGCCATGGTGGCACACGCCTGCGCCAGTTTCTGGGCAGCTGGAAGGCGATGCTTGGGCTGATCCTAGTGGTGCTGTTCATCGCCAGCGCACTGTTTGCACCGTTTCTTGCCCCCTATGACCCGAATGCGCTCGACATACCGGCGCGCCTGTCCGGGCCGACGGCCACACATTGGGCGGGCACCGACCAGCTTGGGCGCGATACGTTCTCGCGGTTGATATTCGGGGGCCGGGTTGCCCTGAAGATCGCTGTCATCGGGGTCTCTGTAGCGTTGTCTGCCGGTCTGATCCTTGGCATGATCGCAGGCTATGGCCCCAAATGGCTCGATAACCTGCTGCTTCTGGCGTTCGACACGGTTCTGGCCTTTCCGACAATAGTTCTGGCACTGGCCACCGTTGCGCTGGTCGGGCCGAGCCTGGAACTGGTGCTGATCATCGTTATCGTTTCTACCACGCCGGGTTATGCCCGTATGGCACGCACCGCGACGTTGGCCCTGAAAAACGATGAATACATTCTGGCGGAGCGCTCGCTTGGGGCCAGCACGCCGAGGATCCTGATCCATCACGTCCTGCCCAATGTGGTGGGGCCGCTGTTGATCCTTGCCGCGATGGATGTCCCTGTCGTGGTGACGATCGAAGCCGGGCTCAGCTTTCTCGGGCTGGGTGTTTTGCCACCCATGGCAAGCTGGGGCACGATCCTGAACGAAGGCTATCTGGTGATCCGCGACGCACCCTTTATGGTGGTCGCGGCAGGTATTCCGCTGGTCC
>JBASXE010000485.1:0-18361 GCA_049276875.1 Roseovarius sp. | reverse complement strand
CACCAGATGCAGGCGTGGGTGGTCAATGTGGGTGGTAAGCGTGGGTGGTATGAAGATTCGACGCCAGACTTTAGTGTTATATATCAGTAACGTAAGGTGGTTTTCCATAAGTGGCGGAGGAGGTGGGATTCGAACCCACGGTAGACTTTCACCTACGTCGGTTTTCAAGACCGGTGCATTCGACCACTCTGCCACTCCTCCGCGTGATCTGTGACTAGCGTGGCTTGAGCGATTCTGAAAGTGCCTCTGTGATGCGGCGCTTTGGGGCGCAAAAGAAGGGGAATTCCGCCGAATGGGCGCCTGCGGACTTTTCTTGGGGTTTGGTTGCGGCTATGATCCGCCTGCGCGCGGGATTTCGCGTCACGATAAAAGGCCGGATCAACCGGCGAGGTAGGGTCCAGACACGGGCTCACATCAGAGGTTAAAGGCAAGGGGCAGGGCATGACAACTCTACATCTAGGCTACAGGCAAGGGCGTGTCGCGCTGTTGCGCGGAGCTGCCATGATGGCTTTGGCGGGTTGCCAGGGTCTTGAGGGCGCGTTTCAAACCCGCCCCGACGGGCAGGCCAACTTGGCTGATACATCCTCGACCCGTCTGGTCGAGCGGGACGTCGAAGCGCCTGATGTGTTTCAGAAAACCGATATGGGTCTTTGGGACGGACGGCCCTCGCTGGGCGGCGTCTGGGTGGCGCATCCGGACGTGACTGAGCCTGAGCGGGTGATCATCCGCAACACGGCCAATTCCAAATTCGTGATCGGCGCGCTCTTCAAGCGTGAGCGGTCCACGCCCGGTCCTGCGTTTCAGATCTCTTCTGATGCGGCCGCAGCGCTTGGGATGCTTGCCGGTGCGCCCGGTCAGCTCAACGTAACCGCGCTGCGCCGTGAGGCTGCTCCCGAGCCGGCGGGCGAGCCTGCGCCAGAGGCCGAAGCGCTGGCCCCCGAAGAGATCGAAGCAACCACGCTCGATCCCGTGGCAGGTGTCGCAGCCGCTGCAATAGAAAACGCCCAATCGACGCAGAGCACGGCGGCTGCCACCCCAGAGTCAGTGGCGGCCCCAACCCCAGCCACCGCGCCGCGCGCGGCAAGCAGTCTCACGCGGCCTTTCATCCAGATTGGTATTTTCAGCGTCGAGCAAAACGCCAACAACACCGCAACCGCGATGCGGCAGGCGGGCATGGTGCCGACGGTGATCGAGCAATCCTCGCAAGGCAAAACCTTCTGGCGTGTGGTTGTCGGCCCTGCCACATCGACATCGGAGCGGGCCGCGCTTTTGAAGAAAATCAAGGGTGTTGGCTTTGACGATGCCTATGCCGTGACCAACTGAGCCATAAGATACGGGAGCTGCCCCATGTTTCGCATCTTGAAAGCGGGTTTCACCGCAGCAATCCTCGCCTGTGCCACACCGGCCCTGGCGTTCGAGACCGAAGCCACGTCCGCTTTTGTGGTGGATGTGGGCACGGGCACGGTGCTGCTCAACAAGAACGCGGATGTGCCTTTGCCGCCCGCGTCCATGTCCAAGCTGATGACGCTTTATGTGACTTTTGAGGCGATACGCGACGGGCGGCTCAGCCTGAATGAGAAGCTGCCAGTGTCCAAGCACGCGATGAGCTTTGGCGGCTCGACCATGTTTCTTGACACCACAGATCGGGTCAGCGTCGAGGACCTTCTGCGCGGTATCATCGTGCTGTCGGGCAATGACGCCTGTGTTGTTCTGGCCGAGGCGCTGAGCCCCGATGGGACGGAGGCAGGCTTTGCGCGCTTTTCTACCCAGCGCGCGCAGCAGATGGGCCTGACGAACTCCGTCTTTACCAATTCCAGCGGGTGGCCCGATGCGGGGCACCGGATGAGCATGCGCGATCTGGCCCTTCTGGCGCGCCGGATCATCGAGGATTTCCCCGAATATTATCCAATGTTTGCCGAGACCGAATTTGCCTTTGACGGGCGCGCACCGCAAAACACGCAAAACCGCAATCCGCTCCTGGGTCTGAATATTGGCGCGGATGGCCTCAAGACAGGTCACACGCAGGAGGCGGGGTTCGGCCTTGTCGGATCGGCTGCGCAGGATGGGCGCCGGGTGATTTTCGTGATCTCCGGTCTTGATACGGCGGCGCCGCGCGCGCCCGAGGCCGAGGCGATCGTGTCGTGGGCCTTCCGGCAATTCGCCGAGAACCGGCTTGTGACAGGTGGGGCCGAGGTGGCGCGCGCCGATGTGTGGATGGGTCAAAAAGAGCAGGTGCCACTTGTGGCGGCGGAGGATGTGAACATGCTTTTGCCGGTGCTGGGAGGCGAGGCTGTCGAGGCCGAGGTGATCTATACCGGCCCGTTTGAAGCCCCGATCGCAGCGGGCGACCGGCTGGGCGAATTGGTGATCCGGCCTGAGGGTATGCCAGAGGCGCGCGTGCCGCTTTTGGCGGGTACGGATGTGGCGCGGGGCGGCTTTGGTGTGCGGCTCAAGACCGTGTCGAACCTTCTGCTGACGCGGTTGCAACAGGGGCCCGAGGGCGCGCTTTGACCGCGCCTTCCTCCTCGTCTTCTTCTGTGCCGGGCGTATTCATTTCCTTCGAGGGCATCGACGGGTCGGGCAAGTCGACCCAAGCCCGCAGACTGCACGCGACGTTTGAGGCCGAGGGCCGTGCCGCGATCCTGACGCGCGAGCCGGGCGGCAGTCCGGGGGCCGAAGAAATCCGCGCTTTGGTGCTTGAAGGCGCTGCCGACCGCTGGTCGCCCGAAACGGAGCTTTTGCTGTTCACTGCCGCGCGCCGCGATCATCTGGAGCGCACGATCCGGCCAGCTCTGGCGGCGGGTCAAGTCGTGATCTGTGACCGTTTCGCCGACAGCACGCGGATGTATCAAGGTCTGCGTGGCGACGATATTCGCGCGCAAGTCGACGCGCTTCATGACCTGATGATCGGGCAGGAGCCGGATGTCACGGTTTTGATTGATATTGACCCCAAAGCAGGGCTGGACCGTGCGCTTGGGCGTGGCGCGGGGGAGGAGCGGTTTGAATCCTTCGGGCTGGGCCTGCAAGAGCGGTTGCGCGCCGGGTTTCTTGAACTTGCGGCCGCGCAGACGCGGTTCGAAGTTGTGAGCGGTGACGGCACGGAAGACGACGTGGCGGCCCGCGTGAGAAAAGCGCTGAAGGCGCGCGGAATATGAGCGATGCGCCCGAGCCAGACCGCCTTGAAGGCGTGCCTCATCCGCGCGACACGCCCCGTCTGATCGGTCAGGACGCGGCTGAGGCATCCTTTCTTGAGGCATACGGCTCCGAGCGATTGCACCACGCGTGGCTGATCACCGGGCCGCGCGGCGTGGGTAAGGCGACGCTCGCATGGCGCATTGCGCGGTTCTTGCTGGCCACGCCGATGGATGAGGCGGGCGGTATGTTCGACGCGCCCGCACCTACATCCCTTGCGATTGACTCAGGTCATCCCGTTGCGCGCCGCGTGGCCGCCGGAGCGGAGCCGGGGCTTTTCCATATCCGCCGCACGGTGAACGACAAAACCGGACGTCTGCGTGACCTGATCGTGGCCGAGGACGTGCGCGCGCTGGGGCAGTTCCTGCATCTCAGCGCTGCCGATGGGGGCCGCCGTGTGGTGATCATCGATGCCGCTGATGAGATGAACACCCAAGCCGCCAACGCGCTTCTGAAGATGCTGGAGGAGCCGCCCGCACGCACCACCTTGCTGCTGATCTCGCACCAGCCTTCCGGGCTTTTGCCAACGATCCGGTCGCGCTGCCGTGTGCTGCGCCTTGGGCGTCTTGGCGCGGATGATATGGCCGCGGCGCTGGCCCAAGCGGGCGTTGCTTTGCCCGACGGGCGCGAGGCACAAGAGGCGCTGGCCGTGCTTGCCGACGGCTCTGTCGGCACAGCGGTGCAGATGACGCTCCAAGCTGGGCTTGAAATATATGCCGAGATCATCGGCCTCTTCGCGCAATTGCCGCAGATCGACCGCCCCCGCGCGCTCGCACTGGCCAATGCGGCGGCCGGGCGCGGTGCAGAGCAAAAACTCGACCTGCTCATTGCGCTCATCGACCTCTTTCTGGCCCGCGCAGCGCGCACGGGTGCAACAGGCACACCCCTGACCCCCGAGGCCGCACCGGGTGAGGCGGCGCTGCTCACTCGCATTGCGCCGGGCGTGTCCGAGGCGCGCGCCTTTGCCGAATGTGGTGCCGATACGCTGGCGCGTGTGCGCCGGGGCAGGGCAGTGAACCTTGACCCTGCGGCCCTCGTCCTAGATACCGTGTTCAACATCCAAAAGACGGCGGCGGGCTGATCCTGCCCCGGTGGCGGCGGGGCCAGTATGCGCAACACGATCCAGATCACAGACAGCCATTGCCATCTTGATTTCCCGGACTTTGCCGAGGAGCTTCCCGCCGTTGTGGCGCGCGCCGTGGACGCGGGCGTCACACGCATGGTCACCATCTGCACCAGGCTGCGCAATGAGCGCCAAGTGCGCGCGATCGCCGAGGCGCATGGTCCCGTCTTCTACGCAGCCGGGACCCACCCGATGAGCGTGGCCGAAGAGGGCGTCATCGCGTTGGACGATCTCTTGGCGCTGGCCGCGCATCCCAAATTCGTCGGCATTGGTGAGACGGGTCTTGATTACCACTACACCGCCGAAAGCGCTGGCGTGCAGCGCGAGAGCCTGCTTGTGCATATCGAGGCCGCTCGTCAGACCGGACTGCCCTTGATTATCCATGCCCGCGCCGCCGACGATGACATGGCGCAGATCCTGTGCAAGGAGCACGCAGCCGGTGCGTTTTCCTGTGTCATGCATTGCTTTTCGTCCTCGCCAGAGCTTGCCAAAGCCGCCCTTGATCTGGGCTTTTATCTGTCGATGTCGGGCATCGCTGCTTTCCCCAAATCCGCCGAGCTGCGTGAGATTTTTGCCGCCGCCCCGGTCGAGCGCATCCTTGTGGAAACCGACGCGCCCTATCTCGCGCCGCCGCCCTTTCGCGGCAAGCGCAATGAGCCCGCCTATACCATCCATACCGCCCAAAAAGGCGCCGAGGTGTTCGGCATGGAATGGGGCGATTTCGCCGCCCAGACGCAGCTGAATTTTGACCGGCTTTTCTCCAAGGCTGCGGCCTATGAGGTGGCATCATGATAACTGAGATCACCACCGAGAAAACCACTGAGACGCCTTCTGAGCGCCGCTTTACCATCCTGGGCTGTGGTTCATCGGGGGGCGTTCCGCGCCTTGGCGGGCTCTGGGGGGATTGTGACCCGAACGAGCCGCGCAACAGGCGGCTGCGCTGCTCCATGATGATCGAGCAGGAGGGGCCTCGCGGCATCACCCGCGTGCTGATCGACACCTCGCCCGACATGCGCCAGCAGCTTTTGACGGCAGGTGTCGGCACGCTTGACGCGGTGCTCTATACCCATGGCCACGCGGATCATGTCCACGGGCTTGATGATCTGCGCATGGTCGTCTTCAACCGGCGTGAGCGGTTGCCTGTCTGGGCGGATGGTGACACGCAGAACAAGCTTTTTTCCAGCTTCGGATATGCCTTTGTGCAGCCCGAAGGCTCGCCTTACCCGCCGATCCTGAACATGCATACGATCGAGGGCGATGTGACCATCGAGGGCGCGGGTGGCGCGATTGTTCTGACGCCTTTCGAGGTCAATCACGGCTCGATCGACGCGCTCGGCTTTCGTGTGGGCGATATCGCCTATCTCCCCGATGCCGCCGAGATCCCCGAGGATGTCTGGCCGCTGCTCGACGGGCTTGATACGTGGATCGTCGATGCGCTGCGCCGCACACCCCATCCCAGCCACGCGCATTTGGAGCGCACTCTGGAATGGATCGCGCGTGCAGACCCCAAAGAGGCGGTGCTGACCAATATGCATGTGGACATGGACTATCGCACGCTAGAGGCCGAGCTGCCCGAGACTGTGCGCCCCGCCTATGACGGCATGGTGCTGCGCGTGGCGCTCTAGCCCTCATGCAAGCGCTTCTGGATGTCATCTTGCCGGTTTTTGTCGTGATCGGCGCGGGCTATCTGGCCGTCTGGAAGAGCTGGTTCAGCGAGGCAGGCGTCGATGGGCTGATGCGCTTCACGCAAAATTTCGCGATCCCGTGTCTGCTTTTTCTGGCACTTACCCGGCTCGATCTGGGGCAAGTCTTTGATTGGCGGCTGCTCACAGCATTCTACGCGGGGGCGTTTGGTGGATTCTGCCTTGGCCTTCTTGGCGCGCGCTACATCTTTGCGCGCGGGTGGGAGGATTCCATCGCAATCGGGTTTTGCTGCCTTTTCTCGAACTCGGTCCTTCTTGGTCTGCCCCTGACCGAGCGGGCCTACGGCGCTGACGCGCTCAGCGCCAACTTTGCCATCATCGCGCTCCATTCTCCATTTTGCTACGGCGTGGGCATCACCGCGATGGAGCTTGCCCGTGCGCGCGGCGCGCCGGGCGGGCAGGTGGCGATGAAAGTGCTCAAGGCGATGTTCTCAAACGCGCTCATCATCGGGATCGCATTGGGGCTTGTCGTGAACCTAACCGGGCTGCCATTGCCGGCCTTTCTGCGCGATGGGTTCACGCTGTTGGCGGCGGCAGCGCTTCCGGCGGCGCTTTTTGGTCTGGGGGGTATTCTCGTCCGCTACCGCCCGGAGGGTGATCTGCGGGTGATACTTTATGTCTGCGCCGTTGCCTTGGTGGCGCATCCGGTGATTACAATGACGCTTGGCAGCGCGTTGCAGGTGAGCGATGCCGCCATGCGTTCTGCGGTGATCACGGCGGCGATGTCGCCGGGGGTGAACGCCTATATTTTCGCCAACATGTATGGCGCGGCCCGGCGCGTGGCGGCCTCGGCGGTGCTCATCGGCACGGCGCTTTCGGTGCTGAGCGCCTGGGTCTGGCTGGGGCTTTTGCCGTAAATCACTCCTCTGGCGGCGCACCCCCGGTGAAGGCGTTGGGCGCGTGATAGCTGCACGGCACCTCCGTCATCTCCAGATGCAGGCCCGTGCCTGTATAGGGATGCGCGTGGGCAAGATCCTCATCCACCTCAATGCCCAGTCCCGGTGCCTCAGGCGCTTCGATATAGCCATTCTCGACCCGTATCGCGCCTTTGATCAGCGCGTCATGAAACGGGCTCTCAATCGTCTCGGCCATCAGAAGGTTGGGGATTGAGACCGCGAAATGCACGTTTGCGGCCCACTCGACGGGCCCTGCATAAAGATGGGGTGCGATCTGCGCATTATAGACCTCGGCAATCGCTGCAACCTTCTTCATTTCCCAGATGCCGCCCGCGCGCCCAAGGGCCGGTTGCAGGATCGCGGCTCCGCCATCGCGCAGCACCGGTGCGAACTCATTCTTGGTCGTCAGCCGCTCGCCCACCGCAATGGGCAGGCCGGTCGCGGCCCCCACACGGGCCAGCGCGCCGACATTATCGGGCGGCACAGGCTCTTCGAACCACAGCGGATCATAGGGCGCGATGGCGCGGCCCAAACGGATCGCACCTTGGGTGGTGAACTGCCCATGTGTGCCAAACAAGAGGTCGGCGCGGTCGCCCACCACCTCGCGGATCGCGCGGCAGAAGGCGACTGAGAGGGAGATATCGCTCTGCGCGGGGCTGTGCCCGCCGCGCAATGTGTAGGGGCCGGCGGGGTCGAATTTCACCGCCGTATAGCCGCGCGAAACGAGATCAGCGGCGCTTTCGGCCGCCATCTCGGCGCTGGACCAGAAGGCGGTTAGATCATGCCGGGGCAGGGGGTAGAGGTAGCTGTAGGCGCGCACGCGGGGCGTCATCTTGCCGCCCAGAAGCGCCCAGACGGGCCGGTCCCGCGCCTTGCCAAGAATGTCCCAGCACGCGATCTCCAGCCCCGAAAACGCGCCCATGACCGTGAGATCGGGCCGCTGCGTGAAACCCGAGGAATAGGCGCGGCGGAACATCAGCTCGATGTTCTCGGGGCTCTCACCTTGCATGTGCCGCGAGAAGACATCCTCAATCACGCCGCGCATCACATCCGGCCCCACCGAGGTCGCATAAACCTCGCCCCAGCCGGTGATGCCGCAGGCCGTGGTCAGCTTTACAAGGATCCAGTAGCGCCCGCCCCAACCCGGCGCGGGGGGAGCGGTGACAATGATATCAAGGTCTTGCAGCTTCATTCGGTCGCTCCGAAATGGGCATCCACCACCCGTTGAAGCATCGGCGCGTAATCATCAAAGCTGGGCGTCTCCATGCCCGGCACCTTGCCGCGGTCGTCCCAGATGCGCACTTGGAGGATATCCCCGAGGTTTGGCTGCTTGGCGAATTCGGTCACTTCCGCGTCACTCATCGGCCCGCCTTGCAGGTTCAGCGATTGCACTGAGGCCTCTGAGAGCTGCGCGAAATAGGCAGGATCTGTGGCGCAGAGATAGCGCTTGGCCGCGACATGCCAGCGAATGCAATCCGTGACAATCTTCGGGAAAAACCCGTCCATCACCCGCGCGCCCGCCTCCTCGTGATGATTGTCGGTGCCTTGCGCCAGAGCGTCCTCGGGAAACTCGTTCGTGTAGTGACCAATATCGTGAAGCAACGCACCCGCCACAAGATCATCACGCGCGCCTGCGGCCTGTGCCAGTGCCGCGCCTTGGAGCATATGTTCGGACATGGTCACGTTTTCCCCGAGATAGCTTTCGGCACCTCGGCGTTTGAAAATATCGCCGATGAAGTCCACAATCGTGTCCTTGGTGAGCGTGCTCATATCTCTGTCTCCAATACGGCCAATGTCGACAAGAGCCCGTCCTTGTCGGCGTAGCATCCCTGAAGCCAGCGGCTGCCGGCCCCGCTATATCCGCGCCTTGCATGCAGCACGCGGGTGTTGTCCACGATAAACGCCTCGCCGGGGCTGAGCTTGAAGCTGACCTGCATGTCGGGCGCATCGACGAGCGCGGAGAAACGGCGATAGGCAGCATAGTAGTCTTGCATATCCGCAAAGGGCACATCCGTGATGGGCGCGGCCGAGCGGGCATTGAAGCGAATGGCTTGCAACGTGCCGTCTGGCGCAAGCTCGATCATCGGCCTGCGGGATTTGAGGTTCACGCCCCCCGATCCGGCATAGGCAAAGCGGGCGCAGTGACCGGACAAAAGCGCAAAGCCGCGCGGGTCCTCATCGCGTAGCCTTTGCGCGACTGCAAAGCCGTCCACCACCATATTCTCACCGCCCTCGGCAGAATTCTCAAGGCAGGCAAGCACTTGCAGCGTTGGCACCGGGTCGCGGTAGGGGTTGTCGGTATGCGCCTGAAGCCCGAGCCCTGTATAGGCGAGATTGGTGGGGTTCACCTCGGTGCGGACCTCGAAATGGCGGCCATAATTTGTCTCGCGCACATGGCCGAAGGTCGCGACCAGATCAAAGAGCGTGCCTGGCACGGCAGGCATATCGCTCACTCGCGCCACGCCGTAGCGGCGGACCCCGTCCAGCCATATGCGCAAAGCCGCACCGCCGGATTGCAGCGCGGGCAAGGGCGCGGTTGGAACGCGCGCCCCGAGCGTGCTGTCCCAGACCTCGGCCCCCTCGGGTAGAGTGGCTTGGCCCGTTGTGGGCGCACGGTCATAGGCATGATCGCGCAACCACGCGATAGGAAAGGCGCAAGCATGATCGTCGGGGCCGAACCGGCATAGAATCTGCCCTGCCTCCACCCGCGCCTCGGTCAGGTGGCAATTCTCGGGAATGTCGCCCAGCGTGATCAGACGCTGCCCATTGCCCGGATCGCGGGTCGCCTTGTCCAGCGCGTTGTCGCGCAGCCAGATCGCGTGAAACCGCAAGTCACCCCCGTCAGCGCCAGCATGGGCAAGGCGTAAAACATGCCCGCCCTCATCCAGTGTTGCGAAAATCTCGGGCATGGCAGGCTCCTTTGGTGGCTGATGGTGGCTGGGCTCAGTCGCGTTTGATGAGAATGACATTGCGCCGCGCAGCGCCGGTTTTGGTGTCGGCGATGGCCTCGTTGATCTGCGCGAGGCTCCAGTGGCCCGAGATCAACTCGTCCAGCTTCAACCGCCCTTGCGCATAAAGGTCGATCATCCACGGAATGTCGCGCCGGATCACCGCATCACCCATTTTGGAGCCGATCATGCCTTGGCCAGCGGCGGCCAGATTGACCGGCTCATATGTCGATTGCGCGCCGGAATGGGGCATCCCCACGATGATCACGCGCCCCCCGGAGGCGAGGTATTTTGGCGCTTGGTCATATGCCGGGATCGCGCCCACGGTGACGATCACTGCGTCCGCCCCGCGCCCGATTGCCGCACGTGCGGCGTGCCACGGCTTGCCCTGGTTTGCCAGAACGCCGTCGGTCGCGCCGAATTCGCGCGCTGTGGCCAGTTTCTCGTCGCTCATATCAACGGCCACGATGCGCCGCGCGCCCGCGATCCGCGCACCCTGGATGGCGTTGAGGCCTACGCCGCCCGCGCCGATCACCACGACGTCCTGCCCCGCGCGCAAGCCAGCTGAGTTGACCACGGCCCCCACGCCGGTGATCACACCGCAGCTGAGCAGGCTGGCCGAGCCCATCGGCATGTCCTCGGGTATGCGCACGATCTGGCTTTGATCCACCACGACCGCCTCTGCAAACGCGCCGCAGGCCATCGCTTGGTGGAGCGTTCCGCCTTGGGCAGTTTTCAAAGGGCCCTTGTCGCCGTCATAGGGCGTTTCGCAGGCCGTGGGCGCGCCGCCACCGCAACTTGCACACTGTCCGCAGGCGCGGATGAGCGTCACGACCACCGGATCACCGGGAGCAAAGCCCTGCACGCCGGGGCCGACCGCGCTCACGCGTCCTGCCGCCTCATGCCCGTAAACCGCCGGGAGCGAGCCTCCCCATGCGCCCTCAGCAAAGGAAATATCGGAATGACAAATGGCAACGGCGGCCAGATCGACGCAGACCTCGCCCGCCTCGGGCGCACGCAGGGCCACATCCTCAATCACAAGAGGGGTGTTGAAGGCGTGGCAAACGGCGGCTTTGATGGTGCGCATGATGTCTCCGCTGGCAATTGCCCAAGGCTGACCCGGATTCGCTTGCCGCTGCAAGAAGGAATTGGTGCGTGCTGTGCCTCAGCCCCTGCGCCTTCGCGCCCGGACAAAAAGTGTGAGGCCCAAGAGGCAGAGCGCTGCTGACGCCAAGAAGGGCGCGCCGGGCAGGTAGAGCGCTGTGCCGGGGCTTGTGAATTTGGCGAATACACTGGTCATCAGGAGCGGCGATGTGATCAGCGCCAGCGCGTTGACCGAGGCGATCACGCCTTGCAACTCGCCCTGCGCATCATCGGCGCATTTGGCCGACATGATGGATTGCAGCGCGGGTGTGGCGATTGCCGCAAGCGCCGCGATGGGGGTGAGCGCGAGGGCCAGCGCGCCGCTTGTGACGATGGCGAGCAGCACGAAGGACAGCGCAGCAAAGCAAAGCCCCGCGATGACCGTGCCCGCCTCGCCCAGATGGCGCAGGCTGAGGCGGATGATGCCCGCCTGAACGATGGCGATGGACACGCCAAAGGCCGCAAGCGACAGGCCGATCATGCCGGGGTCCCAGCTGAATTGCGCTTGGGTGAAATAGGACCAGATCACCGGATAGACGTGGAACGAGACCTGATAGAGAAAAAGGACCACCAGAAGCGGCGCGAGCCCTGGCAGACGCTGCACGCTGCGCAACGCGCCCAGAGGGTTGGCACGCGCCCATGAGAAGGCGCGGCGGCTCTCGGGTTTCAGGGTTTCGGGCAGGATGATCAACCCGAAGATGAGGTTTGCACCCGCCAGAGCAGCAGCCGCCCAAAATGGCGCCCGCGTGCCGAGATCGCCCAGAAGCCCGCCGATG
This sequence comes from Roseovarius sp., assembly GCA_049276875.1. GTDB lineage: Bacteria > Pseudomonadota > Alphaproteobacteria > Rhodobacterales > Rhodobacteraceae > Roseovarius. Next base: position 6,580 of record JBASXE010000485.1, on the reverse strand, counting down.
AGCGGGCCGAGGATGAACCCCATCCCAAACGCCGCGCTCAAAAGACCGAACCGTGCGCCACGGTCCTTGGCGGGCGTGATGTCGGCGATATAGGCAGCGGCCGTGGCTTGCGTCGCCGCTGTGACCCCACCGATGAGCCGACCAATGAGCAAAAGCCAGATCGAGCCCGCAAGCGCCATGACGATGTAATCGAGCGTCATCACCGCAAGCGAGACGAGCAGCACCTTGCGCCGCCCGAACCGATCCGAGAGGCTGCCTAATATCGGGCCGAAGACGAATTGCATAACCGCATAGCTGGCCGAGAGGATCCCGCCCCAGATCGCCGCATTGGCCAATGTCCCGCCATTCACCTCGGTGATGAGGTTGGGCATCACAGGCATGATCAGGCCGATCCCCATGGAATCGATCGTGACGGTCATCAGGATGAACAGGAGGGGCAGGCGGGATTGCATTGAGGCTCCGGGCGGGCGGCGCGCGGCTGCGCTCACCCGGTTATGCGGGCGGGGGCGCGTGTTTGCAACCGGGTGCGAGGTTACCTCAGGCTCATATGGGCCATGATTTGACCATGGTCAGAGGCGAGCTTGTTATAGGGCGCCTCGGGGTGGCTGCCATCGGTAAGGTGGTCGTTGAACACGCTGAAATAGGTCATCTCGCCCAATGCATCCGGCGTCTCGGGGTGAAAATGGCGCGAGAGATATATCTGGTCGATGCTCTCGTAAACGCCGCCAAACGCGGTTGTATAGACCATGTCGCGCAAAGATTTGCGCACGAACATCTTCTCTGCCGCATAGAGACGCACGGCGTTGATGTCGCGGGTAATCGCCGCGGCTTCCTCGGCGCTGTAACGATCTGACGCGGTCTCGGCATCGTGGCGCAGCATCCATTCGTAATTCTTGAACGGGGCCTCGCCCGAGATGATCTCGGAGCTCACGGCGTGCTCATTATCGTTGAAATCGCCCAGCACCATGACGGGGCGGTCAAGGGCCAGCTCTGCGACAATGGCGCGGCGCAGAACCCATGCCTCGGCCATGCGGCGCAGGGCGCTGCGCAGGCTGCCCATGGCGCGGCCCACGGGGTCGTATTGCGTGAGGTCCGCCTCGGGCGCGAAGGCTGCGCCCTGTGGTCTGTGATACTCGCCCAGCTTGGATTTGAGGTGACAGTTGAAGACGGTGATGACGTGCTCACCCACCGCGATACGCGCCTTGATAATGGGGCGCGACGTGCGGCGCAGGGTGAAATGACCGGCATCGGACCCCTCCGAGCCACGCAGCGGCGAGAAGGGGATCGTCAGCGGCTCGGCCAGATCCTGAATGATCTCGGGCGGCTCGGCAAAGCCGAAGCGAGACACGATGGCAATGCCCGGACGCCGCTCTCCGGGCAAACCCGCATCCGCTGAATTGGGCGCAAAGGCCACGGCGGCGTTCCTGTAGGGCGTGACACCCAATCGGGTGAAAATTGCCTTGCGATGATAGCGTTTGGAGCGGTCGGGGATGGTGAGCTCGCTCAGCGCCTCGGCGCGGCGGCTCGTTTCATCCAGCACCGATTGCAGCGCCTCTTGCTCAAATATCTCCTGAAATCCTATGATATCGGCGTTCATCATCAAAAGCTGATCGGCCATCCAATCCTCTTTCCACGCGTAGTCCTCGGGCGTGTAGCCTTGAAACCGGTAGTATTCGCGGTCTGGCCCAATGAGGTTTTTGACGTTGAAGGACGCGATGGTGATATCCGTCATGCAAGGTCTCCGAACCGGGTAAGCGCGGTCTGGAATACATCCGCATCGACGTTGCCGCCGGAAATGGTGGCGATCACCGTGTCGGCGTCAAAGCTGTCCGCGTGGCACAAGGCCCCGGCCAAGGCAGCGGCCCCTCCCGGCTCCACCACCAGCTTCAGCCGCCCCCAGGCCAGCGCCATGGCGCGCAGGCACTCGTCGTCGCTCACCACAAGGCCGGGCGCACAAAGGCGTTGCATGATGGGGAATGTGATCTCGCCGGGCGATTGCGTGAGGATCGCGTCGCAGAGACCTTTGGTGGGGCCGTGGTTGCTCTCGATCTGGCCGGATTTGAGCGAGCGGGCCACGTCGTCGAAGCCTTCGGGCTCCACAGGCCGCACGCGCATCTGGGGCGCGTCCGCCTCCAGCGCCATGGCGATCCCCGACGTGAGGCCACCGCCGCCGCAGCACACCAGCACCTCGGCTGCGCGGACGCCCAACGCCGCGGCTTGGGCGGCGATCTCAAGGCCGGTTGTGCCTTGGCCGGCGATCACCTCGGGCTCGTCATAGGGTTTGATCAGGGTCATGCCGCGGTCCATGCGCACGGCCTCGCCCAAGGCCTCGCGGCTTTCGCCCCCCGCGCGATCATAAAGGATCACCTCAGCCCCCAAGGCGCGCGGGTTGGCGATTTTCAGGGCGGGGGCGTCTTCGGGCATGATGATCACGCATGGCGCCCCCATTTCGCGCGCGGCCAGCGCCAAACCCTGCGCATGGTTGCCGGAGGAAAAGGCCAGAACACCGCGCGTGCGAACTTCTGAGGGAAGGGCCGAGACGGCCGCCCGCCCGCCGCGATATTTGAAGCTGCCGGTATGTTGCAGGCATTCCGCCTTCACCAAAACCCGCCGCCCCGCGATCTCGTCCAGAAAGGGCGAGCCGAGGAGCGGCGTTTGGCGGGCGTGACCCTCCAGCCGAGTGGCCGCGGCGCGAATTCTGTCGATGTTCATGCGAAATCCTTCAGATGGTCGTGGATCGCGGCCAGCGCCTCGGCTTCGTCCAAAAACGGGACATGGCCGCGATTTGGCACAGTGGCACTTCGCATATCCGGCGCGCGGGCGTGCATTTTGGCGAGGGTGTCCGCCGTCAGCAGGTCCGAATTTGCCCCCCGGATCACAGTCAGCGGCCCTGCCGCCAGCGCATCGAAAAGCGGCCAGAGATCGGGCGTGGGCCCCGCGTCCCGCTGAGCAATCAGCGCATCACGCAGGCGTGGATCATACCGCAGATCAAGCCCATCCTCGGCTTGCGCCCACATCATTTCGGCCTGCACGCGCCAGCGTGTCTCGGGCACGCCGGGAAATTGCTCAGCATTCACGTGGCTCAGCGCCTTGGCGGCCTCAGTGTAGCTTGAAAGCTTCGGGCGTTTGCCGATGTAATCCATGATCCGCTCCATCCCAACGGGTGCGATTTCAGGGCCGATATCGTTCAAAATAGCTCCGCTCAAACGCTCGGGGGCTGTCGCGGCCAGTACCATGGCGATCAGCCCGCCGCGCGACGTGCCAAGGATCGTGGCGCGCTTGAGGCCAAGATGATCCATGAGGGCCAGTGCATCCGCCGCCTCCTGCGGGATGGAGTAGGTCGTGAAATCATCGGCATAATCCGACAGGCCCCGCCCGCGATAATCCATGCGGATGACGCGGTGCGCGGCCAGAAACGGCAGCACGAACTTGAAATCTGCGGCGTTTCGCGTAAGGCCCGCAAGACACAGGATCGGCGCGCCCGCGCCCTCGTCGGCGTAATGCAGGCGCAGCCCGTCGGAGGTGGTGAACCTTGCCATCAAAGGGCCGCCGCGAGGGCGGGTATGCCGCTGAGGTCGGGGATCACGTGGCCGGGGCGGGCAGGCAGGCGGTCCATGGGCTCTCCCTTGCGGTTGACCCATGCGACGTGAAAGCCATACCCCGCCGCCGCCGCCGCGTCCCAGCCGTTGGCAGAGACAAAAAGCACCTCCTCGCGCGCGCAGCCGAAGCGCGTGCCGACCATGTCATAGACGCAGGCTGCGGGCTTGAAGACGCGCACCGCCTCGACAGATAACGTGCCGTCCAGAAGATCACCGAGCTTTGCCGAATGAACCGCAGCCCCCAGCATCGCGGGCGAGCCGTTGGACAAGATCGCGGTGTTAAGGCCTGACTCTCGCAGGGCGGCGAGCATGGCCGGGGCCTCGGGATAGGCCTCCAGCTCCCAGTATAATTGCAAAAGCCGGTCGCGCAGATCGGCGTCCCCATCCAGCCCCTCGGCCTCCAAAGCCCAATCAAGCGCCTCTTCCGTGACCTGCCAGAACTGGCAATACTCTCCGGTGATGGCCCGCAGCCATGAATATTGCAGTTGTTTCAGCCGCCAATGCTCGGCGATGGTGGGCCATTTCGCGGCAAACGCCTCGCGGCCCGGCTCGGCGGCGGCATTGCGGGCGGCGGCGGCCACGTCAAAGAGCGTGCCATAGGCGTCGAAAATGCAGGTGGTTATGGGCATGTGGGCCTTCTCTCGCGGCGTGATTTCGGGGCGTTTGATGCGCAGAGTTGCACGGGCCGCGCGGCGATGGAAGGGCCGGTTTGCATCCCGCGCGCACGCTTGCTAGCGTGGACCGAATCCAAGCACCCGCGCGCGGCGCGGCCTTGCAACCCATCCCCCAATCAGAACTGGAGCGACCATGTCCGAGGTGAAACCCGGCGATACTGTGCAAATTCATTACAAAGGAACGCTGGAGGACGGGACCGTTTTCGACAGCAGCGAAGGGCGCGATCCCTTGAAGTTCGAGGTAGGCTCGGGCCAGATTATTCCAGGGCTGGACAAGGCTTTGCCGGGGATGAGCCTTGGTGACAAGAAAGTGGTCGAGGTGCCTTGCGATGAGGCGTATGGGCCTTCCAACCCCGAGGCGCTGCAAGTGGTGCCGCGCGAAGGCATCCCGGACGACATCCCGCTCGACCCCGGCACGATGCTTCAGGTGCAGACGCAAGAGGGGCAGGTGATGCCTGTGACGGTCGTGGAGGTGACTGAGACGCAAGTGACGCTCGACGCCAATCACGCGCTGGCGGGTAAGGACCTGACATTTGCAATCGAGATCGTGGCGATCGGCTAAGCCATTTCAAGCAGGATGGCGCCGGAGCGTCCCGGCGTCATCACTGCATCATGGGCCTCGGCGCATTTATCAAGCGGCATCACCGCTTGGATCGCGGGGCGAAGCGCATCTTTGGCGAGCGCGCTGTGCAGTCGGGCTATGACCGCCGCGCGTTCTGCTTCGGGCAGCAGATAAATCAGCGTGATGTCGATCTTGAGCGCCTTGAAAAGAAACGGCCCAAACGGGAGCGTGGGCGTCATCTCGGCGCCCGAGCCATAGGCGGCAATTGTCCCCAACGGGCGCATTACCTCCGCGAGGAGAGATATGTTCGCGCCAAACTCGACCTCAATAGCGCGGTCGATCCCGCCGCCCGAGGCTTCAACGATTTCAGCGGCCAGGTCCGGGCTGGTGTAGTCGAGCGCTGCATCGGCACCGGCATCGCGCGCGCGAGAGAGCCCCGCCCCCCGCGCCGTGGCGATGACCTTCGCCCCGCCCCATTTGGCCAGTTGCACCGCGTTGTGCCCCACCGCGCCCGCGCCGCCGGATACCAGCAGGGTCTTGCCAGCAACATCGCCCCCGCCAAAGACCACCTGCGCCGCCGTGAGGCCGGGAATGCCCAATGTGGCCCCGGTTTCCAAGGCAACGCCTGAAGGCAGGTCCACGGCTTGGGCGCTGGGCAGGCAGATGTATTCTGCGGCTGTGCCGAAGGCGCGTTGCCACTGCCCATTCCAGATCCAGACACGGGCACCGATGCGGGATGTCTCCACGCCCGCGCCCACGGCGTCGATCTCGCCTGCGCCGTCGGAATGGGGGATGATGCGGGGGAAGGCGGGCTTGGTCACGCCGGGGCGCGCACCGGCGCGGGCTTTGGCATCCGAGGGATTCACGCCGCTGAAGGCCAGCCGCACGCGCACCTCGCCGGGCCCAGGCTCCGGTGTGTCGATCTCGCTAATCTCTATAACATCAGAGGCCGCACCAAAGCGCACGTAGCTCGCGGCGCGCATCACGCTTTGCGGCGAAGGCGGATAACCACATCGACCGAGGCAATCTCGGCACCCTCAGGCGCATCGGGCAGGCGTGTGATCTCAAGCTGATCGGCGGGCGCATCGCTCAGCCGGTTCTCGTCCTCCCAGAAGAAATGGGGGTGATCATGCGTGTTGGTGTCAAAGTAGCTCTTGGCGCCATCCACCAGAACTTCCTGCATCAGGCCTGCATCGCAAAATGCGCGCAGCGTGTTGTAGACCGTGGCCAGGGACACGCTTTCGCCCTCTGTCTGGACCGATCCAAAAAGGCTTTCTGCCGTGACGTGGCGGTGCTGCCCATCGCCAATCAAAAGGGCTGCCAATGCCACGCGCTGACGTGTCGGTCGCAACCCGGCTCCTGCCAGCCACGCGGTGCCGCGTTCGGATGGGGAGGGGGTGCTGTCGGGGCTGGTGTTTTGAATGATGTCTGCCATGCAACAGATATAGGGTGGTTAGGGGGTGGATTTCAAATAAAATTCGCAATGATCACTCTATGACGCGGTCAGACCACGGATGGGCCTGTGCCGGACATTTGCGCACGCCCGCGGGCTTGCTCCCGCGCGGGACTGGGTGCTAGAGGGGTGATAATAATGCAAGACACCACCTGAAAGGCCGCCTCCATGTCCGAATACCCGACCTCTTTCGGAAAAGAAGACCTGCTGAAATGCGCACGCGGTGAGCTTTTTGGCCCCGGCAACGCGCAGTTGCCTGAACCGCCCATGCTGATGATGGACCGCATCACCG
>JBASXE010000484.1:0-3856 GCA_049276875.1 Roseovarius sp. | reverse complement strand
GAGCGTCCTTTTCGAAAGTTCAACCGATTGCAAAATACGTTTCGAATCCGTGGGACGGGCGAAAGGACGGTTGAAGGATTGTCTGCAGAACTTTAATTTGATCCTGGTACGCCAAGCTCGGCTCTGAGCTCTTCGGGGACTGGCTCCACCAGCTCCCAAAAAACCTCGATTGGTTTTTCGCCCTCCCAGCCAGAAAATTTCGGATTGCCGCAATAGATGAACGGATTGACCTTGCCGTTCACTTTGTTGCCCCGACGGACAAACAAGTGTACTTCGTGGCCTTCCCCACCGTTGATAATCCGGCCATGCTAACCGTCCTGCCGTGTCTGGTTCTGGCTGAACCACTTCAGTCGGGATGGGCTGAGGAATGCATTTTCGTAGGTCAGGTCCTGGGTGGAGACATTGGCCAGAAGGATCATGATCTTCTTCTCCGGTAGCGCCTTCATTCCGGTGCGCCAGAGGTTTTGCTTGTATTCTTCGCCAAAGAACTCGGCGATGTCAGGAACGTAATAGCGTTGCCAAAGCTCTAGAGACTGTGGCTTGCCGACAAAGGTCGAGGATGCTTCGGCCAGCTCGCGCACGATTGGCGCTTCCGCCAGGCGCCAGTCGATCAACTCGCGCCCACGCGGTTCCAGTTCGCCGGACGCGTCAGGTCGCGCCAGCCGGAAGCCGTCGCCGCCTTGGGTCAGGTGCTGATTGAAAGCCAGCTCTGAGGCGCCATCGCTCGGTTGGCGTCCGGCTACGACGTCGCGCAATCCTTTTAAGACGGATCGGGACAAATCTCTAGGCCGTTCCAACTCGCGCAACAGACGACCGTGAGTGGCGAAGGGACGTTCGGGCAAGGCATCGCCCATGTCCCGCACAAAATCGAACCAGCCGCCATGGCCAGAAGCGCGGGGATCGAAGCCGTTGCGGAACACCTCGACAGCCGTGGGACGAATGCTGTTCTGCTCCCGGAAGTCAACATAGAAGGCTTCGAGTTCCGCCGCGCCTTCTTTCGGGCGGAGGAGATTGCGCAGGATGTCGATGACCTCGAGCTCATAGGTTATCTCGCAGCCATGGGGCATCTGAAATTCACCGGCCTGAAGCGCGTCCAGTTTAGTCGTGATCGAGCGATCCCCAGCGCCGGCCTGCAGAAGGGTTGCAACCTTGGTCAGGAAGCTGCGGTGGTTGCCGATATAGTCGATCACCTGAAGTACCTTGCCTTCGACGCGGCGCAAGCCACGGCCGAGCTGCTGAAGCCAGATGATGGCGCTTTCGGTGGGGCGCAGCATCAGGACAGTACCGATCTCGGGCACGTCCACCCCTTCGTTAAACATGTCGACAGCGAAGAGGATGTCGATCTCTCCGCGACCGAGCGCTGCCAGGGAACTCGCCCGCGGTGCGGAGTTTTGACCCGAATGGACGGCAACAGCGTTCAGCCCGGCGGTGCGGAAGTAATCTGCCATGTAGTCGGCGTGACGCATCGAACAGCAAAATCCTATCGCGGGACCGCTAGCGCGTTTGCGGTATTGTTCGAGCGCGTTCAGCGCCCGGGCCTCGGTCGCAAGTGCGGCGTCCAATGCGGATGGATCGAACTGGCCAGAACGCCAGGGTATCTGCGCATAATCGACATCGTCCGGCACGCCAAAATAGTGGAAGGGCGACAGGTGCCCTGCATCGATCCCGCGAAACAGATCGCATTCGTAGACGAGGTTTTCGCCGCAAAGACCAAGCAAGTCGGCGCCGTCCGTCCGGTCTGGCGTGGCGGTAAGTCCCAGAAGGAACCGGGGAGTGAAATGGGAAATCAGCTTCTGATATATGCTCGCCGCGGCGTGATGGAATTCATCTACCACAATGTAGTCAAAATGGTCCCGGGCGAACTGGCGCAGGTGGCCAATACGGCCAAGCGTCTGAACTGAAGCAAAGAGGATTTCGGCATCGGCCTTTTTTTCGATACCCGTGTAGCGGCCCAACTTGGCCTCGGGGCACACCTTGCGAAAGGCCGCCATGGCTTGGGTCAGGATTTCGTCGCGATGGGCAACGAAGAGAATGCGACTGGCCTGGGCTTGGATAGTATCGAAGGCGGCGAGCCAGGTTTTTCCAAGCCCGGTTGCCAGCACGACTAGCCCTGCGCTGTGGCCATTTGACCGGCTCAGTGTAAGCGCCTCTAATGCTTCTTTCTGAATTGCGTGTGGCTCAGGTGGCGGGCCTTCCTCGGCCACCACACGGGCAGTGAATTCAGGCAACGGCCGCGCTCTTCGGCGTTTCGCATACGCATCGATCCAAGCAGTCGTCAGCGGTTTCACTTCGGAACGTGCTAGCAAGTCCTCAAACGCCGCTGCCACGCTGTCAGCCGCTTCTTCCGAATGCAGATTCCACTCCACGCCTTCAGTCAGCGCCGATTGGGAAAGGTTCGAACTGCCAACGATTGCCGTTCCGCGCGCATCGGCCGCGCGAACAAGCCAGGCCTTGGGATGAAAGCTGAGGCCGCCAGTCTCGAACACAAATAGCTCTGCCCCATCTAGGTCCAGCAGCCGTGCCAAAGCGGTAGGATCAGTTGTGTCAAGATAATCACCCACCACTATCCTGAGCTGGCCACCACGTGCCAGCAATTCTCGGAACCACGGCTCGAGCAGCGCCACGCCGCTATCCATGGCAAAGGCAATCGCAAGGTCGACAGATACTGCCATATCCAGACACTCGGCGAGCAAGGGCAATAGTGGATCGGGGCCGCCGGTTGTAAGACGCGCGCCATTTCCTGCTCGAAGGTGGAAATGATCATGTGCTGAAGAGGCAACGAAACCCGATGTCCCGCGGCTCAGTGCTGCTCCCATCTCGGCTAACATCGACTTCTGCTCTAGCTCAGTCAGGTCAACCCATGCCGGCACATGCCGAGGTGCAGGGATTAATCCAGCGTCACGGCGGATGCAGATTGGACATGTGAGGCGCGCGTCAGTCATGTTTAGATCATAAAGGGTTCAAATACGGCTGGGTGCCAAAGACGTCCCCGCGCCGAGCAGCTCGTTCCAGCTCATACGCTGCCGCGGATGTTTCGACGAGGGCATAGGCGTATTCCAGATGGTCATGGATAAAAGTTTTGGTACGCGTATCGAGGGTTAACCGCCCGCTCTCGAACAGGGGAAGTTCTTCAGCCCTCAGCGAGGGAATTACAAAGCGGTTGGCCACATAGACGCAAAACTGATCGCCCGACAGCCGACCGCTTGCATGGCTGTTCAGCCTGGTGACCAGCCCGTATTTCTTGGGCGAAGCCTTTGCCTTTGTATCGATCTCGCGTCCCGACATGCCGCAATAGATGAGCTCACTATCCTTCCAGATTGCATAGACGCCAGCAGCGACAGCGGGGATCGCAGGATTGGGCCAGTCGGCAAAGGGAAAGCGTGGGCTGAATTGATCGCTGTGCATCTCAATATTTCTGCTTGTCAGGAATTACGCCGCGCACACCGCCGCGCGGGTCAGCTACATCGCCCTTTCGGCGTGGGATCAGATGGACATGCACGTGAAAAATGGTCTGCCCGGCTTCGGCACCAGCGTTGATGCCGACGTTGAAGCCTGACACCGTGGGGTCGGCAGTCATGATCTGCTTGCGTTGATCCTGGAGCAGCGACTGGATCGCGTTCAATTCTGGCTGATAAAGATCGAAGTAATCCGCCACATGCCGCTTCGGGATGACCAGCGTATGCAACGGCGTAACTGGAAAGCCGTCGCGTATCGCGTAGCACAGCTCGTTCTCAGCGATGATCCTGCGGTTGTCGATGCCACAGAATAAGCAGTCAGGTTCACGATCGGTGTAGGTTTCTAGAACGCCGCGGAAATCTGTATCATCTCGATCTCGCTTATTCGTGTTGCATGTGAC
>JBASXE010000483.1:0-2276 GCA_049276875.1 Roseovarius sp. | reverse complement strand
TGCATGGACACGGTTCTGTTCCGAAAGCATGTCACCAAGGCCCACCGACGGCTTTTATGTTGTCCTGCACTTTTCGACCGATGGCTCTGGTGTGAACATTGCCGTTGGGTGCAGTTCCTCCAGATTTCACAACGGTTATTCGATTGTCCTTCCTTTGGAGGAGTTAGACAAAAGGTGTGAATGGGCACGCAGCGTCGTTTCGGAAGAGCTTGGAGGGCTGGAACCCTTTACAGATGAAAACAGCTTTGGAGCTCGGGCCAAACTTCCAAAGTCATTTGAGCGCGCTTGTGCACTAGTGAAAAAGATAAAATATGACGACATCGATAATTCTGTTTTCGAGGCAGCCGATACCGGGCTTGTTGTGATCGACGGAAAACTGATCGAAAAACCGGTGTTGCGCGACATGTACCGCATTGTCGCCATCGCGGACAGGATGGGAAGATGAGGGATGGGCCACGATTGCACACCGGGCTCTGCCTTGCCTGAGGCAACTGAACGCTCCGGCATCTGCGCCATTGTCGGCGCGGGCCAAGGGCTTGGTGCGGCATTGGCGGAAAGGTTTGCACGCGGTGGGTTTGACATTGCACTGCTCTCTCGATCAGAAAACAGCGCCGAGGCAGCACGAAAGGCGGCACTTGCGGCGCGGCCAACCACTCAGGTCTGGCATCAAAGCGCCGACGCAACCGCGCCTGCCTCCCTCGAAAGGGCGCTCTTGGCTCTGTCGGCGGACGCTGGCCCGATTGACGTGCTGATCTACAACGTCCGGGGCGCGTTCACGAAATGCGAACCGCTGGACATGACCTATGACATGCTGGAAGAGGCCTTCCGCATGGAAGTGACCGGGGCCTTTGCCGCTGCGAAGGCGGTGTTGCCCGGGATGCGCACACGTGGACACGGCACGATCTTTTTCTCAAGCGCAACGGCGGCATTTCGGGGCTCGGCCACGAATCCGGTCTATGCAATCGGGAAGTTCGGCCTTCGCGCGCTGTCGCAGAGCCTGACAAAGGCCTATGCGAAAGATGGGGTTCATATCGTGCATATGCGCCTTGATTGCGATCTTGACGTGCCGATCATGCGCGGGATCTATGGCGCGACCCGCGATCAGGCGGGCTTGGCGGATCCCAAAGATGTCGCTGAAACCTATTGGCTGACCTATCAGCAGCCCAAAGGGGCCTGGAGCAACGAAGTTGAAATCAGGCCGCATACCGAAACATGGACCTACTAGGGGACCGCAGGGATGTATAAACTGTTTTACGCACTCAAGAGCGCCTCCATGGGCGTCCGCGTTCTGCTGGAAGAAATCGGCGCGCCGTATGAGCTTATTGAGACATCGGTGAAGATGGACGAGCCGCGCCCGCCAGAGCAGCTCGCGGTCAATCCCAATGGCTGGGTTCCGGTCCTGTTGTGGGAAGGTGGCGCGATGTATGAATGCGCCGCGATCACGATGTTTCTATGCGACCGGCATCCAGAAGCACGGCTGGCACCGGCCATTGATGATCCGGCGCGGGCGACGTACCTGCAAACGCTGGTCTATTTCTCCAACTCGGTGCAGAACGCCTTTCAGCTGACCTATTACCCGGATCGGTTTGTGGACGCGCCTGCCGATGAACCAAGTGCAGAGCAGCGGGGCAGCCGTCGTTTGAGAGAAACCTGGACGGTGATCGACGATCAAATCGGCGATAATGAGTGGGTGCTTGGTACTCAATTTAGCGCGGCCGACATTTATCTTTTCATGCTCACGACGTGGCTGCGCACGGCCAAAGGGCACCCGACCATGTCCGAATTTCCAAATGCCAAACGCATCGCTGACAAAGTGCTGCAACGGCCAAGTGTGCAGCATGTCTACAAACCCTGGATCGCAGATCCGCAATATTGACCAGTTTGCCTAAGCTGGCCGGTTAAAGGCCGAAAGCACCTGTGCCGCCAGTGCTTTGGCGTTTTCGCCCGGGTTGACGGAGGTTCGCAGAACGATTTGCGTATAGGGAAGCTTGGGCAGATCCTCGTTCACGCAGACGGGTTGATTGCAATTGGTTATACGGCTCAGCGGTAATGCCGCCACCGCCAGATCCGCCCGAACAGCGGCGAGTTGCGATTCCGATACATTTGAAAGATAGGCGATCCGATAGGGAATACCGGCTTAAACATTTCGCGTTTAATTCTGCACTGGCCCTTCATGGATTGTCTGACGTCAGCGCTTATGGGTCCAAATAGCGGTATTTGATAAGAGAGAGTTGTTGGATCATCGTAACCACTGAGGAGTGGGACATGAGACAGAC
>JBASXE010000482.1:0-5525 GCA_049276875.1 Roseovarius sp. | reverse complement strand
GCGTGGCGGTGGCGCGGGTTCTGGACGATGCTGCGGTTGTGGCGGGTGATTTTCGGATAGATGCCGCGGGTCATTCGCGGTTTGCAGTGAGCGCTGACAAGGATATCGGCGAGCGGCGGATGGGGCGGATCGTGCAGCGTCTGTGCGAGATCGAGACCTACAAGACCATGTCAATGCTGGGTTTTGCGCGGGTGGGCGAGATGTCAGGTCGGATGGGCCAGATTGACGGAGAGCTTACGCGCCTTATTGCGGAGATGAGCAGTGGTGAGCACCCGGCCGAGGATACGCTGCGAAGCCTCTTGAAGGTCTCGGCGGAGTTGGAAGCGATGGTATCGGATGCATCGTTCCGGTTTTCGGCCACCCATGCCTATGAGGGGATCGTGACCCAGCGGATCGAGGTGCTGCGCGAGGAGCGCTTCGAGGGGCGGCAGACGTTCGAGGAGTTCATGTCGCGGCGCTATACCCCAGCGATGCGGACCGTTTCCAGCACCGAGGCGCGGTTGTGCGCGATGGCGGACCGGGCGATGCGGGCGGGCGATTTGCTGCGCACGCGGGTGGATGTGGAACGCTCGGCGCAGAACCAGGCTTTGTTGGAGAGTATGGACCGAAGGGCGGATGCGCAGCTTCGGTTGCAACGCACGGTCGAGGGGCTGTCTGTCGTCGCCATCAGCTATTACGCGGTATCGCTGGCGGTCTATCTCTTGGATCCTGCGGCGGTCGCGATGGGCGTGAGCAAGGGCTTGGTGACAGCGGGTGTGACCTTGCCGATCATCGGCCTTGTTTGGTGGGCGATCCGGCGGGTGCGCCAGCATCTCGACTGAAGAATTACGGTGCGCCGCGCGGATCGGCCAGATCGCGCAGGCTATCGCCCAGAACCGTTACACAGAGCACGACGGCCGTGATCATCACCCCCGGCCAGAGCGCACGGCCGGGATGGCTTGCAAGGCTTTCGGTGCCATCAAAAAGCAGCCGTCCCCATGTGGGGAAATCGGGCGGAAAGCCGAGGCCCAGAAAGCTGAGCGCGCTTTCTGTAAGGATTGCGGCGGCGATGCCGAGGCTGGCGGACACCGTGAGGGCAGAGGCGACATTGGGCAGGATGTGCCGCGTGGCCATGGCAGGTGCCCGCGTGCCGCTTGCGCGGGCGGCGGTGATGAAATCGCGGCCCATCAGCGCCATCACATCGCCGCGCAGGATACGGGCCGTTCCCATCCAACTGGTTGCGCCAATCGCCGCGGTGATGAGGATGAAGACCCCCATTTCCGGGCCGAACGCGGCGCTGAGCGGTGCGCGGAAGAGCATTACCGCGATCAGCAAAAGCGGCAAGAGCGGCAGTGCCAGGAAAAGATCGGTGAGCCGCATCAAGGGCCCGTCGAGCCAGCGCACCATGCCCGCCGCCACGCCCACGGCGGCACCAATGACCACGCTCACACTCATCGCGGCCAACCCCACGGCAAGTGACACGCGCCCCCCTGCAAGCAGCCGCGCGAGCATGTCGCGGCCCAGTTGATCCGTTCCCAAAGGATGCGCAAAGCTGCTGCCTTGGTTACGGGCGGAGAGATTCATGGACCCTGCCTCAAGCGGCCAGAGCAGCGGGCCGAGAAGCACTGAAAGGGCAATGAGGCCCAGCCCCCAAAGGGCGATGCGCGCGCCCCTAAAGCGTTTCGCCTTAAATCTGCGGCATTCGTTTAAGGCGAAACGCGCGAAACATCTCAATGATGCGCAGCATTTCACGAAAAGCTGTGATGCAGGTTTTTCGCGAAACGCTTTAGTCATAGCGGACACGCGGGTCGAGCCAACCATAGGCGAGATCGGCCAAAAGGTTGAACGTAACAATGAGCGCCGCGAGAGCCATTGTGATCGCCATGATCGTGGGAATATCCGTGGCCTGAACAGAACTGACCAGAAGCGCGCCGATGCCGTTCACGCCGAAAATCTGCTCGGTCACGATGGCACCTGCGAAAATCTGCGGTGCACCCACAGCCACGATGCTGACCACCGGGATCAGAGAATTGCGCAGACCGTGAGCCATCAGAACCCGCCCCTCAGGCGCGCCGCGCGCGCGGGCGGCGGTGATGTAGTCCTGCCCCAGCGCGTCGAGCATGGCGGCGCGCATGTAGCGGCTGATCTGGGCTGTGGTCTGCACGCTCAGCACGAGGACGGGCAGGGCCATCTGGCGTATTTGCACGACAAGGCTGTCCCAGTCGCGCACGATCAGGCCGGTGTCATAGACCGACGGCAGCCAGCCCAGCGTGATTGCGAAAAGCCAGATCAGCACTGCGCCCGAGAAAAACGGCGGCACCGCATAACCGAGCAGGGCCTCCCCCGTGGCCATCCGGTCAAACGCACCGCCGCGCCGATAGGCGGACCAGACGCCCAGCGGGATCGCCAGAACCACACCGATCACATAAGCCAGCCCCACCACGATCAGCGTTTGCGGCAACCGCTCGCCCAGGAGGGTCATCACGGGCGCTCGGGTTTGCCAGCTGAGCAGGCGGGGCGCGCCCTCTGAGAACGTTGTGCCGAAGAGAGCGTCTATCCCCACCATAGGTTCCACCACGGCAAGCTGGTAGACCCAGCGGATATAGCGGATATGCGCGGCTTCCCCGAGCCCCAGCGCCTCGCGCATCTGCGCTCGCACCTCGGCTGAGATGGTTTGCGGCACCTGCGCCATCGGATCACCGGGGGCGAGTTCCAGCAACGCGAACACCACCAGCGAAATTGCCAGAAGCGTGGGCAACGCAAAGAAGAGGCGGCGAGCGGTGTAGCGCAGCATGATAGGGCCTTGACTGGACTGGGCTCAGCCTATGCTTGTGCGCCCGCCTTGGCAAACCACTCTAGTCCGGCAGGCGGGTCCAATCGGCGATGTTCCAAAGCTCGCTGTCCCATGCGTTCACCTCGACCCCGCCAAGGCTGAGCACATGGGCTGAGACACGGCCCCGGTCCACCAAAGGCAGGACCACATGGCTTTGCACCAGCATGTTGTTCATCTGGCGGGCGAGGGCCGCGCGCGCCTCAACCCCACCCGTGCCGGACAGCTCCTCACCGAGCGCGTCAAACGCCGGATTGCACCAGCGGCTGATATTGGCCCCCTGCCATTGGTTCTCAGGGGCGGGCGCGCGTCCGCAGAACCACGTGCTCAGGTATCCTTCGGGGTCGGTGCCATCGGAGGCACCTGCGAACATCTGCACATCTGCATAGAATTTCTGGAACGTGTCGGGGCTGCTGGGGTCGGCACCGAAAAACACCGAAGGCTCAATGTTGCGCAGTTCTGTCTCGACGCCGATCTGCCGCCACCATTCCTTGATCAAAACCTGAAAATCCTGCCGCACGGCATTGGTGGAGGTCTGCAAAACAAGGTTGAGCGCGCGGCCCTCCTTGTCGCGCACCCCGTCGCCATCGCTGTCGGTCCAACCGGCCATATCCAGTGCTGCACGCGCCCCGTCCAGATCCTGCACGAGACAGTCCTCATTGGCGTCCGACGCATAGGCGGGTGGGGCGGGGATGATGTTGCAGGTTGCGCGGCCAGAGGTGCCATAGCCGATTTCGACCATCACGGGCCTGTCCAGAGCCATCGAGAGCGCGCGGCGCACATTCGCATCGCTCAGCACCGGATGGGGGTGGGCAATGGTCGCGCGTGCATCGCCGAGGGCGGGGTCTGGGTAAGTGAGGTTGAAGGCAAGACGCTCCACCAGCGTGCTGAACGCGGCGGTGACGCGGCCCTTGCCGCGTGCTTGCATATCGCTGAGCATTTCGGGGCGGAGTTGCAGGTTCCACGCATAGTCGAACTCGCCCGTCTCCAGAACTGTGCGGGCCGCCGCCGCGGGGCTGCCGCCACCTTTGAAGGTTACATCGGCGAAGGCGGGCTTGCCCGGTTCGCGGTAGCCCGGATTGGCCACGAATTGGATCGCATCACCGGGGCGGAAATCCACCACTTTGAAGGGTCCCGTGCCGATGGGCGCGAAATTGGCCGCGGTGCAGCTGGGGGCGGCGGGGCCGAGGCAGGCGCTGAATTGCGCGGCTTGCAAGATTGGCGCTTGGGGGCCAACGAAGGGGCCATAGGGGTTGGGCCGTGGCGCGTCGAAGGTCACACGGGCAGTCAGCGGATCGAGCACCTCGACATCCGCCACGCCGCGAAACTTGTCTGCTTGCGAACACCCCCCGCCGGGGGCTGTGCAATAGGCATGTGTGAAGCGGATATCCTCGGCCGTCACAGCGCTGCCATCGGACCATGTGAGGTCCTGCTTCAGCCGCCATGTGATGCTGCGTTTATCCGCGCTGATCCCGCCATTGGCGAGCGTGGGAATGTCCTCCGCAAGCCAAGGACGCATCACCCCGTCCGGGCATAGCGCGCCAGAGGCTCCAAAACGAGGCTCGCGGCCTCGATATCCTTGATGCCACCACTCAGATATGGGTTCAGGATCGTCGGCGCCTGCCAGTAGAGGATTTTGAGCGTCCCGTCGCGCCCCTGCTCCAGCGCGGATACTGGGCCAGCCAGAGCGGTGAGTGTCACGAAAGACCTGGCGAAGGAGCGAAGGAACATTTCATCTAGCCCATCTTGAGCGGTGTCAGCCCGCATGTATCGCGCGAAGAAGCCTTTCAAACCACTGTAGATGGCCCCTTTCACACGGATGTTAGCGCAAAAGAAAGTTAAGCAAAACTCGATTAAACCGATAATTTATTTTGTTTTTCTCGAACTTGTGCAGATGCGGCCAGTTTGACATCGCCCGCATGCCTGGCCTAGCGTTGCGATATTATCAACGGTTCACAGGGTCTACCCCGTGTCGGATCAGGCTCTATTATCTCTGCGCGATCTGCGGCTGCGCTATGGCGCGGGGCCAGAGGTGTTGTGCGGCGTCTCTCTGGAGATTGCGGCGGGAGGGATGCTCTCACTGATCGGCCCATCGGGGGTGGGGAAATCTGCCCTTTCGCGGGCGATCTTGCGACTGGATGAGGCCAGTGGGGCGAAGATGACTGGGGGGTGCGTGCTCTGGGATGGGCGCGATATCTCTGAGATGGATGCCGTGGCTCTGCGCAGCCTGCGCGGTGGCGGTGTCGGGACGGTGTTTCAGGACGCGAGTGCGGCTTTGAACCCGGTGTTGCGTATTGGTGTGCAGATGCGTGAGGCGTTGCATTTGCATGGGGAGCTGCGTGGGCAGGCGGCGCAAGCGCGGGCTGAGGCCCTTCTGGCCGATTGCCAAATACCTGATCCCGAAAGGATAATGTCTCAATACCCTCATCAGCTTTCGGGTGGGCTGCGCCAGCGGGTGATGATCGCCATCGCCCTCGCAGGCAGGCCCCGCCTTTTGATCGCGGATGAGCCGACAAGCGCGCTTGATGCCAGCCTGCGCTCGGCGCTTTTGGCGCTTTTGGACCGGTTGAGGCGTAAAAAGGGTCTGGCGCTTTTGTTGGTGACCCATGACATGGCTGTGGCGCGGCGGATGGGCGGCGATGTGGCGGTGATGGACGCGGGCCGGGTGGTGGAGACGGGGCCCGTGGATGAGGTGCTGGCGCGGCCGGTCCATGCC
>JBASXE010000481.1:0-1718 GCA_049276875.1 Roseovarius sp. | reverse complement strand
GGCCGTAAGTCCGTGGCGCGACACCAGCGCGCGCATGACATCGTGATCGGATTTATCCTCGAAGTTGGCCGTGCGACGTTCTTGCGCCATCAAGATCGCATTTCCGCGCGCCTCGATTTCCAACATGGCACCGCTGGCCGCGTCAATGCGGCTACGCAGGCCAAGGATCAGGCCGGAAAAGATCATCTTGGCCCCATTCCCGCCCCAAAAGGCCTGCACCTCGATTTGGGTTCCCGGCGCAAGGCGGCCATCATCGGTGGCTGGATATTCCAAAGACGCCACCGATCCATCGCGCAAGCTGAGCCGGCATGTCGGGATGCGCCCCACCTCATGCGTCACGCGGATCGATGCGATGTCATAGCTGGTGTCGGCGGCGCGACCATCCAGTCGCAGCACGATCCCCAAGGGGCCCGAGGTGTTTGTTTGCGGGCTGACGGCCATGATGACAGCCTCCTTCCTGTCTAGCGCATCGGCGGGAAGCGCAAGATCGTGTTGGGTGCGAGCCTGCGAAAC
Source organism: Roseovarius sp. (assembly GCA_049276875.1). Taxonomy (GTDB): domain Bacteria; phylum Pseudomonadota; class Alphaproteobacteria; order Rhodobacterales; family Rhodobacteraceae; genus Roseovarius. The sequence goes on along the minus strand of JBASXE010000481.1, from coordinate 1,205 downwards.
CCGTCAAGGTCATTGGCCCGCGCAATTTCAAGATAGGCGTCGGGGTCCTTGAGAATCTTTTGGCAGAGCCCGGGCAATGTGTCGCCGGCATGAACGCGCACCAGATGCGACATGTCGGGACTTTGATCATCGGCTTGCACGGCCACCTCGCGCGGGGTGAGCGCCTCGATGAAGGACAGCCGCACCTTGGCGCGCAGCGGGGCGCCATCGGGCTTGAACAAGGTGTAGTCCACCGACATTTCGGTCAGCCGTGCGCGAAAGGCCCGAAGCTCATCGCCCCAGTTTAATTCGACCGGGCTGGGTTCATGCTCGCTGCCTTGGTAGGTGTAGACAAGGTTGCGCAAGCGGCTCACCTCGGACGAGACCGATTTGCCGCGCGCCGCCTCGACAACGCCCGTGCCGTCGATGACCAGGGAAAACGAAACCGTTTCCGCCTCGGTGCGGGAATATTCGGGCGAGGCCGCCGCTTTCCCGATCGGTGTGTTCGCGCCGCGCCCCGTTCCATTATAGGCGATGGCGAAATTGCGGGCATAGCTTTCGGGATTGATCGTCACTTCGAACCGATCCCGCACGGGATTGGGAAAGCGCAGCGGTTCGATCTTGCCAGCGATCAGTTCGCAGCGCGTGATGGTCAGCCGTGCCATGCTCAATCTTCCCTGCGCCGACGTTCCGCTTCGCGCAAAAGATCGGCCATCTCGGCGCGCAGCTCGGCCCGCAGGCGGTCGATTTCGCCTGCCAGGCGCTTGTCGTCCCGCGGTTCGCGCGGCGCTGTGCCGAAGGTGCCGCGCACCACGAGACTGCCGATCTCGATCGCCATCACATCGTCCTTTTGAGTGCAGAGTAACACAGTTCCAGCGTTTCGACCGCCAGCTTGTTCTCCATCGCGTCAAAGGCCCCGATCTGCCATTTGACCGGCCAGCAATTCTCGGCGGCCCATGCCGCGACCGGGGTATGCGCTGCGTTCAAAAGCTTGACCATGACGGTCGCGGTGCGGATTTCCCGGATCAGCCCGCCATCGAGGATGTCGCGGCACCACAGTACCAGCGGATCGCGATCGAGTGCAAGGCCGCGCGTCAGGCGCAGATTGCCCTGCACGCGCCCCTTGGGCAGGCGGTGGATGAATTCGTTCTGCCCGCCTTCGCGGACCTCTTCGAGGGCCATTTCCGCGTCCAGCCCCGAAACTTCGCGAAAGGCCGCGTCGGGGG
>JBASXE010000480.1:0-2736 GCA_049276875.1 Roseovarius sp. | reverse complement strand
GGCCTTGAACGCGTCGAACGCCTCGATAGGCAGAATGGAAAGGGACATGCGCTGCTCCACCTCCTGCGCACGCAGAAGGGCGGCCTGGCGGATGAAGTCGGCCTCCTGCAATCCGGTCGCCGCTGCGGCAGCCCGAATGCGCTCTTCATCCGTGCGATGCATGCGCAATTCTTTGCGCGCTTCCATCTTGCCCGGGGTTGGAGTTGCTGAAGTGATGGCGAACATGGTCGATCTCCTTTGGAGACATCCATGTACGGTATAACGCCGTACATGTCAAGGATTGCTGTTTCGACCGTACTCCCTTTCCGGCCCGCCTCCCTCCCGCGACAGGAGCTTCATCCCGGACGCCGCAAGCACCTTCTGCCGGGCTGCGCGCGTGTAGCGCGACGCTTCCTTCATGGTCGTCCAATATGGCACAGCCCTGTCCCCTGGCGGCCAGTTCCAGCGCCACATTCAGGGAATTCGTTTGCGACCCGCCTGTCATGCTCCAGTCGTCGATGCCAAACAATTCAGCATATTGCTGCCAATACATCCGACGTCCCAATACGTGAATCAAATGAGCTTTGCGCGTATCAACCGGATTGCGCAGCGGCTTGGTGCCGCTCCTTTGATCACGTAATGTGCAGCAAAGGAGGAGAGCTATGGGCACAGGAAGAACAGACGAATTTCGCTCCGCAGACGACTACTTCGCCGCCGATCAGACGTCCTTCTGGGCGTCAAGATCGACAGAGAGGCACGCCGTGGCACCCCAAAGACCGGCAAACGGCTTCGTCCGCATCGGCCGGCTCTGCGATGGGGTTGAGGCCGAAGCGCTTCAATCTGTAGATATGACCGTTGGAGCCGCGGCCAGTTTGAAGGCAGCCATAAACTTGACGCGTTGGGTCTGGCTGCATATTGAAAAAATCCGTAGTGTCGCCCAAGGCGCATTTCAGTATCGTTTGAGACATTCCCTTTAGCAGTTACTATGGAGCTATTAATTCAATCTTTTTCCACACCTCCAAACCAAAGGCACTGATGACAGCACTTGACACCCTGCGCAGTAAGGCTGGTACCTTTTTCAGCCAACCTCTTTTCATTCAACTCGGGTTCTTGCCCGTCTGGATCGTTTTGGGCATCAGCAAGGCGCTTATCTTCACCCTATCTTTCCGCCGCCTGGCACCGCTCTTGGGACTGCAATCCGGTATCTCCCCCTGGGTACCTTTGTTACGTCCAGAGCAGGAACAACGCGCCCTATTGATCGGCCGATTAGTGCGGATGACGGCGCGTTATACCCCCTGGGCTTCCAACTGCTTTCCGCAAGCCATCGCCGCGCGGGTGCTACTGGGGCTCTTTAAAGTCCCCTACATTCTCTACTTCGGTCTGCAACGCGACCCGGATGATCCCGCCGGAATGAAGGCGCATGCCTGGGTGGTGGCCGGGAGAATACCTGTCACCGGCGGGCAAAGCTTCGGGCAGTTCACTGTGGTGGGCTGTTTCGTCGCGCCGCAACTGGCTGGGGTCACCCCGGCATGAAGGCGCTGCGGGCCTTCTGGCACCTATTCGGCACCGCACCCCGCGCACGGTTGATTGGCCTGTTCGTGCTGATGGTACTGGCCAGCCTCAGCGAAGGCATCGGCCTGTTGCTACTGGTGCCGCTCTTGGGGGTGCTGGGTGACAGAGACGGATTCGTGTCTGGCGGTGCCGTCAGCGACAATCCTCTGGTGGGGATGCTGATGCGGGCGCTGTCCAGCATCGGTGTCTCGCCCGACATCGGTGGTCTGCTGTTGGCCTTCCTGGGCCTGGTGGGGCTGCGCTCACTCATCCAGTACAGCCGTGAGCGCCTTGGCGTCAGCCTCCAGCATCGGTTGGTGGACCGCTTGCGGTTGCGGGCCTACGAAGCTCTGCTACGGGTGGAATGGCGCTGGATCTCCGCCAGCCGCCGCGCCGACCAGGCCAACCTGTTACTCACCGACATCAATCGTGTCGGCGTCGGGCTGAACTTCGGCATCGCCCTTCTGGCCACAGCTGTAACGCTGCTGGCCTACCTGGCCACTGCCTTCCTGCTGTCCTGGCAAATGACCGCACTGGCGCTGGCCAGCGGCACCCTGGTATTTGCCGTGCTGTCGAGGCAACGCAGGCAGGCACTAGCCCTGGGCCGCAGCTTGAGTGAGGCCAGCCGAAACCTGCAGAGCAGGGTGCAGGAAAGCCTGGCCGGGATTAAACTGACCAAGATCCTTGCCCGCGAGGATCGGCACTTGGATCAGTTCCGCCAGACCCTGTCGCGGCTGCGCGCGCAACAGATCGACTTCGCGGCCAGTACAAGCCTCTCACGAGCCTTGTTCCAGGTCTTAGGCGCGGTGCTGTTGACAGCCTACCTTTACCTTGGCCTGGTATTTGGGAAGATTTCGGTGCCGGAGTTGCTCACATTGGTGCTGATTTTCAGCCGTGTGATTGCGCAGTTCATGTCAGCGCAACAGCAATTTCACCACTGGTTACATGCCTTGCCGGCGTTAGAGCAAACCGAGCGGTTTCTGGTGGAATGCCGGGAAGCAGCCGAGCCCGTGCCCATCGAAACAGCAGCTTACGAGCAGGGACCCGCACCCTGGCCAGTGAATGAGTCCATCGTCCTCGACACTGTGCATCTTACATATGAAGGCCGTGACCGACCCGCACTGGATGGCGTGAGCTTGCGCTTGCCAGCCCGCACCAGCACCGCCATCATGGGTGCCTCGGGTGCGGGCAAGAGCACCCTTGCCG
>JBASXE010000479.1:0-1889 GCA_049276875.1 Roseovarius sp. | reverse complement strand
GTGATAAGGTGCTTCCTGCCGGTACTACGTGGCAGGTAACATATCAGCTTCATCACGCTGACGAAATTCGTCGTGTGCAAGACTAGGTAGCACGACAACATTAGTGACTAAGGCAGGGGAAACCCTGCCTTTTTTATTACATAGATTTAGGTGTTGAATTATTCAGAAATGAGTCTATACTTATTGATGTCTGGTTGGGCGTTCAATATACAGAAAGTAAAAAATGAAAGCTATTATCACTGTTGGAATTTCGGCGTCCGGTAAAACTACGAGGACCTAGAGGAGGAGAGTTAATGAGCCGACATGATTTTAGAATATGGGATATTGACTCATCAAAATTTGTAGATAAAATCACAAGTGATGACGTAATCATCCAACAATCCACGGGAAAAATGGATAGAAACGATGTTGAAATATATGAAGGTGATATCGTTCATATTGATTTTGTGGACGTGTCAGGCAGAGAACTTGTCATAAAGGCTGAGATTGTATGGGATGAAGATAGGTGCGGGTTCGTAGAAAAATGGACCGGGCCGGACCAAAATTTAGGTATTCATAGTTTCCTTCCACTCACATGTACTGTTGTAAACAACATCTTTAATAAAGAATAGGTATTTTAATGACCAGAATAGTAAATTCAATGCAAGAAGCTTTCATGGAGCGAATTGACAAAATTAGTTTCTGGGATAATATCTATTACAAATGTTATCGTGGTTTTGTGAGTGTTAAGTATTTTTTCAGAAGCAAATATCAGGTTCTTAAATATGGATTTGATCTAAGAGAAGCTTGGAATTTCAATTCATGGCATTCTGAGTTTATTACTCCTAGACTTAAGGTCCTTCGCACAACCCTACATGGGAATCCAACGGGGACAACGTTCGAAGAGTGGGAGGTTATCCTTGACAAGATCATTTGGTCGTTTGAGCATTTTAACGATGAAATTATGCCACAATATTCTGACGATTATGACCATAGTCTGGAAGTTTCAGAACGTGATGGTATGACCGTGTTCACACCTCTGAATAAGACTGGGACAGTCGATTATACTGAGTGTCATGCTCATAGTAGTAAAGTCCAAGAAGGTCTTGATCTGTTTGCTAAATACTATCGACACCTTTGGGACTAAATACTGGTAAAGAGAAGGTTTCTATGGTGTACTACCTTGACATATCATCATCGACTATTAGTATACGCGGAGTTGTAGTCGGGGTTGACTACTCCCTTTTCTTTAATAGCGAGCTTTAGCTCGAAAGGATTAATTATGTCGAACTCGTCAAAACACGATCAGCTTCGCTCAGAGATCAAACATATCTTTGAAAATGGAACGCTAGAGGAGAAGATGAATATTGTTGAGACTATGTATAATGATTATGGTGAATTTGATAACGATGTGAAGATTGAAAACATGTTTATAAAATCACATAATATACATATAGATATTAGTAGTAAAGGCAATAACAAACCAATTGTTCTTACAAGGAACTTATATGGTGGAAGGTGGAAAAAAAACAACTCGCTGATTAGTTTGTATGAAGTATCTGAGATCCTTGGAGTGCCAATAGCATTTATAGCCGGGGTCTTGTTTGCTTTAGAAAGCTGTCCATCAGTCGATAATAATCTGAATGAGTTAGAAGATCTACGATTGAAAACAGAAGAAGACACTAAAGTAAAAACGGAGTCTGAAGTGTTTAAAGATATGTCAGATATTATACATTCAACCAAAGTATATAAAAATATCAATCGAGATCCTAGGGAAGTACCTGAGCCAACATTTACGTCGAAGCAAATTGGTTTATTGAAAGAAAAAATATGTGGAGTATATATTGAATGGGAGGATTGCAAACCTTCTTATGTTGGCTCATCCAACAATATACCAAGTAGGTTAAGGA
>JBASXE010000478.1:0-2950 GCA_049276875.1 Roseovarius sp. | reverse complement strand
TTGATAAGTTCAAGTTCGTTTTTCGCAGTCATTTTCGATACCAAGCCGATTTCAAAACCAGTTAGAGATTTAATTATTGCCGCTTGTGCGAGTTTCTTCGTCTAACTCATTTCGCAAAGTATCAATCTCAGCCTTCAAAGAGGCATACTCCTCCATCTTCCGCGCAAGAAAACGCTTCGTGATGGCGGCCTTTTCGGCAAGGCCCTTCGGTGTCAGCACGTACGCGTAACGCCGTTTATCCTCGGCGGCCGTGAAATTGCCCAACTTAACCAGACCTTTCTGAATCATTGCGTTCAGCACATAGTGTGTGCCACCGACACTGATCCCGACGGCCTCAGCCAATTCTCGCTGTGACATTTCCGGATTGTCTTGAAGAAGCCGAAGAACGCGGAAGTGCGTATCTTCCTGAAGCTTGCTGCGCTTACTGGTCATTGATGTGTGATGCTTTTTCGTAACCACCCGGTTGGCACCGCCTGCCGCATTTCGGCGTGAGGTCCTAAGACACGTGCATAGCGACGTCGCAAACGACGTCTTTTATGCGCGGAGGGGCGATGCGGGGCGAGGTTCTGGGTGTTGAGCGCCGCCGGCGGTGGAACGACGAGGTGAAGCTGGCGATCGTGAGCGCTGTGGGGATATGCGCAAGGGGATCGGCGGACTTGCAGCGCTCGCGCAAGACGTGCTGCGCCAGAAGCCGACCGGCGGCGCAGTCTTCGCCTTCCGGGGCCGCAAGGGTGATCGGCTGAAGCTGCTTTACTGGGACGGCCAGGGGTTCTGCCTTTACTACAAGGTGCTCGAGCGCGGGCGGTTCCCCTGGCCGAACACCAGCTCGGGGGCGGTGCGACTGACTTCGGCGCAGCTGGCGATGCTGTGGGAAGGGATTGATTGGCGGCGGCCGGACTGGGGCGCTCCGCCGGCTCGGGTTGGGTGACTTATCCGCCTGAAACGCCTTGTTTTTATGGTGCTTCGTGATCGTGTGTGGTAGATGATGGCATGTCGAGCAACACGCCCATTCTTCCTGAAGATCCCGCCGCTCTGAAGGCGATGATTGCCGCCTTGCAGGCGGAAAACGCCAAGATGGCGGCGACGATCCGGGCGCATAACCAACTGATCCAGACGCTGCGGCTGCGGATCGCGAAGCTCAAGAAGCAGGCCTTCGGCAAGTCCTCGGAAAAGATCGAGTGCGAGATCGAACAGCTCGAACTGGCACTCGAGGATCTGCTCATCGCCAGCGCCGAAAGTACCACCACCCCGGCGGCGGACGACGACGATGCGGATGCCACCCTTGAGGTCACGACCAGTGACATCGACGCGGGCAAGCCGCGCCGCCGTCCCCGTGTGTCGGCAACCACCCCACGCGAACGGCGCGAGCTCGACCCCGGCAGCTGCTGCCCGGATTGCGGCGGCGACCTGCGCGTGGTGGGCGAAGACATGAGCGAGATGCTCGACCTGGTCGCGGCACAACTGAAGGTCCTGCAAATCGCGCGTCTGAAGAAGTCCTGCCGTCGTTGCGAAAAGATGGTGCAGACGCCCGCGCCCAGCCGTCCCATCGCTGGCAGCATGGCGAGCGCGGCGCTTTTGGCCTGGATCCTCGTCTCCAAGTTCGATGATCATCTTCCCTTGTATCGTCTGAACGAGATCTTCGCCCGGATGGGGGCCGACATCCCGGACAGCACGTTGGTCGATTGGTGCGGGCGCGCGATGAAGGTGCTGGCGCCGCTGGTCGAACGGATCGAGGCCGATGTGATGGCCAGTGACCTTCTCCACGCTGATGACACCCCGATCCGGGTGCTGGACCGATCCCAAAAGGACCGCGGCCTCGGCAAGGGGGTGAAGCAGGGGCGGATCTGGGCCTATGTCCGCGATCCGCGACCTTGGGCAGGCACCGCGCCACCTGGGGCGGTCTACCGCTTTGCCCCGGATTGGAAGCAAGAGCACGTTCATGGGCATCTGGCCCAGACCCGTGGCATCCTGCAGGCCGATGGCTACAAGGGCTACGCCAAGCTTTACGAGCCCGATCCCGACGGCACACCCCGTCTGCAGGAGGCGTCCTGCTGGGCGCATCTGCGGCGTGACTTCCATGACGAGTGGGACAAGACGAAATCCGCGATCGCCCGCGAGGCGCTCGACCGCATTGGCGCGCTCTACGACATCGAGCGCGAGATCAACGGGCAGCCCGCCGAGATCCGTCTCTCCGCGCGCCAGAAGCACAGCGCGCCGAAGGTCGAGGCCTTCTTCGACTGGTCTGAGAACCAGCTCACGCGGATCCCCGGCAAGGGGGATCTGGCCCGCGCGTTCCGATATGGATTGGCCCGACGGGCCTCGTTCAGCCTCTTCCTCACCGACGGTCGCGTGGCCATCGACAACAATCCGGCGGAGCGTGCCCTGCGCCCGATCGGCATCGGTCGGAAGAACTGGCTCTTCGCGGGCGCCGACACCGGCGCCGAAACGCTGGCCCGCGCCATGACGATCATCGAGACCGCCAAGCTGAACGGTCTCGATCCGCAGGCCTATCTCGCTGACGTGCTCGACCGCATCCACGATCACAAGATCAACCGCCTCGACGAGCTACTCCCATGGAACTGGGCGCCAGTGGCCATCAATCAGGCCGAGGCCGCTTGATCAACCGCGGTGCCAACCGGCCGGTTACGCTTTTTCTCAGGCTACCGCACAAGGACTGCCTGAGGGCGCCTTGGGGTATGTAAGATTCGACTGGTCGCAAGTTAAAGTCATCGTTCGGTATCGAGCGGTAGCATTATGCTGCGGCCGCGAACAACCCCAATTTAAAATCTTCTGAAAGAAAAACGATATCTCGCACTGCGCCACGGATCTTGACACCCCAGTCTTGACCAGGTCGCTGCATCTCTTGCACCACACTTCACTTTGTCGCAGAAAGTGAAAACTCTATGCGATGCGCTCATAGTTGAGCGGGGTGTGGTGTGCAAGCCTGTGC
>JBASXE010000477.1:0-1582 GCA_049276875.1 Roseovarius sp. | reverse complement strand
AACTGATAGTCATCCAGCAGCAAATTCCAGAAGGTCGAAAACCGGTAGAGTGCAGATGCAAGAGACGAGGCTTCCCTGACAGTGGTCAGAAGATGTTGTAGGGCCCTTGGTCTGACGGGTCTGCTCCAAAGCCCCATCATCTCATCACCGGTCTCAACTGCAGCGAGTTGATAGAGACATACGATCTGATCCAGCGTGACGCGACCATTCGGCGGGCGCGTATCCGCGTTCAGACCGGACCGGCCAAGCAACGACGCCATCTGCGCCTCTGGGCACAGGGCATGCAGCGCCGCCAGCCAGTCATCGACAAACTGGCTGGAAACCGTGGAGAGGATCGTTGGTGTGACATTGGTCATGACGCTGAAAGGGCTATCACCGATTCCGGGTGACAGGAAACATGGCTCAGGCGACTTCGAACAACGCTGCGGCCCCCATGCCTTCGCCGATGCAAATGGATGTAACCACAGCACATCGGTTTCGATCTCACGGATCGGCTCTACCTTGGTCAGGCGATTCTCACGCCCTGGCGGAGCAGTTCGGCCTGAACCCCAGCCATGTCCACCTGTGCGACATCGTAGCCCGCCTTGACCGCCCGCGCCGCGGCGACGCCTGCGCCCTGCCCGGCGACGGCACAGCAGGCCATGTTGCGTGTTGCTGCATGGGCGATCCGGTCGCCGCCAATGGCGCGGCCCGCAACCAGCAGGCCCTTGACCTTGCCCGGCAGCATTGCACGGTAGGGGATCTGCATGTAGCGCCCGGTGGTCGGGATGATCAGCACGCCATAGCCGTCAATGAATTCAGGGTAGATGCCGATGGAATCTTCGAACCGTCCCTGCTCGCGCACGTCGGTTTCGGTACTGTTGTAGGCAGCGTCGATCTTGCGCGTGTCGCGGATGCCGATGGTCATGCCAAAGTTGCGCAACCGCACGCCGCCGCAGCCCGGCATGAACCGGCGCAGCGCTTCGATGGCCAGCATGGCCTGTTTACGCCCCTCGATTTCGCCACGCGTCAGGCTGTCAGGGTTAGTGCCGTCCACCCCCGCCAAATGCACAAGGTTCATGTAGGTCAGTTCACCCGTATCATGCATGGCGCCCCACGTTCCGGCGATCGTGTTCAAATGCGGCGGGATCACACCCTCTTCGATAGCCTTGGCAAAGGGTTTCTTGAGGAAAGGTGAGAACATGTCGTCCTCTTTCCCATCGGTTTCCACCGTCCATTCGCCGGTGGACCAATCCTTGTAGGTCTGCGGGTCTCGGCGTACCTCTGACATGAAGGCGGCCTTGTCGACACCGGCCAGGTGGAACATCACGCTGGCGGCCTGCATGTGTTCAGCGGGCGTCTTGTGGATGGGCGCACCAGCCCGGTGCGCCACATCGGCGTCGCCCGTGGCATCGATCACGACGCGGGCCAGGATGGCTTCGCGCCCGGCCTTGGACTCGACGATGATCCCGGCGATGCGGTCGCCTTCCATCACCGGGGCCACGAACTGCCTATGCAACATGGGGTGAATGCCCGCCTCGGCCACCAACTCGTCAGCCAACAGCTTGAAGCCCTCGCTGTCGATCTCGTAGCTCAGCGACTG
>JBASXE010000476.1:0-31924 GCA_049276875.1 Roseovarius sp. | reverse complement strand
GCTGTGGTGCGTTCGCGCAAAGCTTCGCGTGCCTCAGCCAAGGCCGCATCTGCCTCTTTCCAACGGCGATAGAGCAAGAGCCCCTCGGCCTGCCGCAACTCCTCCCCGATGGCGCGGTAGCGTGCGGCCTGACGCGCCTGCCGGGCAAGCTGCGCCAACTGGGCCGCCAATTGCTCGATTACATCATCCACGCGGGTGAGGTTGCCTTCGGCTCCACGCAGCTTCAACTCGGCCTCATGACGGCGCTGATAGAGGCCCGAAATCCCCGCCGCTTCTTCCAAAATCCGCCGCCGCGCCTTAGGCTTTGCGTTGATCAACTCGGCAATCTGCCCCTGCCGGACCAACGCGGGCGAGTGCGCGCCCGTGGAGGCATCCGCAAAAAGCATTTGCACATCGCGGGCACGCACGTCCTTGCCATTCACCTGATAGGCGCTGCCCACATCGCGTGTGATACGGCGGGTGATCTCAAGCGTGTCGCTGTCGTTGAAGCCAGCCGGCGCGAGGCGGTCGGCATTGTCGATATGGATCGTCACCTCGGCGAAGTTGCGCGCGCCCCGGCTGGCCGCCCCCGCAAAGATCACATCCTCCATCCCCCCGCCACGCATGGCCGTCGGGCGGTTTTCGCCCATGACCCATCGCAGCGCCTCCAGCAGGTTGGATTTTCCGCAGCCATTGGGACCAACCACGCCTGTGCGCCCGTCCCCGATGATAAGGTCGGTCGGGTCCACGAAGCTTTTGAAGCCCGTCAGTCTCAGCTTGGAAAATCGCAAAAGGCCCGCCTCGCCACTGATTCCCGGATTGCGGCTTAGTGTGCAGAGGCCGCAGGGCGCGAGTCAACGCCAAACCCCTGCATATGGATACATCGGCCGATGTTATCCACAAGATATCGCCATGAGGCATGAGATTGCGCGCCGCGGCACAGACGCCAGAGCCGCGCCAAAAGGTCGCGATCAACCGTGATGCATCCTGACGGGCGGTTCATACAAAATGAGCACAGGTTCTCCCCAAGAGGGCTAGAAAGAGTCCGGGGATCAATTGGGAATGACCTATCGGCGGACCCATTGCACCCGCCGAGTCGTAAGCCGCCCCCGCGACGGTAAGCGGTGAGCCCCTGCCACATGAGACCGGGATGTTTCCCGGCATGCCGGCGGCCACTGGCGTGGGTCTTGCGCACTTTGCTTTTGGGCGCAGTGTGTTGTTTATAGCCGCCGGGGCCGTGCTGATCCTGGCGCCAAACTTTGCTGGCGCACCCCAGCCTGGGGTCTTCACAGGACCATTGCCACCGGAGGTTGCCTTGTTCTTCACTGTGCGCGCCTTGGGTGTCAGCATGGCCGCATGGGCCACTCTCGGCCTCTTCGCGGCGTATTTTTGGCAGCGTGAGATGCAAGATACCTCACTCAATTCTGCGCGGGCGCGATATACTCCACGCGCTGCAACACAGATGAGGAGACACCGCACAATGCCCAAAACGCTTATCTTTCTTATCATCGGCCTGTTTTTCGGGGCGGGCCTCGGATTTCTCATCGCTGCCACCTCGGGTGCACAGCTTGAAGGACGCGACCACGCCAGCGCGGCGCATGATCACACGGCCCATAACCACGGTGACGGCGATCACTCAGGTCATGCGGGCCACGGCAAAATGATCGAGGCCGAAGCGCCTGTGCCGACGTTGATGCTGCACATTCTGCCAGATGGTGAGCAAAGCCGGAATCTGCACATCATGACGCAGAATTTCAGCTTTTCGCCAACGGGCGTAAACGGCGACCATGTGCCGGGCGAGGGCCACGCGCATGTCTATATCAATGGCGTAAAACAGCCCCGCGCCTATAGTGAGTATGTCCATCTCGACGCGCTGCCCAAAGGCACGCACGACATCCGCGTCACCCTCAACGGCAACACCCATGGCTATCTTGCGGTGGATGGCACACCCATTGAGGCCACGACCACAGTGACGATAGAATGAACCTTCAAGCAGTCACCCGGCCAATAAGGCACTGGCGCAGCCGCCCGGCTGCGCGCGCATCGTCGATCCAGCCATCCGGGCTGGTGGCATACAGCTTGGCAAAGGCCACCACATCGCCCGCATCTTCGCGCGTCACGTCACCAAAGAGATACGTGGCCTTTTGCGGGGCGCGAAAGGCAAGGCTTACCGGCCGCGAACAGGCGTTCATGCAAGGCCATTCACGAACCTCCATCACCAGCCCGGCCTCGGCCAATGCTGCGCGCAAAGCATCAGCAGATGCCGCTCCCTTTGCCCCCTCGCATGTCGCGCAGACAGTCATCACATCCCTCACGCCCGCCTCCCTTTGCCGCTCAGGGCTGGCCCCGCGGTGCTTTCCAAAACAACCCATGTCAGGAGGCCTGACCATGCCCGCAAAGATACCCGCGACCATTGTCACAGGCTTTCTCGGCGTCGGAAAAACCAAACTCATCCGCTACATGCTGCAAAACGTCGGCAGGCGGCGCAGCGCGCTCATCATCAAAGTGTTTGGCCAGCGGGCGTGGATGGCGATATCCTCAAGGGCGCCAGCGGCGAGACTTGCACCGAAGACGATATCATGGAGCTGTTCAATGGCTGCATCTCTTGCAGCGTCGCCAAGGGTGTCTTCACCGATGCCGGCGCCGCTATCGATGCGCAGCACAAGATGGTCGAGATTACCGACCCCGCTGCCGTCTGCGTGCAAAATTGCCGATGTGATCCGCAAACACGACATTCTGCGCCTCAAGGGCTTCGCCGCCGTCACGGGCAAACGGGTGCGCCTGATACGTCAGGCCGTGGGGGCCAGTGTCGACACCTGTTTCGATCCGCCCTTGGCCAAAATCCTGCGCCAAAACCGTCTTGTCGGGATCGGCCAAACCGGGCTCGACCGCGCAACAATCACAGCCGCACTCGCCACCTGATGCTTATCGTCGAACCCGGATACCCGCTTGATCCCGGCCCCAAGGCGCTTCTGGAGCAGAGCCATATGCTGATGACCACGCTCTTTGAGCCCGAGGAAAACTACTTTCTCGGGTTTGAGGCGCTCTGTACGCCGGATGTGCATTTCTTCATCGCGCGTGAGGGCGGCGCGGTGCTTGGCACAGGCGCTGTCGTGAACAAGGAAAGCTATGGCGAGGTGAAGTCCATGTTCACCGCCAATGCGGCGCGCGGCAAAGGCGTGGGTGCCGCCCTTCTGCGCGCGCTCGAAGATCATGCCCGCAGTCTGGGCCTGCCTGTGCTCAAACTCGAAACAGCCCTTCGCCTGCCCGAGGCTGTCCGCCTCTACGCGCGCCACGGCTTCACCGAATGTGGCCGTTTTGGCGACTACCGCCCAAACGACACCAGCTATTTCATGGAAAAACGCCTCACCTGAGCGCGGCCGCTTTCCTCGCCCACAATTCCACGCGCTGACAGGATCCAAACTCATGCACCTGCTGGCTGCCCCCGGCTCCATCGACGATGGAAAAGAGCCGGTCAATCAGGGCCAGACCCCGGCAGATATCATCTTCATCTCCGCCGCCAATACAGACCTGAGCGCACTCACCGCCGCCCCTTCGCACCAGGCAGGTCTCGCCACTGGCGCTGCTTGATCAAATGACCGACCGCTGGGGCGCGCCCGAGCGTGATCCGTTCTTTGCGCATGGTGAAGGGTTCAAGCGGTCGATCTTTCTCGTCGGCAGCGCGCTTATCGGGGCGCAGCCCGCGCGCGGATCGAGGCGGCGCGGGGACCCTAAATCGGCTCGCAGCTCAGCTCGGCCAGACCGTCTGCCACCGCAAACACGTCGCAGGAATACTCCATCCCGCGCGGCAAAGGCGCTTTCCGACCCCCGAAATTGAGACGTGCGGTCATCTGCGCCGCGTCGCCATCAAGGGAGCGTACCTTGCACCCGCTAACCTCTTCAATCGCCATCACGCCACGCGGTGCCACAGCCTCAAGCCTTGGTGCCCATTCGGCGTTGAGCCGGATCGCTTCCGCCTTCAGCTCATCCACCCGCACATCAAACACGCTTTGGCCCACGCTGATCCGCACAGGCTCCACCCCGCGGAAATCAGGACCGGGAGTGTCGCAGGCGGTCAGCAGGACGGCCATGAGGGGCATGAGTAAACGCATCTCGGAACCGTGCTCCCAAAGTGGTTAACAACCGGTTACCAAAGACCCAAAACCGCTTGCACCCCGCGTAGCACTCTCGCACTGTCATGGCTGAAGCCACCCTGGCCAGAGCCGCGCTCATGACCGACGTGTCAGACCACCACCCGCTGAAAACGGCCAGGGGACTGAACCACGACAAGGTCAACAAGATGGGGCTTATGGATGAAATCAGGTAGTGTCGTTCTTGGCCGAAGAAAAACCGCACATGACCCATGTCGTGCTGACAGGATGCAACGCCAGAGATGAGCTGAAAAAGATAGCCGACTTCGAGACCAAGCTGGAGCCGGTCAAGCACCCGGTCCGCGCCAGGATCAGGGCACAGATCGGCGTCTAACTTTAAGGAGGTCGCAAGATGGCCAAGCACCGCGTGATGACAGAGTTCGGCATGGGCACGTCCCTGCGCCGCCAAGATTACACCGGCGCCGCGCGACGCGCCTTAAAGGACGCGTTGTGGCATAATTCAATCAACATGGCCGAGCTCTTTGGCAAGCCAAAAGAGGCGATGCTGATCGATGTGGAGATTGCTGTGCAGGAACCAGATCAAGTGGATTGCGAGGCGCTCAAATCGGTCTTCCCTTATGGCCAGATCAGCGTGACCGCGACACACGGAGGGCTCGACATCCCGCGCCCCGATGGCCCACCCACAGTGATCGCCAACGCCGCTATATCAGTCAGCTTTGAGATGGAACCCACATGAAAGATCAACGCTTTATCATCGAGATGGGCATGGGCAATGACCTGCACGGGATGGATTACCAAAAGGCCGCCGCCCGCGCGATCGAGGATGCGATCCGCCACTCCACCCTGCCGATGTTTCAAAGCACCGGGATTGCGCCGGACGCCATGCGTGTGGCTGTGACGGTGGGCGTGCAGGACCCTGCTGCGTTGGACTGTGCCGCGCTGGCCCAAGGGCTTCCACGCGGGCGGGCAGAGGTGCGCGCAGTTCCGGGTGGGCAGAACGTGACCAACCCCGAGACGGGCGAAACCCTCGTGATCGCCACGGCAGCGGTCGAGGCGTTCTTGCCCTATCAGGGCGACGCTTGGCGCTAGGCGCCGCTTGCCGCGCGCCTGATGTGGTCATATAATCTGACCAATACCACGCAAGGGCCGCCCATGCCGTTCCAGAAGGTCACCCCAGAAAAGCTGTCCACAGCCGTCACCCGCCAGATTGAAAAGCTGATCCTGCGCGGTATCCTGCGTCCCGGTGAGCGCCTTCCGGCAGAGCGAGAACTGGCCGAGAGGCTCGGCGTGTCACGTCCCAGCCTGCGCGAGGCGGTGGCAGAGCTTCAGGCCAAGGGCCTTCTCAGCAGCCGCGCGGGCGCGGGGATTTATGTGGCGGATGTTCTGGGCTCGGCTTTCTCCGAAGCGCTCATCCGGCTGTTTGCCGAGCATGACGAGGCGGTGTTCGACTACATCGCCTTTCGCCGGGATATGGAGGCTCTCGCGGTGGAGCGGGCCGCGCGTCTGGCCTCGGGCACGGACCTGATGGTGATCCAGACCCTGATGGACAAGATGGAGCGCGCCCACCTGAACCCCGACCCGTCCGAGGAAGCAGGCCTGGACGCCGAATTTCATCTCTCCATTCTAGAGGCGAGCCATAACGTCGTGATGCTGCATATGATGCGGTCAATGTTCGATCTTTTGCGCGAAGGGGTATTTTACAATCGGCAGATGATGTTTCGCCAAAGCACCACGCGCACGGCCCTTCTGGAGCAACACCGTGCGATCAACACGGCGCTTCAGGCCCGCGATCCAGTGGCCGCCCGCGCCGCGGTGGAGGCGCATCTGGGCTTTGTCGAGGCTGCGCTGAACAATCAGCGCAAGGCAGAGGCCCATGAGGTTATTGCGCGGCAACGATTTGCCCACGAGCAGGAACGGTAAGCAATCTTATCGCTTTTCAGGCGGTGCATCCGGCCCAGTCGCAATCACCTGCGCATCATCGCCACCCGCATCCTCCGGCCCCAGGATTTCCCCCGTCAGCCCCGGCGCAGGGCGGGGGATGCCGGAAATCCGGCTCGCTTCGTCCACTGCGCGCATGATTTGGGCGATGCGCATCCGCGCCGTTGCAACATCCATATAAGCACCAGCGCGATTCTGGTTCTGCGCCTGCGGGTATATCCCAAAGCGCAGCAGATGCGCCTCGGCGCTGTTTGGCACGGGCTCTGGTTTCTGCGCGGCCTCACTGGTGCCATCTTGCGCGAAAGCCTCTTCCTCGCCGCGCTCCTTGGCGCGGCGCGGTGGATGAGGCGGCCGCTGCCCATCCCTATCCGCCGCAGCCGTGCGCGGCAGCGACAAAGGCGGGCCTATCCGACCAAACCCGGAAACAAATGACATTGTGACCTCCTGACAGACCGGTCCTGAGACCTGCGGAGCCCACCACCCACGGCTAAACTACCCCGCGCCTTGGTCCCGGTGCCAGAACCGATTGCGCTTTGGATTAACGAGGGGTTAACGCGGCATAGGGCGCAACTTGACACCCCCACATATGCAGGCAATCGTTGACCGAATTTGAAGCAAAATGCCTCCGCACAGGAGACAGCAAGGAGGCCCAAATGGCTGCGCCAGGACAGAATTTGACCATCAATGCCGACCGTCTTTGGGACAGCCTGATGGAAATGGCCCAGATCGGCCCCGGCGTGGCGGGGGGCAATAACCGACAGGCGCTGACCGATGAGGATGGCGAGGGGCGGCATCTTTTTCAACGTTGGTGCGCGGCGGCAGGCCTCACGATGGGCCTTGATACGATGGGCAATATGTTCGCAAGGCGCGAGGGGACGGACCCCGACGCCCTGCCCGTCTATGTGGGCAGCCATCTCGACACGCAGCCCACGGGCGGTAAATATGACGGGGTTCTGGGCGTGCTGGCGGGGCTTGAGATCATCCGCACGCTCAACGATCTGAGCATCAAGACACGCCATCCTATCGTCGTGACCAACTGGAGCAACGAAGAGGGCACGCGTTTTGCCCCGGCCATGCTTGCCTCCGGTGTTTTTGCAGGCCTCTTTGACGAGGACTGGGCCAATGGCCGCAAAGATGCCGAGGGCAAGACTTTCGGCGCGGAGCTTGAACGCATCGGCTGGAAAGGTGCGGAGCCTGTGGGCGCGCGCAAGATGCACGCGTTTTTCGAGCTGCATATCGAGCAGGGGCCGATCCTGGAGGCTGAAGGCGTGGATATTGGGGTGGTCACCCACGGCCAAGGCCTGCGCTGGACCGAAGTGACCATCACTGGCACAGACGCACATACCGGTTCCACCCCCATGCCGCTGCGCCGCAATGCAGGTCTGGGAATGGCGCGGGTGCTGGAACGCGTGGACGAAATCGCCCTCAGCCACGCGCCCGATGCGGTGGGCGCTGTGGGACATATCGAGGTATTCCCAAACTCCCGTAACGTGATTCCCGGCAAGGCGGTTTTCACCGTCGATTTCCGCTCTCCCAACTTGGACGTGATCGAGAATATGGTGGCCCGGATGAAGGCCGCTGCGACCGAGATTTGCGATGGAATGGGGCTCGAGGTCACCTTCGAGGAAGTTGGCGGGTTTGACCCGGTGACATTCGACGAAGGCTGCGTGAGCGCCGTCCGCGACGCGGCAGAGCGGCTGGGCTATTCACACCGCAACCTGATTTCCGGCGCGGGGCACGACGCTTGCTGGATCAACCGCGTGGCGCCCACGGCGATGGTGATGTGCCCCTGCGTGGGCGGGCTGAGCCATAATGAGGCCGAGGAAATCTCAAAGGAGTGGGCCAAGGCGGGCACGGATGTCTTGATGCACGCGGTGGTGGAAACGGCTGGGGTGGAGGGGTGATCGCAGGCTTCTAAGCCCTCAATCAAACGTGCCCGCCACCCGGCCCAGAAGCATGAAGGCCCGCGCGGTGCGGGTGTCCGACAGCGCGGAGATATCCTGATCCGAGGCTGTTTCCGCAAAATCGCTGAACATCCAGTCGAAGCGGCGCAGGAAGTGGTGGGCCGCGTCGCGAAAGATCGGGTCTTGCTTCATCCGCGCCGCCGTGAGCGCCAGCGACGAGCGGTCGCGGATGCCGCCAAGCGCTGCAATCGCCCGGCCCCGTGCACCGCCGGCAAAGCTGCGCCAGACCTCGGGGCGGGCCATGTCTGGACGCAGATCATCCATATAGATGCCATCCTGACTGAGCAGGGTCAGCACGTCCTGCGCGGCCTGCACCAACAGCGCAGTGGGACGATCCTTCAAGGCCTTGCGCAGCGCATCGAACCCGGCCTTGTCATCGGCGGTCTCGGGGAAATTCAGCGCGCGGATGAAATCGGCCCGCGACAAGGGCGCGCTCAGCGCCTCGGCAGGGGTGCCAAGAGCCAGCACAACTTGGCTGTCCTCATCCGGCGCAGGCGGCGGCGGGGCCAGACGCACAGGCTCGGGCTGACGCGAGGACGAGAAGGTCGCAAGCGTGGTTTCGGTCTTGCGCTGTGCGGCTGCGATCTCATCCAGCTTGCGCGCGACAGACGGCTCATCTGCCGTCGCAGGCACACGCTGGCTCTGCGCCACATAGGCCTGCCGGATTGCATCAATCGCGGCCTGAAGGCGCTGGCTTTCCTCGCGCATCACCCGGGCCGAGCGTGCGGCCATCGCGGCGACCCAGATCATCGCGACGGGCAAAAACACCACCAACATCGTAAGCAAGAAGCCCAAAGCCCCACCGCCGGGCATGGGAGGTGCCAGAAAGAGGAAAAACACCGCCGCCAACACCAGCCAGAGACCGGACAGAACCAGCGCCGCGACCTCAACCCCTGAAAGTGTCCCCCGCTGTGGTCTGTCATAAATGCCAACGGATGTGGGCGGCGCCTGTTTCGGGCGCGCCTCGGGCGGCAGCTGCGGTCGTTTTGCGGTGGTGCCTTGGAGAAGGCGCATTGCCATCGGTCCCTCAGCTATAGGAGATCTTCAGCACTTCGTAGCCGCGATCACCCCCCGGCGTGCGCACTTCCACGCTGTCGCCCTCTTCCTTGCCAATCAGAGCGCGGGCGATGGGGGATTTGATGTTCAAAAGACCCTTTTCGATATTGGCCTCATGCTCGCCCACGATCTGCCAGGTCTTTTCCTCATCGGTATCCTCATCCACGAGCGTCACTGTCGCACCGAACTTGATGGAGCCCGAAAGCTTGGAGGGATCAATCACCTCGGCAAGGCCAAGGATGCCCTCAAGCTCCTTCACGCGCCCTTCGATGAAACTGTGCTTTTCGCGGGCGGAATGATACTCGGCATTCTCCGACAGATCCCCATGCTCGCGCGCCTCTGCGATAGCGGCAATGATGGCCGGACGCTCCACGGATTTGAGCCGTTTCAGCTCAACCTCAAGCGCATCGTGCCCCGCCCGTGTCATCGGGATCTTGTCCATACTCGTAGTCCCCTGTGATAGGCGCGCACTCAGGCGACCGCCCTGCCCGTCCGTGACGAAACGTTGTATCAAAGCCGCATCAGAGTGCCCCGAGCAGGCGGGCGATTGCAAGGCCGATTGCGCGGGCCGGGCGCTTATCTGCGCAGCCATACGTGACAATTTGCCGTTTTCCCTTGTTCGAAACGTCGTGTTCTCATTGACGCCGCGACCCGCGCCGCGCTAGGCACGGCAAGATCTGAATACCCGGCCCTCTGCGGCCCTGTTACAAGGATATCCAAATGACCGAGACCGCGCGCGAGACGATGGAATATGATGTGGTGATCGTGGGCGCCGGCCCCGCGGGCCTGAGTGCCGCGATCCGCATGAAGCAGCTCAACCCCGAGGCGGAGGTTGTCGTGCTGGAAAAGGGTTCGGAAGTGGGCGCGCATATCCTGTCAGGTGCTGTTCTGGACCCTGTGGGCATCAACAAACTGATCCCCGATTGGAAAGAAAAAGGCGCGCCGATCACGGTGCCCGTTGTGGACGATAAATTCTATATGCTGGGCGAAGCGGGCGCGCTGCGCATCCCCAACTTCCCCATGCCGCCCCTGATGAGCAACCATGGCAACTATATCGTGTCGATGGGCAATGTCTGCCGCTGGATGGCGGAGCAGGCCGAGGAACTGGGCGTCGAGATTTTCCCCGGCATGTCCTGTTCCGAGATGGTCTACGCCGAGGATGGCAGCGTCAAAGGCGTCGTGGCCGGTGAGTTTGGCCGCAACCCCGATGGCACCGAAGGCCCCGGATATGAGCCCGGTATGGAGCTTCATGGCAAATACGTCTTCCTGAGCGAGGGCGTGCGCGGGAGCCTCTCGAAAGAGGTGATCGCGAAATACGACCTCGCCAAGGGCAAGGAGCCTCAGAAATACGGCCTCGGGATGAAGGAAATCTGGGAGATCGATCCCGAGAAGCACCGCGAGGGCAGCGTCACACACACGATGGGTTGGCCACTGAACAAGAATGCGGGCGGTGGGTCGTTCATCTATCATCTTGATAACAATCAGGTCTATGTGGGATTCGTGGTGCACCTGAACTACAAGAACCCGCATCTCTTTCCTTACATGGAATTTCAGCGCTTCAAGCATCACCCGATGGTGGCCGAGCTTCTCAAGGGCGGAAAGCGCGTGGCGTATGGCGCGCGCGCGATCACCGAGGGTGGCTATCAATCCATGCCCAAGATGGTGGCACCCGGCGCGGCGCTGCTTGGGTGTTCCGTAGGCATGGTGAACGTGCCGCGCATCAAGGGCAATCATAACGCGATGCTCTCAGGGATCGCCGCCGCCGAAGCCGCCACAGCCGCCATCGCCGCAGGGCGCAGCGGTGATGAGTTGAGCGATTACGAGACCGAAGTGCGCACCGGCGCGATCGGCCACGACCTCAAACGCGTGCGCAATGTAAAGCCCCTCTGGTCCAAATATGGCCTCATGGCCTCGCTCACCATGGGCGGCTTCGACATGTGGACCAACACGCTTTTGGGCGCCTCGATCTTTGGCACGATCGGCCACGGCAAATCGGACGCCGACGCGACCGAGCCTGCGGCCAAGCACAAAGAAATCCACTACCCCAAACCTGATGGCACGCTCAGCTTTGATCGGTTGACCAATGTCAGCTTCTCGATGACAAACCACGAAGAAAGCCAGCCCGCGCA
The DNA here is from genome assembly GCA_049276875.1 of Roseovarius sp. Lineage (GTDB taxonomy): Bacteria > Pseudomonadota > Alphaproteobacteria > Rhodobacterales > Rhodobacteraceae > Roseovarius. Next base: position 20,746 of record JBASXE010000476.1, on the reverse strand, counting down.
CCTGAAGCTGACGGATGCGAGCATCCCCGTGGCGGTCAATCTGGCGAAATACGCAGGCCCGTCGGCGCGTTATTGCCCAGCGGGCGTCTACGAGTTTGTGCACGAAGACGGCAAAGACCCGCGCTTTCAGATCAACTTCCAGAACTGCGTGCATTGCAAAACCTGCGACATCAAGGACCCGAGCCAGAATATCACATGGACCACGCCGCAGGGCGGGGACGGACCAAACTACCCGAATATGTAAATTCGGCGTGACAATCGACAGGGGTGCGGGGTGGCGAAGGCTGCCCCGCATTGCCTTGGGGGCCATGGCAGACTAGTTTGCACTGTAACGAGCATCCCAAAAGCAGCAGGTTCCCCCGCGTGACACTCAGGTTTCTCAGCATACTCGCCCTCGCCGCCCCTCTCTATATCGCGCCCGTGCCGAGCGCGCAGGCCGAAGAGGCGGCAGGTGCCTATCTCGCTGCGCGTCAGGCGCGCTATGAAAACGACTATGCCGAGGCGGTAAGCTACCTCACCCGCGCGCTCGCAGCGGACCCGTCGAACCCCGATATTCTGGAGGCAACCGTCACGGCGATGCTGGCCTTGGGGCGTCTTGAGACCGCCCTGCCCATCGCCCAACGGATGGAGGATGGTGGCCTGCGCAGCCAGATCCCGCAGATGGTTTTGCTGGCGGAACAGGCCAAGCGAGAAGATTACACAGGCGTTCTGGAGCGGATCGCGGATAATCGCGGCATCGGCCCACTTGCCGATGGGCTGATCGCCGCATGGGCCACATTGGGCACTGGGGATATGGCGCAGGCGCTCACACTTTTTGATGCGGTGGCCGCCGAGCCGGGCCTGCGCAGCTTCGCGATTTACCACAAGGCACTGGCGCTTGCCTCCGTGGGTGATTTCGAATCCGCCGACCGGATCTATTCCGGTGAGACGGATGGACCGATGCAGGTGACACGCCGGGGGATCATCTCTTGGGCCGAGGTCCTGAGCCAGCTTGAGCGCAACGAAGAGGCCATCGCAGTCATTGACGATACGTTCGGCACCGGGCTCGATCCACAGCTGCAAGACCTGCGGGCCAAGCTGGAGGCGGGCGAGACGGTCTCCTACACGCGGATACCATCGGCGCGCGACGGGATTGCCGAAGCGCTCCACTCGCTTGGGCGCGCGCTTATTCAGGAGACAGGGCCGGAATACGTGCTCTTCTACACCCGCACCGCCGAATATCTCGACGAGACGCATATCGACGCACAGATCATGTCGGCACAGCTTCTGGACGAGTTGGAACGCTATGACCTCGCGACCGAAGCCTATCGGCGCGTGCCGCGTGACCACCCGGCCTTCCATTCCGCGGAACTTGGCCGTGCCGAGGCGCTGCGCCGCTCGGGCAAGTTGGACACTGCCGCCGAGGTCCTCGAAAATCTGCGTGTGAGCCACCCTGATCTGCCGCTGGTCCATGCCACTGCGGGCGATCTCTACCGCCAGCTTGAAGAGTGGGACAAAGCGATCAACGCCTATGATCGTGCGCTCGAACTTTATCAGGCGCAAGACAACGACCAATGGTTCGTTCATTACGCCCGCGCCATCGCCCATGAGCGCAAAGGCGATTGGCCCCCCGCCGAAGCCGATTTCCGCGCCGCCTTGGAGCTGAACCCAGAGCAACCTCAGGTTCTGAATTACCTCGGCTATTCGCTGGTCGAGAAGAAACTGAAGCTGGACGAAGCGCTCGACATGATCGAACGCGCCGTCGCGGCTGAGCCTAATAGCGGCTATATCGTCGACAGCCTTGGCTGGGTGCTCTACCGCCTCGGGCGCTATGAAGAGGCCATCGTGCACATGGAGCGCGCCGCCGAGTTGCTGCCCGTCGATCCGGTGGTCAACGATCACTTAGGCGACGTGCTCTGGTCCGTCGGCCGGTTCACCGAGGCGAAGTTCCAATGGAACCGCGCACTGAGTTTCGTGGACGAAGAAAACCCAAGCCCCGATGTGGACCCTGAGAGGATGCGCCGCAAGCTTGAGGTCGGTCTTGACAAGGTCCTTGAGGAAGAAGGGTCACCACCCCTTCGCACCGCCGAAGAAGAAGGCTGAGCCACGATGGAAGATGCCGCGCCAGACAGCGTAATCGAAGCCTTTGCGCCTGCGAAAATCAACCTCACCCTGCATGTGACGGGGCAGCGTTCGGATGGGTATCACCTTCTCGATTCGCTGGTGATGTTTGCCGATATCGGCGACCGGGTGCTGGTGCGCCCCGCCGACACGACCTCGCTCAAGGTCACAGGCCCAACGGCCACAGGCGTGCCCACGGACGGGCGCAACTTTGCGCTTATGGCCGCTGATCTGATGGGTGTGAACGCCGCAATCACCGTTGAGAAAAACCTCCCGCTTGCGGCGGGGATCGGGGGCGGGTCCTCGGACGCTGCCACCACGCTGCGCGCTCTGTCAAAGTTGAGCGGGCGCGCTGTGCCAGCTGATCTGATATGCCTTGGAGCCGATACACCTGTTTGTGCCCATGGCCTCGGCGCAGCCCGGATGCGCGGCGTCGGAGAGGATGTGATCAGCGCACCCGGCCTACCCGTGCTGCATGCGGTGCTGGTGAATCCCAATATTCCAGTTCTCACATCCAAAGTGTTCGCGCATCTCAAACACCGCGAGAACCCCCCGATGCCTGAGGCCTTGCCGCAAGACGTAAGCGCATCGGAGCTGATCAAATGGCTCAAGGGTATGCGCAATGATCTGCAACCGGCGGCGATGGAATCCGAGCCTGTGGTGGCACAGGTTTTCTCGGCGCTGGAGGTCACACCGGGCTGCCGCCTGACAAGGATGTCAGGCTCTGGCGGCACGTGTTTTGGGCTTTATGACGATGCCGAAACCGCTGCCGCAGCTGCCGGACGCCTGCAGGAGACGCATGCCGGATGGTGGACTGTGGTGACACAGCTCAACACCGGCGGCTAAGCGCATCAGGCCAGCCGCGCCACCACGTAATCCGACAGATCGTTCAGCATGTCGCGCACTGGGTGCTCGGGCAATTGGGCAACCGCCGCCTTGGCCTTATCGGTCCAGGCAATAGCGTCTGCGCGCGTGGCGTCCAAAGCCCCGTGACGATGCAGAAGGGCGATCGCATGCTCAAGATCGCCCTCCTCCTGCCGCCCCTTTTCGATCGTCCGGGACCAGAACGCGCGCTCTTCGGCATCTGCCGCAGCCACCGCTTTGATGATTGGCAGGGTCAGCTTGCGCTCACGGAAATCATCACCGACATTCTTGCCAGTTGTGGCGCTATCCCCTTGGAAATCCAACAGGTCATCGACAATCTGGAAGGCGATCCCCAGCGCATCACCATAGTCAAACAGCGCCTTCACATGATCCTCGGGCGCGCCCGCGATCACACCGCCCACCTCCGTCGCAGCCGAGAAAAGCGCCGCTGTCTTGCCGCGCACCACTTGGAGATAAATTGCTTCCGTCGTGGCCAGATCGCGCGCGGCGGTGAGTTGCAAAACCTCGCCCTCGGCGATCGTGGCCGACGCATTGGCGAGGATATCGAGCACGCGCAGGCTGCCCGTCTCCACCATCAACTGAAACGAGCGCGAGAAGAGGTAATCTCCGACCAGCACGCTGGATTTATTGTCCCAAAGCAAGTTCGCCGTGGCCCGCCCGCGCCGCTGGGCGCTCTCGTCCACCACATCATCATGCAAAAGCGTGGCCGTGTGAATAAACTCCACCGTCGCCGCGAGCTTCTCGTCATGGTCGCCGACATATCCACACAGATCCGCCGCCGCGAGCGTCAGCATGGGCCGGAGCCGCTTGCCCCCAGCCTCGACCAGATGCGCCGTCACTTCCGGAATACGCGGCGCGTGTTTCGAAGCCATCCGTGCCCGGATCAGGGCGTTCACCGCCCCCAGCTTGCCCTCAAAACGCTGCGCCAGCCGCTCATGCGGTTTCATGCTTGCGTAATCCAATCCCATAACACCTTCGCGCAGCGGCTCGACAAGCCGGGCACGCGCCCTTAAGTCATTCCTATGAAACAGCTTCTGCGCACCACAGATATGTCTACAATCGCCTTTGCCCAGGCCTTGCTTCAAGGCGAGGGTATAGACTGCTTTGAAATGGACGTAAATATGAGCGTCCTCGAAGGCGGCATCGGTATTTTCCCCCGCCGCCTCATGGTGGCCGAGCGTGATTATTCCGCCGCCGCACGCGCGCTGACGGATAATGGCATTGAGGTGCATGACGGCCCCTGACCGGGCTTTCGCAGGCAAGCCGTCTACCCGCTCTGCGCACCTATGCTGCTTTTTCCAGCGAAATGTCCCCGGCGCGAGCATTTTTCCGCTTGGCCCGTTCCCGCATCTGCGCGGACCCGAAAAACACGCAAGCCCAGACTCTTAGGCGATCCATCCGAGCCACAAACACCTCTACCACGCCTGAACCCTATAAAATTGTTAACTATTTCTGCGCTGCTATGCTGCACACGTAGCGTGACAGGTGGCAAAAAATATGCTGCAATAAAACTGTTACACATCAAATCAGAGAGGAGATTGTTTATGAGCTTGGGTTCGCACATCGAGGAACTGAAGAGAAAACACGAGGCTCTCTCGGCCGAGGTTGACTCGGCACAGCGCGCACCGAGCATCGACCAGCTTCAGATCGCCAATCTGAAGAAACAAAAGCTGCGTCTCAAAGAAGAGATCACCCGCCTGTCGACCCCGGCCTGACACGGCCTAGGCCGCAGGCACATCGCCCGGATCGATAAGAGTAAATCCCTCCGCCTGCTCAGGTATGGCGGAGGTCAGATTTTTCAGCCACTCGCGGAAGGCCTTGATCTGAGGCCGCTCCTCGGTGCCTGCAACACACAATATTCGGTAATGCGCAATAGTTTTCAGCCCTGTTTTAAAGGGCGCAACCAGCCGCCCCGCATCCAGCAGAGGTGCTGCGAGACTGACCCGTCCTAAAAGCACTCCAGCCCCCGACAGCGCCGCATCCATCGCATGATCAGCTTGAGAAAACCGCTGCCCCGACCAATCGCGCGGCGGCAAACCCATTGCGCGAAACCATGCAGGCCAATCCGTGGGGGGATCGAGAAAGCGCAAATCATCTTGATGGATCAAGTTCGCCTGCGCCATCGATGCGAGGTCGGGTGTTTGCGCGGCAACCTCCGGCGTCATCATAGGCACGACCCAATCCCTCAAAAACGTCTCGGCGAACAAGGTGTCCGGATCAGGCCCGTAGCCAAAGCGGATCGCCACATCCACCTCGGTTCGCGTGAGATCCACCAGACCCAAGCCCGCGCTGAGGCGCAGCTCAATCTCGGGATGGGCCTGCGCAAAGCTGTAGAGACGCGGCGCAAGCCATATGGCGGTGAAGGCGGGGCCCGCCGTCACAGTCAGCGAGGCGTGATCATTGACCCGCCTTGCGGCACGCCAAGCCGACGACAGCGTTTCAAACCCATCCCGCGCGCCGGGCGCAAGGGCAGAGCCTGCCTCCGTCAGTGACACCGCCCGGGTGCTGCGGATGAAAAGCGGCGCGCCCAGATGCTCCTCCAGCGATTTGATCTGAAAGCTGAGCGCAGCGGGGGTCACGTTCAATTCCGCCGCAGCGCGCTGAAAGGACATGTGCCGCGCGGCGGCATCAAAGGCGCGCAGGGCAGTGAGAGGGGGCAGGCGGTCAGTCATTTCAGTTAAGTATCACTTAAGTGAAGCGGTAGAAAGTCTCGTTTGTATGACGTTAGTAGGATGCACATATTAAGGACAGATAAGAAATCCTGAAGCACAAGGAAACCAGCGATGACCCATACTTCAAACGAAGCCCGTACCCGTCACAGCTTTCACGCAGCCCGTGAGGCCCGCAACGAAGCAATCCGCGACTTCTGGGCATGGATGACACGTAAATAACCCCTCGCCTGAGGGTCAGAATGCAAAAGGGCCGGTCGCGAGGACCGGCCCTTTTTTCTAGCAAAACGCTGGGCTAGACGAAAAACTGCGCGCCAGTGGCCGAAATGGTCGAACCGTTGATGAAGCCAGAATCGTCCGAGGCAAGGAACGCCACGCAGCGCGCGATCTCTTTCGGCTCGCCCAGACGGCCCGCAGGGATCTGGCCAATGATGCTCTCGCGGACCTTTTCCGGCACTGCCATGACCATTTCGGTCGCGATATAACCGGGGCAGATGGCGTTCGCCGTGATGCCTGCGCGCGCGCCCTCTTGGGCCAGCGATTTCACGATACCCAAATCGCCCGCTTTGGTCGCAGCATAGTTGACTTGCGCAAACTGCCCCTTCTGACCATTGATCGACGAAATGACGATTACGCGGCCAAACTTGCGCTCGCGCATGCCGGGCCAGATCGGGTGAACTGTATTGAACACGCCGGTAAGGTTCGTGTCGATCACCTCATGCCACTGCTCAGGCGTCATCTTGTGGAACGGCGCGTCGCGCGTGATGCCCGCATTGGCGACGACCACGTCAATGGGGCCCATCTCGGCTTCGACCTTTGCGATGCCCGCCGCGCTCTCTTCGTAGTTCGCCACGTTCCATTTATAGGTCTTAATGCCGGTTTCTGCGGTGAACTTGGCCGCTGCCTCATCATTGCCGGCATAGGTCGCGGCCACGTTATAGCCCTCGGCTTTGAGTTTTTTGGAAATCGCTTCACCGATTCCGCGGCTTCCGCCGGTGACGAGTGCTGTTCGTGCCATGATCTGTCTCTCCTTAGGTATAGATGTGATGTATCGCGCTGGTAACTCTGTTACTGATTAGCGGTAGGATGCGCAATAATGTTACGCAATGAATTTTCTGCTCACGCGGGAAACATAAAAAAGGGCGCAACTGGCGCGCCCTTTTTCAATTATTTGGCAGAGCGATCAACGCTCGACGCAGAGTGCCACACCCATGCCGCCGCCAATGCAGAGCGTGGCGAGGCCCTTCTTGGCACCGCGGCGCTTCATCTCGAACAGAAGCGTGTTGAGAACCCGGCAGCCGGATGCACCGATCGGGTGCCCGATCGCGATCGCGCCGCCATTTACGTTCACGATCGCTGGATCCCAGCCCATGTCCTTGTTGACGGCACAGGCCTGTGCCGCGAAGGCCTCATTGGCCTCGACCAGATCAAGATCACCAACGGACCAGCCCGCCTTTTCAAGCGCCTTGCGGCTTGCATGGATCGGCCCAACGCCCATGATCGACGGGTCAAGCCCAGCAGTGGCAAAGCTTGCGATGCGCGCCAAGGGCTCAATGCCGCGCTTCGTCGCTTCCTCTACGCTCATCAAAAGCGTGGCAGCAGCACCGTCATTGAGACCCGAAGCGTTGGCGGCGGTCACCGTCCCATCCTTGGTGAAGGCGGGCCGCATCTTCTGCATCGCGTCCAACGTCGCGCCATGGCGGATGTATTCGTCCTTGTCGACAATGGTATCACCTTTGCGGGTTTTCACGGTGAAAGCCACGATCTCATCGTCGAACTTGCCAGCCTTTTGCGCGGCTTCAGCCTTGTTCTGACTCGCGAGGGCGAACTCATCCTGCATCTCACGGCTGATCTGCCATTTCTCGGCAACGTTCTCGGCCGTTTGGCCCATGTGATAATTATTGAACGCATCCCACAGGCCATCGCGGATCATCGTGTCGATGAATTTCGCATCACCCATTTTGGTTCCGGCGCGCAAATTCGAGGCATGGGGGCTGAGCGTCATGTTCTCTTGACCACCCGCCGCAATGATGGACGCATCACCAAGCTGAATATGCTGGGCGCCCAGCGCAACGGCGCGCAGGCCAGAGCCACAGACCTGATTGATGCTCCAAGCCGCGCTCTCCTGAGGCAGGCCTGCGTTGATATGTGCTTGGCGCGCCGGGTTCTGGCCTTGGGCCGCGGTCAGCACCTGACCGAGAATGGTCTCGGAGACCTCGGATTTATCGATGCCCGCGCGCGCAACAACCTCTTCCAGAACAGCCGCGCCAAGATCATGCGCCGGTGTGTTTGCGAAAGAGCCCCCGAAAGAGCCGACAGCCGTGCGTGCGGCCGATGCGATAACGACGTTGGTCATGTGACAGTCTCCACCTTATTTTGCCAAGGAGAGGCGGCGACGCGGACCGTCCGCGCAATCGGCCCCCACCAATTCGTCACTTTCATACCGCGTAGGGCATATCGCGGCAACTGCCGGAATAACGCAAGGATCAGATCATGCCGAGCGGCGGGCGATCTCGGGGCTTAGCCATGCAGGCTTTACCGACGGCGCACCGAAATAATACCCCTGCAAGCAATCTATGCCGATGGCTGACAGATAGGCCGCATCCTCGGCGCGTTCCACGCTTTCGGCAACGGTAAACATGTCAAACTGCCGCGCGATACTGGCCAGCGCATTGGTCAAGACCTGATTGTCCGGGTCGGTGGCAATACCTCGGATAAATTGACCATCGATCTTGAGGATATCGAAGTAGAAATCCTTCAGATACCGGAACGAGGTATAGCCCGCGCCAAAATCGTCGAGTGCAAAGCTGATCCCCTTGCTCTGCAATTCCTCCATGAAAGTCACGACCAACTCCGGCACCAGCATGGCAGAGCTTTCCGTGATCTCAAGGATAAGCCGCTCACTCAATGTCGGATCATTGGCCAGCCCGCGCTTGAGGACGCGCATCCATCGCCCATAACCGATGGAGCGCGCCGACATGTTGATCGAGAGGCGTAAATCCGGATGCGCACCCAGCGTGCGGATTCCTTTTTCCAGCGCAAGGCAATCAACGATTCGCCCCGTCTCCGTCGTCTCGATGGAGGTGATGAAATCCTTGGCCGGAATGATCCGCCCGGTCGCATCCAAAACCCGGATCAACCCTTCGTAGAATGCGATTTGCCCACCTGACCCTGCTGTCACGACCGGCTGAAAAGCCAACATGACCTGCTTGTGCCGCACAGCTGCATCCACCATTTCAATCACGGATCTGTCCCGCGCGCTGATGGCATAGGATAGCGGGTCTTGGTGGCCGGCAGGGATATCGGCCCACTTGGCCTTACGCGCATCACTCATGGCAGTCTCCGATTTGATCCGTGACACATTGCGCCGCCGGCGCTAAGGAACCCTTAAACGGATAATTTGAACGAACCGGGGAGAGGCGTCATGGCCGAGCGGTGTGGATGGGTCGGGCTTGAGGAGATCTATGTCCACTATCATGACACCGAATGGGGCGTGCCCGAGTATGACAGCCGCGCACTTTGGGAAAAGCTTGTGCTCGACGGGTTTCAGGCCGGGCTGAGCTGGATCACGATCCTTAAAAAGCGCGATAATTTTCGTGCGGCTTTTGCGAGTTTTGACCCCGATCTGATCGCCACATGGGGGGCGCCTGAGGTGGCACGGCTTCTCGGTGACGCAGGCATCATCCGCCACCGGGGCAAGATCGAGGCCACGATCACCAACGCCAAAGCCTGGCAACGGATCGAGGCCGAGCAGGGGTTTGACCGCTATCTCTGGGACTTCGTCGGCGGGGCCCCGCTGCAAAACACATTCGCCAATCAGGCCGATGTGCCTGCCTTCACACCTTTGTCCACAGCGATCTCCAAAGACCTCAAAAAGCGCGGATTCAAGTTCTGCGGTCCCACAATCGTCTATGCGTTCATGCAGGCTTGCGGGTTGGTCAACGACCATCTGACCGGCTGCCCGTGCCATGCCCGCGTCGCCGCTCTGGCGCGCTAAGCCCTTCGCCACATTCTCGCCACATTGGCCAGTGTTGTGCACGGCATCCACCCACCCCCAACATCTTCCGTTTTACACGCGTAAGAAATCATAAATCCACGCAAATTGAAGGGTTTATTCGATGGAACTGATGTGTTAGCATTTTGAAAATAATGAAGTCAGTCGGATAACCGGCGGCGCGAGGCAGAAAAAAGAGTAGTTCCATGAAGGCTCGGGGTAGGCAACTGATCCGGCTTGGCGTGTTGGCGCTGGCCACAATCTGGATGTTCGTGATCGTTCCGCTGAGCGCGGCGGCCGCGCCCTATGCAGCGATGGTAATGGACGCGCGCACCGGCAAGGTGCTTCATGCACGCAATGCCGACACCCGCCTGCACCCCGCTTCTCTCACCAAGATGATGACGCTCTATATAGTGTTCGAGGCTATTGAGAACGGCGAGATCGGTCTCGACGACATGGTGACAATTTCTCGCCACGCCGCAAACGAGCCGCCCTCCAAGCTGGGCCTCAAGGCTGGGCAATCCATCAAGCTGCGGTTTCTTATCCGCGCGGCGGCAGTGAAATCCGCCAATGACGCCTCCACCGCGATTGCCGAGGCGATCTCGGGTTCCGAGGCCGCGTTTGCGCGTCGGATGAACCGAACCGCCAAGGCGCTGGGCATGTCGCGCACCACGTTCAAGAACGCCCACGGCCTGACGGAATCCGGACACCTCTCCACCGCCCGTGACATGACGGTGATGGGGCGACATGTGTTTTATGATTACCCTGAGTATTACAACCTTTTCTCCCGGATCGAAGCCGACGCAGGTATGCGCAAAGTGCTGCACACCAATCGCCGCCTGCTCAACTCCTATCGCGGTGCGGACGGGATCAAGACCGGCTACACCCGTGCGGCAGGCTTCAACCTCGTGGCAAGTGCCGAGCGCGGTGAGGAACGCATCATCGCCACCGTCTTCGGCGGGCGCTCGACCAACACACGCAACGCCCGCGTGGCCGAGCTTTTGGACCTGGGTTTCAAGCGCGCACCGAGCCGCGTGGCCCTCAACCGTCCGACCAAACCCGCCTATCAAGGCCCCGGCACCCGCGACGACGCCGCACCGGACACCCAAGTCGCCACATCCGGTGCCGCCGGGCGGACGGTGCGCCTGATCTCTGCCGCCGCCGTGAAGAAAAGCCTGCGCCCCCAATCACGCCCCGTGCCTGAGGTGCCCCTCCTTGTGGCCAATCAGTCAGATATCGAAAAAGCACTGCAGGCGGCCAAACAGGCTGATATCGACCTCGCCGTTCTACAGCCCGCGCCTTTGGCTGAGCCCTTGGATGAAGCCGACGCCATACAGGCGCCCGCCGCCGCGTCAGAGCCAAATACGCCAAATACGCCTAACGAAGAGATCATCCTCGCCTCCGTTGCACCTACAGTGGCTTTGAAACCCCAACGCAGGCCACAAGATCTGATTGACGCCAAGATCGTAACCGCCGATCCCGTGCAAGAGGTCGTGACCCGCGTCTCCACCTCAGGCGGGCATAACTGGGGCATCAACGTAGGTCGCTATCCGAGCCAATATCAAGCGAGCAAAGTGCTCCTAAAAACCGCGCTGAGCGAGATGAGCACGCTGGATGGCTCCTTGCGCAAAGTGGTCAAACGCGCAGGCGGATTTGACGCCAATTTCATGGGGCTGACCCGTGAGACCGCAGACCGCGCTTGTCGCCGCCTCTCGGCCAAGAAATTCACCTGTTTTATGATCGAGCCCGGCTAAGCATTTGCTAGACTGTGGTTCCATTCCCAACATCAGGCGCTTTTGACTGGCGCGTCTTGGCGCCCGCGCCGTCGTCTGAGCGCACACCATAGGCCCTGCACAAAAGGCCCGATATGTCCGGCACGCACCCTGAGATAATTCTGCACACTTACCCGCAATCGCCCGTGGCCGAGAAGGCGCGGATCGCCTTTGGCATCAAGGGCCTTGCGTGGCGCAACGTGCTGATCCCCCGGATTGCGCCCAAGCCGATGTTGACGGCCCTGACGGGCGGTTACAGACGCACGCCCGTGATGCAGATCGGGGCCGATATCTATTGCGACAGCCAATGCATCCTGCGCGAGCTTGAGAGCCGCGTCCCCTCACCCACATTTTTTCCCAGCGCGGATGCGGGCCTTATGTGGTGCCTCAGTCGTTGGACCGATGGCGGGCTTTTTGACATGGCCGTGAAGGTCATTCTGGGGGCAGCAGGCGATGACCTGCCCGAGGATTCCGCCGCCGATCGCGGGCGGCTCTATTTCGGGCAGGACTGGGCCGAGGGGCTGAAGGCCGCCAATGCAAACCTGCCCCATCTCGCCGCGCAGTTTCGTGCGCCGCTTGGCTGGCTCAATGAACAACTCGCAGACAACCGCGCATTCTTGCTGGGCGATGCCCCGGCGGCGATTGATGCGCAATTCTACAATCTGGTGTGGTTTCTGCGCGGTCGCTGGGCGCAGGGGCCGACTGTAGCCTAGACAGACCCGCATGATCGCGCAATCCGTGGATATGTACGAAATGAGGACCGAAGGGCACAGCTCGGCAATCTGATCACGCAGTCGCAAACTGCGCGTTCATCCCGCCGGATGCATCGAGGCGTACAGCAGCGTGCGCGCATACTCGGTCTTGGGCCGCTCGAAGAGATCTTCGGCCATGCCCGCCTCCACGACATCGCCCTGCTTCATCACCATGATCTTGTGGCTCATCGCCCGCACCACGCTCAAATCGTGGCTGATGAAAAGGTAGGCAAGCCCATATTTCTGCTGAAGCCTGCGCAGCAAGTCCACGATCTGAACCTGCACCGTCATATCAAGCGCGCTCGTTGGCTCGTCCAGCACCACAAGCTTGGGCCGCAGGATCATCGCGCGCGCAATCGCGATCCGCTGCCGCTGTCCGCCGGAAAACTCATGCGGGTAACGGTCCATCGCGTCTTGTGGCAGTTCCACCTCCTCCAGCACCTCGGCCACCAGATCACGCACCGCGCGCCCGTCCGGTGTCCCATGCACGCCCAAGCCTTCGGCGATGATCTGCTCACAGGTCATGCGTGGGCTTAGGCTGCCGTAAGGGTCTTGAAACACGATCTGCATCTGCGCCCGGCGGCGGCGTAGGTCCCGCGTGCTCCACGCATTCACGTCTTCGCCATCGAACCGGATACCGCCTTCAGACGCAATCAGCCGCATGATCGCCAGCGCCAGCGTGGTCTTGCCCGAACCAGATTCGCCCACAATGCCAAGCGTCTCGCCCGCGCGCACCTGCAAACTTGCCGCATTCACCGCCTTCACATGGCCCACCGTGCGTTTCAGGAACCCCTGCTGGATTGGGAACCACACGCGCAGATCATCCGTCTCGACCACGACCGGCGCGCCCTCGGCAACGGGTGCGGGCCGTCCCGCCGCCGCCGCACTCAGAAGCGCCTGCGTATAGGGGTGTTGCGGCGCGTCAAAAACCTCTGCCGTGGGGCCCGCCTCAACGATCATCCCGTCCTTCATCACACAGACCTTGTCGGCAATCCGCCGCACGATGCCCAGATCATGGGTGATGAACAAAAGCCCCATATTCTCCTCGCGCTTCAGCTCCGCCAGAAGCTCCAGAATCTGCGCCTGAATGGTCACATCCAGCGCCGTCGTCGGCTCATCCGCGATCAGGATGTCGGGCTTGTTGGCCAGCGCCATGGCGATCATCACCCGCTGCCGCTGCCCACCAGAGAGCTGATGAGGATAGGCCCCAAGACGCGTTTCAGGGTCGCGAATGCCGACCCGCGTCAAAAGCTCGATGATCCGTGGGCGTGCCTGCTCGGTGTTCAGCCCCTGATGCAGAGCGAGGCTTTCGGCCAGCTGCTTTTCAAGCGTATGCAGCGGATTGAGCGAGGTCATCGGCTCCTGAAAGATAAAGCTGATGTCGTTGCCGCGCACCCGGCGCAGGTCCTTCTCGGCGGCCCCCACCATCTCCTGCCCGTCATATTTCACGGACCCGCCCACCTCCGCAGAACTCCCCAAAAGCGAGACAGTGCTGAGCGCCGTGATCGACTTGCCAGAGCCGCTCTCGCCCACCAGCGCCACCGTCTCGCCCCGGTCCACGGTAAAACTCACACCATGGACGCAGGGTTTGATCTGCCCATCCTGGCGAAAAGCGATTGTCAGGTCCCGGACCTCAAGAAGGCTCATTCAAACGTCTTTCTTGGGTCAAACGCGTCCCGCACGCCCTCAAAGATGAAGACCAACAGCGACAGCATGATGGCGAAGGCGAAAAACGCGGTGAAGGCCAGCCACGGCGCCTGAAGGTTCTGCTTGGCCTGAAGTGTCAACTCGCCCAATGAAGGCGACGAGGAAGGCAGACCAAAGCCCAGAAAATCCAGACCCGCCAGAAGCGAGATCGTCCCGGTGATCACAAACGGCAGCATCGTGACCGTGGCCACCATCGCATTGGGCAGCATATGGCGGAACATGATCTTGGCATTATTCACGCCCAGTGCCTTGGCCGCGCGCACATATTCCAAGTTGCGCGCGCGCAGAAACTCCGCGCGCACGACCCCTACAAGGGCCATCCAGCCAAAGATCACAGTGATCCCCACCAACAGCCAGAAACTTCGCGGCAGAATGGCGAAAAGGATGATGATCACGTAAATCTGTGGTGTCGACGCCCAGATCTCAATGATCCGCTGAAAGATCAGATCGGTCAGCCCACCAAAATATCCCTGCACGGCCCCCGCGATGATCCCGATTACCGACGCCAGCGTGGTCACGATCAGCGTGAACAAGACCGAGACCCGAAAGCCGTAAATCACCCGCGCCAGAACATCGCGCTTGGTGTCATCCGTGCCCAGCCAGTTCTGCTCATTGGGCGGCAGCGGCGCCGCTCCGGGCCGGTCCACGGGCGTGTCATAGCTGTAGGGAATAAGCGGCCAAAGCGCCCAGCCTGTCTCAATTTGCTCACCAGCCACCTCGCCATCGGCGGCATCCGCAATGACCCCCTCCGGATCATCAAAACACGCATCCAGCCCCCCCGATGCGATCAGACAGCGCACCTCGGGGTCGCGGTAAATCGCTTCGGTCTCGAAATCTCCCCCAAATGCCGTCTCGGGATAGAAGGTGAAAATTGGCATCCGTATCTCGCCGCGATAGCTCACGAGAATGGGTTTGTCATTGGCTATGAACTCGGCAAACAGAGTGATCGTGAAAATCACCGAGAAGATGATCAGCGACCACACGGCCCGTCTGTTCCGCTTGAAATTCCGCCAGCGGCGTTGATTGAGAGCCGAGAGTGCCATCAGAGGGGCCCTCCTGCTTCTTCTTGCCCAAAATATCCCGGGGGGCGCTGGAAATCCGCAGGATTTTCAGCGGGGGGCAGAGCCCCCAAATCACACGCCGGCAGAGCCTCCAAGCGACAGGCCAAACAAAACACCAATCAGCCCTCCCGCTTTTCAAAGTCGATCCGCGGATCAACCAGAACATACATCAAATCCGACAAAATCCCGACCAGCAGACCGATCAGCCCGAACAAGAAGAGCGTCCCGAACATCACCGGATAATCCCGCCCCACAGCGGCCTCGAACCCAAGCCGCCCAAGCCCGTCGAGCGAGAAGATCGTCTCGATCAAAACCGATCCGCCGAAGAACACCCCGATAAAAACCGCCGGGAAGCCCGCGATCACGATCAGCATCGCATTGCGGAACACATGGCCGTAAAGCACGCGCCCCTCGCTAAGCCCCTTGGCCTTGGCGGTCATCACGTATTGCTTCTTCACCTCATCGAGAAAACTGTTCTTGGTCAGAAGGGTCAGCGTTGCGAAGGCCGCAATCGTGCTGGCCAGGACCGGCAACGCAATGTGCCAGAAGTAATCGAGCACTTTGCCGATGAGGCTCAGCTGCTCCCAATTGTCCGAGGTCAGCCCACGCAGCGGAAAAATCTTCCAATAGGACCCACCAGCAAACAAAACCAGGAGCATGATGGCGAACAAGAACGCCGGGATCGCATAGGCCACGATGATTGCGGCGGAGGTCCATGTATCGAAGCTCGACCCGTCCCGCACCGCTTTGCGGATACCCAGAGGGATGGAGATCAAATACGCAATGAGCGTCGACCAAAGCCCCAGTGTGATGGACACCGGCATCTTCTCCAACACCAGATCCAGCACCTCGATCTTGCGGAAATAGCTCTCCCCGAAATCGAGCCGCATGTAATTCCAGATCATGTTGACGAACCGCTCCAAGGGCGGCTTGTCGAGGCCGAACTGCTTTTCCAACTCCGCAATCATCTCGGGTGGAAGGCCGCGCGCGCCCAGATACCTGTCGCCCGCCCCTTGAGTGGCCAGATCTTGCCCAGCGTCATTGCCGCCGCCCGAGAAACTCTCAAACACGTCGCCTTCGCCTTGCATGTTGGCAATCGCCTGCTCGACAGGGCCGCCGGGCACGAATTGCACCAGCGCGAAGTTGATGACCATGATCCCAAAGAGCGTCGGGATGATAAGCAAGAGCCGGCGCAGGATATAGGCCCCCATCGGCGGGCTACCTCAGCGCGCCGGCGGCTTTGAGGGCCTCGGCCTTCTCGGCGTTATACCACCAGAAATCGAGGCTCCCGAGCGCATAGGGCGGGATCTCTTCTGGATGTTCGAACATGTCCCAATACGCAACCCAATGGGTGCCGTTGTACCAGGTCGGGATCATGAACCGCTCATAGCGCAACGCCCGGTCAAGCGCCCGAAGGGCCACCAGCTCATCCTCGCGGGTCGTGGTGTTGAGCGAGGCCTCAATGATCGCATCGACCATGGGGCTGGCAAGCCCTGCAGGGTTGAACAGGCTAAAGGCCGCCTCGCGCGATCCGTAGCGCTGCATCAGGCCTGTGCCGCTGCCGAGGAAAGCCGCGTAGCTGTCAAAGATCAGGTCATAATCACGGTCGCGGTCGCGGTTGGTATAGGTGGAGGGGTCGAGCTTTTCGACCTTCGCATCAATGCCCATAGTTTGCAGGTTCTTGGCGAAATTCTCGACCACAGCGCTGAGCGTGGCAGAACCGGAGGAGTTGATCGGCAGTTCCAGCGACAAAAGCGTGCCCGCCGCGTTACGCCGCATCCCGTCATCGCCCACAGTCCAGCCGGCCTCATCCAGGAGCTTCATAGCGCGGCGCAGGTTGCGCCTGTCCGTAAGGCGCGAAGGATCAGAGGTATGCGCCATCACCACAGGCTCGGTCAGCATCTCGGGCGGGACAACATCGCCCAGCGATTTCAGCAGCTCAAGCTCGGCCCCTTCTGGCACACCTTGGGCCTCTGCCGGTGTTCCTTGACTGAACGAGTGACGTTGCTTGAAGAGACCAAATTGCAGCGACTCGTTGGTCCACTCGGAGTTATAGCCCAGGGTGATCGCCTCGCGGACGCGCACATCCTGTAGGACCTCCTTGCCAAGGTTGAAGATGATCCCAGAGGGGCTGGGCGGTGTGCCATCGGGCAGTATATCGGTCTTTACCCAGCCATTCTCGACAGCAGGAAAGTCATAGCCTGTCGCCCATTGCTTTGAGTTGGTCTCAGACCGGAACGTATACTCGCCCGCCTTGAACGCCTCGAAAGCCGCGCCCGCATCAGCAAAATACTCAAGCCGGATGCGGTCGAAATTATGCCGGCCCTTGTTGATCGGCAGGTCCGCGCCCCAGTAATCCGGGTTACGCTTGTAAACGATACGCCGGTTTACATCATAGCTTTCGAGCATATAGGGTCCGGAGCCGGGTGCCGCGTCCAGACGCGGCTCATCCAGCCGGGCCCCTGTCTCTTCATACCACGCACGCGGGAAGACAGGCGTGCCGCCCACCTGATCAATCAGGCTGCGGCGCGAGATACCATCGGCAAAGGTGAACTTGACCCGGTGATCGCTCAGAGCCTCAGCCCCGGTGATGCGCAGCTTGACCGCATCCGCATAGGATTTCAGGCCCTGTTCGAGAAAGAGGTTATGAGAAAAGACCACATCATGTGCCGTCACCGGCGTGCCATCGGAAAATCGCGCCTCAGGCCGCATGTTGAAAATCACGAAGGTCTTGCCCTCGTCATATTCAAGGCTCTCGGCCAGAAGGCCATAAGCCTCGCCATAAACATCCGCAGGAAGGCCGCTGCTCGTCGCGGGCATATCGCCGAGAAGGCTCTCATAAACCATCCACGACAGCGCGCCGGCGCGCCCTTTGCGTGTGAACGGGTTCATGGAGTCGAATGTGCCAGACGCCGCAAGCGAGATTTCTCCGCCCTTGGGCGCGTCGGGATTCACATAATTGAAATGGGTATAATCCTCGGGATAGCTCAGTTCGCCAAAGAAGGAATAGCCATGCGACTTGATGAGACCCTCCTCAGCAAGCGCCGCCCCGGCGGCAAGCGCGCCAATGGCCAGCCCCATGAACGCGCCCCCTACGGAACCCAGCCGCACACACATCTCAGCACGCATTGTGCGCGCCAGCCCTGTTTGTTTAGGTCCGGTCATTGTCATACCTCCTGACAGCACTCGTTTTTATGTGGTGCGTTTTTGCTGCCGTGCAAGCTAATGGCAGCGCCGCCAAACATTCAACCCATCCCCGGCGATTTACCGCATATCCAGCGCCCAAGAAAAAGGCCGCCTGCCCAGTCGGGCGGCGGCCTTGGATCACGTCGCGGCGCGGTTTCAGTCGTCGAGACTGTCGAGATAGGCGATCACGTCCGCCCGCTCGGCACTGTTTTTCAAAGCATAGCTCATGGCAGTGCCGGGCGCATAGGCGCCGGGATTCTCAAGGAACGCATAGATGTTCTCAGGCGACCATTCGCCGTCCAGATCTCCCAGAGCGGCCGTGTATGCATAGCCGTTGGCGGCACCCTTTTCGCGACCGACTACCCCGTAAAGATAGGGGCCGACACCGTTTTCACCTGCGTCAAGCATGTGGCAGGCGCGGCATTTGTTGAACACCCGTTCACCTTTGCTGGCTTCGCCTGCGGCCAGAATGACCTCGATCGGCACTTCTTCCTCGACCACTTCTTCTTCCGCGCCGGTGTCAACAATATAACCCTGCACGACTTCCTCGCCGTGGTCTCCGTGAGGCACGCTGGCCTTGTAAACGTTCTCAGCCGCATACTTGCCCAGAAGGAAGACAAGCAAAGCCCCGCAAAAAGCTCCGGTGATCTTGGTTAGGGTCATCGTGTCGAACATAAATCCCGCATCCATAATGTGTTTGTTTGCGGGGTATCTATCCGCTTCCCCTCCCTTTGCGCAAGGTGTAGTTTCCGCGACCAAACGCCCCTGATGGGGGAAATGCCGGGGAGCGCCGCATGACCAAATCGATTGCTTTTCAGGGCGAGCCGGGGGCCTATTCCCAACAGGCCTGCCTCAAGACCTATCCGGATCTTACGCCGCTTGCCTGTAAAACCTTTGAGGATGCGATCGAGGCCGTGCGCTCGGGTCAGGCCGAGCTTGCCATGCTGCCGGTGGAGAATTCGACCTTCGGGCGGGTTTCAGATGTCTATCATCTGCTGCCGGAATCGGGGCTTCATATTGTGAACGAGGCGTTCGTGCGGGTCTCTATCGCGCTCATGGCTTTGCCGGGGGTGGCGCTTGAGGATATAAAACAGGCAATGAGCCACCCGATGCTTTTGGGCCAATGCCGCGCGTTTCTGGCCAAGCATGGTATAGAGCGTGTCACGGGTGCCGATACCGCAGGCTCCGCGCGTCTGGTTGCAGAGCTCGCCGGTCCGAGCACCGCAGCGCTGGCCGCTGATCTGGCCGCGGAGATTTACGGCCTCAATATTCTCGCACGCGAGATCGAGGATGAGGGCAACAACACCACCCGTTTTCTCGTCATGGCCCGCAAGCCAGACCTCAGCCGCCGTGGCCCGGACGGCATGATCACCAGTTTCGTCTTTCAGGTCCGCAACATTCCGGCCGCTCTCTATAAGGCGATGGGGGGGTTTGCGACCAACGGCGTCAACATGACCAAGCTCGAAAGCTACATGGTGGGCGGATCTTTTTCCGCCACACAGTTCTACGCGGATGTCGATGGGCACCCAGATGACCCTTCTGTTTCACGCGCACTTGAGGAATTGGACTACTTCACATCCGAAGTGAAACTTTTGGGCGTCTATCCGCGCGACCCCAGCAGAGACTGATTTTCTCGTAAATACAATGCTTAGAACGCCCGCAGGACCTCGCTTGCGGGCGTTTTGCGTCACGGAATGCTCTCATGTTGATCACGCGCCCGCGCGCCAGTGTGCACGCGTTTGCACAGGCGCGCGAGGTCCATATCTTTCTCGGAAATTGCCCCCTAACTATAGCTCATGACGACGGGCAACACCGCCCACAAAACATGAAAACAGATAGTTCAGGAAAGGACTTCACAATGCGCTCCATCAGCATCATCGCCCTCATCGCCGCCACCGCAACACCGGCTCTGGCAACACAACAAACCTCCCTCACGCTCACACCAGCACCCTACAGCGCCTCTGCAACACTTGCCGAGCTCAGCACCGAAGAGCGCAAGCCAAACACCTTCGCCGAACTCAGCGTCGAAGAACGTGCGGCAGGCAGCTTCGCCGAACTCAGCGTTCAAGAGCGTAACGAGAAGTTCGCCGAACTCAGCGTTCAGGACCGTAACACACGTATCGGCTAAGGCACCCCCGGCTCCACAGTCCCTTGGACCGTCCCTCCCGAGGGGTTGTGGACCACCCAAAAGGCGCGCAGGCCCTCCAGCCTGCGCGCCTTTCAAATGTTCAGTTATACCCGAGTGCTTAGCTGCGTTGCGAATACCGATCTTCAAGCTCGCGCGCATAGGTGGCGATGCGCTGTTCAAATCGCCGGGTCACGCTGGATTTGGCCAGTTTCAGCGATTGCAGCACCAAGCGTGCCCCAAGATTTTTCGGATGCACATCAGCCACAAAGCTCAACCGCGTGCGCCCGCGCGACAGCGCCACAAGTTCCACGATCGTATCAACCGACACATTCGGCGAGTTGGTGTGGAACCGCATCACGTTGGGCGGATTGAACCGCCCCTTGTTTGCTGGAGACCCAGAAGTAAGGATACTGGGTTATGGAAAAGAACAAATGTGGCAACAGATATTCACCTGAGGTGCGCGAACGTGCTGTGCGGATGGTGTTCGAACAT
>JBASXE010000475.1:0-3076 GCA_049276875.1 Roseovarius sp. | reverse complement strand
CATCAAGGCCGAGATTGTAGGCTTTGACGGCAAAGACGCCGCGAAAGAGCTTCTTAAGGCCTGCAAAGACATCGGCGCCAGCCTGCTGGTTATCGGAGCCTATAGCCACAGCCATGAAACGGAGATGCTCTTTGGGGGCAACACCGCGCGCATCGTGGACAAAACGGAAATGCCAATTTTGATGGCTCATTGAAGTATCTGTTTGGCCGAACGACGGCCAAAGACGATGGGTGCAATCCCCACGGGACAAGAATTCTGCGTGTAACGCGGCAACTGCAAGTCCGAATGTATCGGACAATTTAGGGAGGACTAAAAAATGAAGTTCACAAAAAGGCTTTTTATGGGGATGGCCGTTGGCAGCGCCCTTGCGACACTGCCGATTTCAGCCATGGCTCAGGACTGGCAACCAACACGCCCGATTGATTTCACGATCATGGCTGGCTCCGGTGGTGGCGCAGATCAGATCGCGCGGTTCGTGCAATCCGTTGTCGAAGCCAACGATATGGCAAACAGACCATTGATCCCGACCAACCGTGGTGGCGGATCCGGTGCAGAGGCGCTGCTGCATCTCAATGATGCACGCGATCCTGACCATACGTTGATGGTCACACTCAACTCCTTTTATACAACACCCATTCGCCAAGATGCTCTTGGCATCGACATCGAAACCTTCACACCGATTATGATGATGGGCGTCGATCCATTCGTGCTTTGGGTTCACAAGGACTCCGGCATCACGACTTTCGAGGAATTCCTCGCAAAGGTCCGTGAAATGGACGGCGAATATGTGATGGGTGGCACTGGGTCCGGTCAGGAAGACTCGATCGTCATCGCTTATATGGCAGGGGCCTTCGACCTCGACATCAAATACATTCCATATGATGGCGGCGGCGCCGTGGCCAAGGACCTCGCGGGCCAGCAGATCATGGCGACTGTCAACAACCCGGCTGAGGCCAAGGGCTTTTATGAAGCCGGCGATTTCGTCCCCCTTCTGGCCTTCTCTGACGAGCGGATGGAGGCCTATCCAGACGTGCCGACCCTGAAGGAAAAGGGACACGACTTCTCCTACTATAATCAGCGGGCAGTCGTCGGCGCACCGGGCATGTCGGACGAAGCGGCCGCCTACTACCGTGACCTGTTCAACGCCGTCTATGAGGGCGAAGAGTGGCAAAACTATCTGGTGTCCGAAAGTCTGTCTCCGCTGCCAATGGATGAAGCTGAAACACGCGCATACTGGGCTACGCAGGTTGCAAACCACCGCAAGCTGCTTTCCGAAATTGACGGCTAAATCCAGACAACGAAAAGAGGGCAGCGATGCGCCAAGGTGAGATATCACTCGCAGGGCTTCTTGCCCTCTTTTCCGTGTATCTGATGTGGAAGAGCACTGAACTTCCCATCGGATACATTCGCGGCGAAGGGCCAGGTGGTGGGTTTTGGCCCTTCTGGTTGTCGTTTGGCATGTTGCTCAGCTGCGTTGCTGTCGCGTGGAACTGGTGGCGCGGCAAAACGCCCGCCTCGGTGTCGGACGAACCTTTGATGGATTCCTTCGGGTGGCTCACTGTTGCCCATGTGGGTGGCGGGGTCATCGGTTTCGTTGCCTTGATTTCATTGGTGTCGATGTATGGCGCCGTTGCGATTTTCCTCGTCTACTACCTGAGATTTCTGGGGCGGCATTCGTGGCTGCTGACTCTGGCCATGGCGAGCATTCTGCCCATTGGGCTGTTCTTTTTCTTTGAAGGCGCAATGCAGATTTCGATGCCGCAGGGCCTGCAGTTCACGCAGCCATTTTTCGATTTCATGTACGACGTCATTTACTGACACAGCCCCGAGCAGAGGATCACCATGGAAGTTTTATCATTGCTTGCCGACGGCGTGTTGATGGCGCTTGAGCCTATCAATCTGATGTTGATCGTGATTGGCGTGACGGTCGGGCTCTTTATCGGCGCAATGCCAGGGTTGGGGTCGGTCAACGGTGTGGCGATCCTTTTGCCCATCACGTTTCTGGTGCCGCCTGCCTCTGCGATCATCTTCCTTGCGGCCATCTACTACGGGGCCATGTATGGCGGTGCGATTTCATCAATCACATTGGGCATACCCGGTGCCTCAACGGCTGTGGCGACAACCTTTGACGGGCGGCCTTTGGCGCTTCAGGGGCGCGCCAGTCTCGCGCTGGTCACAGCTGCACTCGCCTCATTTGTCGGGGGCACGGTCGCCACCGTGTTCTTTTCGCTCTTTGCACCGCTTCTGGCGACTGTGGCGCTCAATTTTGGCCCGCCCGAGATTTTTGCGCTGATGCTGCTGGCTTTCGCGACCTTTGTCGGTCTGGGAGGAGATGACATTCCCAAAACGGTTTTCTCGATCTGCTTTGGCCTGGTGCTTGCGACTGTCGGGTTTGACACGATCTCTGGCGAACCGCGGCTTGTGCTTTTTGACATCCAAGGCTTCCTGCGCGGGATTGGCTTCATTGTGCTTGCCATCGGTGTCTACGGCATTGGCGAAATGATTTGGACGATTGAGCAAACCCGCGGCGAGATCACAACGACCAACCCCAAGATGACCGCCAAGGGCCTTGCCTCGGACGCCAAAGAAGCAGTGCGCCGGGGATGGAAAGGCACTTGGATCGGCTCGATCCTCGGCTTCTTTGTAGGTGTTTTGCCAGCCGCAGGCGCCACGCCCGGCTCTCTGATGTCATATGGCGTGGCCAAAATGGTCTCCAAGACGCCCGAAGAATACGGCAAAGGATCACCCGATGGTGTCGCGGCACCCGAGGCTGCCAACAACTCGGCGTCCACAGGTTCTATGCTGCCAATGTTGACGCTGGGGATTCCTGGCTCGCCCACAACGGCGATCCTGCTGGGCGGTATGGTGATCTGGGGTCTGACACCTGGCCCGCGGCTTTTCATCGATGAAAGCGAATTCGTCTGGGGGCTGATCGGATCCTTCTATATCTCGAACATGGTGGCGGTTTTTATCAACCTCGCGTTCATCCCCCTGTTTGTGTGGATGCTACGGACGCCTTTCACCATCCTCGCGCCGGTGATTTTCGTGCTGTCCATCGTCGGTGGTTTTGCCGCAT
>JBASXE010000474.1:0-9388 GCA_049276875.1 Roseovarius sp. | reverse complement strand
GCAATAACGGCTCTCCCGCCTCGCCGCGCCGGATGTTCTCGACGATGACCTCGGACGCGGTGACGGGGCGGGTCTCTGAGGCGATATGGGGCGTTACGGTCACATTTGGATGGGCCCAGTAGGGGTGATCCTTGGCCAAAGGTTCCTTTCGGAAAACATCGAGCGTCGCGTGGCCGATCTGGCCCGTATCAAGGGCTGCCAGAAGTGCCGCATCGTCGATCAATGGGCCGCGCCCGGGATTGATCACAAAGGCACCGGGGGCCAGTAGGGCGAGGCGCTCGGCGTTGATCAGATTGTCTGTCGCGGGCGTGGCGGGCAACAAAAGCACCAGACCTTCCGCGCCTGTCAGCGCCTCTGCCAGCCCAGCCTCACCATTCAAACAACGGATGCCCGGCACGTCTTTGGGTGAGCGGCTCCACCCGGTCACGCGAAAGCCCAGATCACGCAGCGCCCCTGCGCAGGCAGCCCCCAACGCCCCGAGGCCCAGAACGGTCACCTTGCGGTCCCTCGCCAAGGGCGGCGCATAATCGCGCCAGATCCCATCCTGCCCGTGGATATGCAGGTCCATCCCGAGATGGTGGCGCAATGTGTGGCCCGCGACCCATTCCATCATTCCTTGGGTCAGCCCATGATCCACCATCCGCGCGAGTGGAAGTTTCAGCGTCGTGTTGCCCACGACCCCCTCCACCCCGGCCCAAAGGCTCAGAACCGCCTTGCAGCGCGTAAAGGGCGCGAAATCCTGCACCACGGAATTGGGGGCATAGACGATGTAATCCACCTCCTCCGGTGCGATATCCATGGCCAGATGCGCGTCGATGCCGGCATTGGCGAGGGCCGTGCGCAGGGGCCCTGCGTAATCGGGGAAACGGGCGGGGCGGGCGGCGAAAAGGATGTTGAGCATGGGACTACCTTGGGCGGTGAACATGGGCGCTTTGCACGAGGCCGAAGCCGATCATCAGGATCAGCATGGCAGAGCCACCATAGCTGACCAAAGGCAGCGGCACACCGACAACGGGCGCCAGACCCATCACCATCGACATGTTGACCGCAAAAAAGAGGAAAAACGTGGCTGCCACCCCCAAAATCATCAGCGATGAAAACCTGTCGCGATTGGCCATGGCGGAGGCGACACAGAATACGATGATCAACGCATAAAGGGTCAGCAGGGAGATTGCGCCGAGAAATCCAAACTCCTCGGCCAGGGTGGTGAAGATGAAATCGGTATGCTTTTCGGGCAGAAAGTTAAGGCGGCTTTGCGTGCCTTGCATGAAGCCACGCCCCGTCCAGCCGCCAGAACCAAGCGCGATCTTGGATTGTGTGATGTGATAACCCGCGCCCAAAGGATCGGTTGAAGGGTCAATAAACGTGTCTATCCGGCGATACTGGTAATCGGCCAAGAGCTGCCAATCGGTGCCGCGGCTTTGGAACACGGCCGTGATGAGGCCGATACCAGCGGCCAGAACGGCGGCGAAATAGGCCCAATGAACGCCCGCCAAAAACATCATGATGGCCCCCGCCACCAAAAGCAGGATGGACGTGCCGAGATCAGGCTGTTTGAGCACCAAAAAGACCGGGATCATGATCAGGATCACGGGGATCAGCACGAAAGCGGGTTTGGAGGTGCGCCCGAGTGGCAACCAGTCGTAATAGGCGGCCAGCACCATCACGAGGGTGATCTTCATCAGTTCCGAAGGCTGAAGCCGCATGAAGCCGAGATCAATCCACCGCTGTGCTCCCATGCCGACCGCGCCGAAAAACTCCACCGCGACCAAGAGAGCCAGCGCCACAAGATAGGCAAGGAGCGCCACATTGCGCCAAAAATAGATCGGGATCATCGCGACGAAAATCATCAAGGCAAAGCCAAGGCCGAACCGCTTCATCTGTGGCTCTCCCCATGGCTGGAATGAGCCGCCCGCGACCGAATAAAGCATCAAGAAGCCCACGCCTGCCACCGCCGTCAGCAACAAGGCAAGGGGCCAATTGAGGTAGAGAATCTTTCTCAGGCGCGAAGGTGTGGTTTTGACGGTATATTCAAGATAGCTCATGCGCGGTCACGGGCCTCTGCGCGGTAATCGGGCCGCGCCTCGCGCAGACGGGCTTGCAGGGCCTTGACGCTTGCACGGTCCTTGGTGGGGTAGGCATCAAGCGGCGGGTCCTCGCCATAAAGCGCCTGAAGCGTGACATCACGTGCAATGGGAGCCGCCGCCGTGGAACCACCACCGCCATGCTCCACGATCACGGCCACGGCGATCTTGGGATTATCATAAGGCGCGTAATTCACATAAAGCGCGTGGTCGCGGCGCTCCCATGGCAGGTCCTCATTGTGGCGCACACCGGCGGCGCGCTCGGCCGTGGTGATATTGCGCACCTGACTGGTGCCGGTCTTGCCCGCCATGCGCATCCCATCCGCGATGATCCGGCTGCCATAGGCGGTGCCGCGCCGGGTGTTGACCACGTCATACATCGCACGGCGTATCTGGCGCAGATTGTTCTCGTTGAGGCCCAGATCCTCACCATGGCCGGTGGGGGTCTCGACCCCGTCGATGGATTTGATCAGTCGGGGCGTCACGCTGCGCCCTGTGGCCAGCCGCGCGGTCATCACTGCCAACTGCAAGGGAGAACTCAGCACGTAACCCTGCCCGATGGAGGCGTTCACGCTATCACCGATGCGCCACTCCTCGCCGCGCGTTTCGCGTTTCCAATCGCGGTCAGGCACCAGCCCACTGGCTACGGAGGTCATCGGCAGATCATGGTGCACGCCAAGGCCGAGGCGGCGGGCCATTTCGGAGATTTTCTCGATCCCTGTCCGCAGGGCCAATTCATAGTAATAGACATCGCAGCTTTCCTGCAGCGACTTGCCCAGATCGACATTGCCATGGCCCGCGCGTTTCCAGCAGTGGAATCTGCGGTCGCTGACCTCCAGGTGGCCGGGGCAATACACGGTGTCGTCGGGCACGGCGGTGCCGTTTTCCAGTGCCGCGAGCGCCGTGATCATCTTGAAGGTGGAGCCGGGCGGGTAGATGCCTTGGACCGATTTGTTCGGCAGCGGGCGATACTTGTTTTCCAGCAGGGCATTGTAATCGGCAACGGAGATGCCGCGCACAAAGAGGTTGGGGTCAAACCCAGGCGCGGAGACGGTAGAGAGCACATCGCCCGTCTCGCAGTCCATCACCACCACGGCGGCGCTTTCGCCGTTCAGGCGGGCATGGATGTAGGATTGCAGATGGCTGTCCGTGGTGATCTGGATATCCTTGCCCGGCTCGCCCTCGCGCCGGTCAAGCTCGCGGATGACGCGGCCCGCTGCGTTCTGCTCAACACGCTTGGTTCCTGCCTTGCCGCGCAGCATGTCTTCGCGCCTCTGCTCAAGGCCGACCTTGCCAATCTGAAAGCGCGGGATGCGCAGAAGCTGATCCGGGGCCTCGATCCGCTCAAGATCGTAATCGCTGACTGGACCGACATAACCGACCAGATGGGCATATTCCTCCTGCATCGGATAGCGGCGCGAAAGACCGACTTCGGGGCGCACGCCGGGCAGGGCGGGGGCGTTGACCGCCACACGGCTGACCTCGTCCCATGTAACGTGGTCGGCCAGCGTGACCGGGTGTATGCGTGTGCGGCGCATTTCTTCGCGGGCGCGCTCGATTTCTTCTGGGTCCAGGTTTACAATCCGGCCCAACCGCTCGATCAGGTCATCGACGTCGACGACCTCCTCCTGCTCCATCATGATCCGGTAGCTTGGCACGTTTTCTGCCACGACGAGGCCGTTGCGATCAAAAATCTGCCCGCGCGCGGGCGGAATGAGGCGGATCTTGATGCGGTTTTCCTCGGCCAGGAGGCGGAACTGATCTGCTTCTTCCACCTGCAAATGCCGCATCCGCCAGACCAGAAGTCCCAAAAACCCGCCCTGCGCCGCCCCCAGGATAAGGCCCCGGCGGGAAATTTTACGGTGGCTCAGGGCCGTGTCACGTGTGGGGCGTCTCATGTGCGTTGTCCCATGCTGCTGTCATCACCTGGCCTGATCTTGCGCACCCGCGCTAGAAGGGCGGAGGCCATGACCACAAATGGATAGGCCACAATCGTGGCCCCCAACTGCATCAGGCTCAGCATCAGCGAGGCCTGATCTACCAACAAGATAGCAAGAATAAGCCGTTCGGCCAATGTCATGATCACGAGGACAGTCGCCACGGTAAGCCACTCCGGGCCAAAGCCCATGTCACGCAGATCAGCCGCGCGGCTACGCAATGCCTCTGCCCCGAGCACCACCAGAGCGGCCCAGAGGCCGGGGGGGCGTTGAAACAACAGATCAGCCAGCAGGACGATGAGACCGATCAAGAGGGGCGGTGCAAATTCAGGACGGCGCAGCACCCAAGCAAAGGCCAGTGCGGCAATGAGATCAGGCCCTGCCCAGCCGCGTGGCAGCATGTCGAGCGGCAAAAGCCGCCAGAAGATGATTCCAAGGCAGAGCACTACGAAAAGCGCGCGCATGGACCACAGATATGTGCCGCGATGCTCAACCATCCGACGGCGCCTCTTGGGTCGCTTGCGCGCCGTCCTCAGCCACAGCCGCAGGTGGCATAAGCGGTGCGGTCTCGATCAGCGCACCGGGGTTTTCAATCGTCTCGCCGCCCAGATCTCGCAGCACGCGCAAAAACTCCAGCCGTTCGTAATCGGCGGCAAGGCGCAAGCGCATCCGCCCGCCGGGATCGAGCGCTATCTGCCCGACCAAAAGCCCCGGAGGGAAAACTCCGCCATCGCCCGAAGTGATCACGCGGTCGCCGGGCCGCACACTCCCGGCGTTCTCAATGAAATCGACGGGCGGCGCCGCGGTGTTGTCGCCCAGCACGAGAGCGGTTTGTCCCGAAGGTTGCACGGTGACGGGGATGCGGCTGGACGTATCGGTAAGCAGAATGACCCGCGCTGAGTTGTCCCCCACGCCGGAGATGCGCCCGACAAGGCCGAGCCCGTCCATCGCGGCCCAGCCATCCTTGATGCCGTCGCGCGCACCCACGTTCAAGAGCACCGATTGGCGAAACGGAGAGCCGCTATCGGCGCGCACGACGCCGGTGATGAACGTCATCCTCGGGTCGAGCCGCACGTTGTTGAGGTCGAGGAGTCGGGCGTTTTCCTGCTCCAATTGCAGGGCCGCCTCTTTCCACTGGGTCATCTGCTGCAATTCTCGCCGCAGTTCGCGGTTCTGATCATAGAGCCGCTCGTAGCTCTGGAAATCGCGCATGATATTGACCATGCCCGTCACGGGCGCCATCGCCCAGTCGAAATTGGGCACGACCGTGTCGACGACTTGTGCGCGGAACCTCTCAACCCGTGGGCTGTCGATGCGCCAGAGCAGGAAAATTCCGAGTAGGCACAGCAGTAAAACCCCCAAAAGCAAGCGTTTCAGGGGGCCGGTGAAATCTTCGCTCTGTCGTCGGTCCCGTGCCAAAGCGTCCTCGCGGGTGGGGCGCAGGGGGCGCCCGCGTGATGTGGTCCGTGATCCTCAGATATAGGCGCGGCAAGCCAAAGCCCCAAGCACCTTAGCTGTCGTAATCAATCGCGTGACGCAGTTGCTTTTCAAATTCAAGCGCTTTGCCGGTGCCAAGGGCCACGCAATTGAGGCTTTCATCGGCGATGGACACGGCCAGACCCGTCTGCTCGCGTAGCGCGAGATCCAGATCGCCCAGAAGCGCGCCGCCCCCGGTAAGCATTACGCCCCGGTCCACAATGTCAGCGGCCAGATCGGGCGGTGTGGCCTCAAGGGCTGTCATCACGGCCTCGTAGATCTGCTGCACGGGTTCGGCCAAGGCTTCGGCGACCTGCGCCTGACTGATTTCGATTTCCTTGGGCACACCATTGAGAAGATCACGGCCACGGATTTTCATCGACGTGCCGCGCCCGTCGTCAGGCATGCGTGCCGTGCCGATGGAGGTCTTGATCCGCTCGGCGGTCGAATCGCCTACCAGGAGGTTTTGCTGACGGCGCAGATAGTTGATGATCGCCTCATCCATACGGTCACCGCCGACGCGGACCGAACGGGCATAGACGATATCGCCAAGGCTGAGAACGGCCACCTCGGTGGTCCCGCCGCCGATATCCACGACCATGTTGCCCGTGGGATCGGTGATCGGCATGCCCGCGCCGATGGCTGCCGCGATGGGCTCGGCAATCAGACCCGCCTTGCGGGCACCCGCGCTCAGGACCGATTGACGAATCGCGCGTTTCTCGACCGGGGTCGCGCCATGCGGCACGCAGACGATGATCTTGGGCTTGGAGAATGTGGTGCGCTTGTGAACTTTGCGAATGAAATACTTGATCATGGCCTCGGCCGTGTCAAAATCCGCGATCACCCCTTCACGCATCGGGCGGATCGCCTCGATGCTGCCGGGGGTGCGGCCCAGCATCAGCTTTGCGTCCTCGCCCACGGCCAGAACTTTGCGCACACCATCCTTGACGTGATAAGCCACGACAGAAGGCTCGCTCAGAATGATGCCGCGGCCTTTGACATAGACCAGAGTGTTGGCTGTGCCGAGGTCGATCGCCATATCCTGCGTGAATAGGCCGGGGATTTTTGACAATATCGACATGAGCGGTGGGTCCTGCGGTGAAATACGAATGGATCCGCGACAGAGTCCGCCCGGACAATCGCCCTTATAGAGGGCGCGTGCGATTGGTGAAAGGGCCTGTTTTCACGGGCTGAGCAAGACCCTGCCGGGGTGCAAGGAGGTGCGCGATGATTGTTGTCTTAGGGCTGTTGATCGCCTTTGTTCTGGTGCTGCTCCTATCCAACCGGCGCACGCGGATGTGCCGTTGGCGGCAAGACCGCACCCAAGATCAAGACAGGCTGCGGGCATGGCGATGCGCAGCCTGTGGCGCTGAGGACTTTACGCGCGGGACAAAACCCCCCAAAGAATGCCGCAAAACGCCCCCCGGTCGAGGAGATATGTCATGAAACGCCCCAGCGACGCAGAGGCCCGCCGCGCGGTTGCGCCAGTGATCTGCTATCCTAATGAGACGCTGCCCGCGCCCGATATGGCGCTTTACACCGCGGCGCGGGCGGGGGCTACGAAGGTTTCTGAAACGCTCGTGCCCGCGCGGGAGGCGGCGTGCTTTCGCGCCAAAGCGGGGCAGTTTTTCCGAATTTCTTCTGTAGAGGGCCCCCAGGTGGGCGATCTGAACCTTTGGAACGCACAAGACCTTTCCGAGCGGTTCTATTCGGGCAAATCCCGCGCGTTGCATGGCACGCATCTGTCGACGGGTGAGCGGATGTGGTCGTCGTTTCCCAACCTGCGGCCCATGGCGACGATCACGCAAGACACTCTGGACTGGTACGGGATCGACGGATTCGGAGGCTCGGTCCATGATGTGATCGGCACGCGCTGTGATCCCTATACGGGCAATCTTCTGTCGGGCGCGCAGTATCATCATTGCTGCCATTCCAACCTGACCCGCGCTTTGGCCGTTGAGACGGGGCTGAGCCTTGGGGAGGCCGAGGGCCATGTGCATGACGTGCTCAACGTCTTCATGTGCACCGGGTTTACCCGCGATACGGGGCAGTATTTCATGAAAGCCAGCCCCGTGCGGCCCGGTGATTACCTGGATTTTTTCGCCGAGATCGACCTTCTTGGTGCGCTGAGCGCTTGCCCCGGCGGCGATTGCTCGTCGGAGCATTCCAGCGATGTGGCGTCCTGCCATCCGCTTTTGGTGGAGGTCTTCGCGCCTACGCCCGGAGCGTTGTATGGCTGGCAGAGCCCGGCACCCAACGCATATGACCGCAGCCACGGCTGGGGCGGCGCATGATCGCCTATGCGCCCGGCGACGATGTCGGCCTGCTTGAGGATTGGCCGTTTGATAACCCCGCCAGCGATTACCTTATCCTGAGCGGCGCGCCGCGTGCGTCCGGGCGTCTGGACGCGGGCGGGCCGGGGCATGTGTCGCGCATGGGGATATGGCGGTGCAGCGCGGGCAGTTTTCAATGCACCGAACAGGGAGATGAGTTGATGACGATCCTGTCGGGCCGGTGTCGGTTGATCAACCACAGCACTGGTCACACCGTCGATCTGGTCCCCGGTGATAGCCTGTTTGTGCGCGACGCAAGCCGCGTGACATGGGAGGTGTCCGAGGAGGTCACCAAGGTTTTCTTTGGCCACAAACCAGGCGGCTACTGAGCGGGGGTGCGGGTGAGCGGCTTCAGATCATGCCAAGCGCCTTGCCGACGAGGCTTTGAAAATGGTGGACCGCGTGTTCGCTGAGATGCGGGCGCGTCTTGTCGACCATGAAACGTCCCTGATGATAGCCCATGGAATGCAGGCCCTTCTGCACGTTCTCGATCAAATCCACATCCTCCGGACCGAGAACATCCTGAAAATACTCCATTGCGCGTATCTCGGTCTGATCGAGATCCGGGTGTGGCGCACAATAGGTGAAAATCTGATGGGTTTTCTCGGGGGCGACCGGATTAAACGTGAAAGCCGCCAGCCCTTGCGTGCCGGGTAGCTTCACGATGGCCGTTGTGGGCCACAGATAGAGGGTGCAGAACTCCGAGCTTCCACTCTCGGCATCATAATCATAAGCGGTGTTCTCACAGCGGCAGCTGCCCCATTGGATCGACCAGTTCTCATGCGTCTCCACCGTGTAGGATGTCATCTCGACCAGGTTCACAAAGGCCTTGTGAGCGGGAGAGCAATGGTAGCATTCCAGCAGATTATCGCCCACATTCTTCCAGTTCCCCTCGATATCGAAGACAATGTCCGGAGTGGTTTGCAGGCTTTCGGCACCGGGGCAAAGGGTGAGAATGCGATCCTTCGCCCCGGGATAGCTTTCGGCGATGGGCCGCGCGTCGGGGTCCAGATTGACGAAGATGAACCCGGCCATGGTATCAACCCGAATTTCGGGGATACCGAAGTCGTCTTTGCTGAAATCCCGGACATGAGTGCAGTTCGGAGCGGCCTGTAGCTTGCCGTCGTGATCATAGCTCCAGGCATGATAGGGGCATACGATCAAGCCGCGCGCCTGGCCCTTGCCATGCAGCAGGGAATGTCCCCGATGCTGGCATACGTTGAAAAAGGCCTTTATCTCACCAGCTTTGGTGCGGATGACGTAGAGACGCTGATCCAGGATTTCGAGGGTGACATACTGGCCCGGTTCCGCAAGCTCCGAGATATGCGCCGCATACATCCATGACCGCATGAAGATGGCAGATGCCTCATCCTCCAGCGTCTGTTTGGAATGATACATTTCGGCAGGCAATGTGTAGGACGTCTCGGCCTCGGCGCTGAAGCGATCGAGGGTAAAGTCTGGCCGTTTGTTGATCCGGTTCATGGTTCGGGTCCCTTTGGGGTCTGCGCAGCATGCGCATTTATTCACTATGGTGAAGCTTGCGATTTTTTGTCAATTG
>JBASXE010000473.1:0-2936 GCA_049276875.1 Roseovarius sp. | reverse complement strand
GCAGAGCGTCGCGCCAGCCGCCGCCGCCCCGGCAATCTCCGCGGGGTCCGCTCCAGTATGCCCGATCGAGACTTGGACGCCCCGTTCAACCAGTCCGCGAATGGCTGCCACGCTGCCCGGCCAATGGGGCGAAAGGGTCACGATCCGCACGAGGCCCCCGCATCCAGCCTGCCACTGGTCGAACAGTTCAAGGTCGGGTGCTGTTACGAAAGCCTTCGGGTGGGCACCGCGCGGGCCGTCCTCGGGCGAAATCCACGGTCCTTCGAGATGCACGCCTGGGATCATCCGAGCGACCAGCGGGTCAGCATCCCGTGCAGCGGCAATGACCGCGAGCGACGCCGCGATCCTTGCGGGCGGTGCGGTAATGAGCGTCGGCAGGAAGCGCGTCGTTCCAGTCGCAATCACCGCCCTTGCCATCGCGGAAACGGTCTCCGGAGCAAGAACCTCGGCGTTCAGGTCGTGGCCCGCAAATCCGTTGATCTGCAGATCGACCAGGCCCGCCGCCAGCCACAGGTCCGGCGCTTCCGGGTCGGGCGCGCTTGCTGTCAGAAGGCCATTCCGCCACGTGACGCAGACACCGTCGCCCGTCGCCGGATCTCGGCCCGAAAGCGTGCCAGATCTCAAAGCGTCCGCACCCTCCCCCGGAAGTTGTCCAAGAACCGGCTGTTCGCCTCGTCGCCGCCGGGGGCGTTACCGCTGCGCCAGACCGGCGGCTCGATCCCGCGGTCCAGCAGAAGCGCGATCGTCCGAAGGACCAGCGAGTTGAGCGCGATGGCACTGGCATAGGTCGAGGAGGCGCCGGTCGGCTCGCCAAGGCCGGGAACGCGCATCAGCGCATCCCCGATCGGGACCTTCGTGTCAATGGCCACATCGACGACGTCGTGCAGGTTCTTCGCGCTCGGGTGCCGTGCGACGTGGTCGCGCGCGGTTTCCTCGGCATGTTTGCGAGAGCTCACGCCGATGGTGAAACAGCCGCGGTCCCGGGCTTCCAGCGCGCCGTCGATGAGTGCTGCGTTGATGCCGTAGGCGTTGACCAGGATCAGAACGTCCTGTGGTCCGAGGCCGCGATCCCCGATCACAATCCGGCCGTATCCCGGCAAGCGCTCGATGCTCATCGACCGAAGCGCACCGTCGGTCAGCATGGTGCCGCTGTCGAGGATGGCCGAGATGTGCATGAGCCCCCCGGCCCGAAAGAAAATCTCCTGGCTGGCGATGTTGGAGTGACCGCCGGGGCCGAAGATGTGAACGAGCCGGTCCGCGGCGATCTGGTCTGCAAGGCGTTCCGCGGCCCGGGACATTGGCTCTTCCTCTTCGACGGTGATCCGTTTCATGAGATCGCAGACCTTCTCAAGGTACTCCGCGCAAAGGGCATTGGCATCAATCGTCATCCGGATCCGACTCCTTGTCGAGGTAGAAGCGGCAGTCCGGATGCGTCCGGAGAACGCTG
This sequence comes from Roseovarius sp., assembly GCA_049276875.1. Taxonomy (GTDB): domain Bacteria; phylum Pseudomonadota; class Alphaproteobacteria; order Rhodobacterales; family Rhodobacteraceae; genus Roseovarius. The sequence goes on along the minus strand of JBASXE010000473.1, from coordinate 1,489 downwards.
GCGGGACACTTGGTCGTCAATGGGCCATGCAGAGCAGCTCGCACCGCTGCCCGTTTCGAAGCGCCGGGCGCCACCACGAAGAGTTTTCCGGCGCGCAACAGGCGCGGAATGGTGAGCGTCAGCGCGGTTCGCGGCACCGATGCGATATCGGGGAAGCACCCTTCGTCGACCTGCTGCTGTCGGCACACTGAATCGAGCTCGACCAGCTTGACGTCAACCGGGTCCTCGAAATCCGCGACCGGCGGGTCGTTGAACGCGATGTGCCCGTTCACACCGATGCCGAGTACCACGATGTCGATCGGCGCGGCGTTCAGCACTGCGGCGTAGCGCTTCGCCTCGGTGGCGCTGTCCCCGGTGGTCGGAAGGATGTGCACCGCGCCGAACGGCAATCGGTCGAAGATGTGCCGGCGCAGCCAGTTCCCGAATCCCGAGGAGTGGCCCGGTTGAAGGCCTACATATTCGTCCATGTGGAACGCCGTGACGCGGGTCCAGTCGATACCCGGCGCCGAGGCAAGGGCATCGAGCGTGCTTCCCTGGCTGGGCGCGGCGGCAAAGACCACGCGCACCGCCCCGCGCTCAGCGATCGTCTTGCGCATCGCCGCGTCCACGTCGCGGGCGGCGGCCCGACCCATCGCGGCGCGGTCAGGAAAGACCTCCACCCGTCCCACTCCCATGTCAGGGGCCGAGCAGTCCGCGTCGCTTCGCGCTGTCAGGTCGGGCATCGTCGCGTCCCTTTTACTTCGGCTCGCCGGCAGCATATTGTGCAACCGGTTGCCGGTCAACGCCGGTTTCCCTTGGCAACACCACAGAAATGCGGCCATAACGGCCGACCACCAGATGAAGGTCGAAGCTTGCGAAACCCGAACCCCAGAAAACCGACCATCGCCGACGTTGCGCGTGAGGCGAACGTCGCGCGGTCGACCGTGTCCCGCGCCTTCGCGAAACCCGAGCGGTTAAAGCAGGAAACCGTCCGCCACGTGCGCCAAGTCGCCGAGAGACTCGGGTTCGCCCCGAACCCGATGGCCCGCGCCCTTTCGACGGGGCAGTCCCGCTTCATCGGGCTGATCGTACCCGATATCGCGAACTCCTTCTTTCCCCCGCTCTTCCAGGCCGCTCAGCGCAAGGCCGAAGAGTCGGATTTCGACGTGTTCCTTGGAGATTCCAACGAGGATCCGGAACGCGAACTGAAGCTAATCGCGCGGTTTGGCCAACAGGTCGCGGGGATGATCCTCGTATCCCCCCGACTTACATCATCGCAAATTAAGGAAGGTCTGATCAACGCCCGCTGCTACGCCGTTTACGCGGCATAAAGGCAATCTGCGGCCTTTGACGGCTCGTTTTCAACAGTTTCGCTCTGTTTCGCCCGCTTGAGCGGCGTATATGCCGATTTCAGACAGACTCGTTCTCATGGCAGTAGGCGTCGTCGCACGAGGAACAGGTTGCCAAGCGCGAACAGGGTGAACAGATGCGCCCGGTTCTTGGCCAGCCC
>JBASXE010000472.1:0-10064 GCA_049276875.1 Roseovarius sp. | reverse complement strand
CTATTGGGGCGCGAAGGCTTTGCCGATGGCGCGGTGGGCCATGCTAACAGTGTGTCACTGACGGATGCTGTGGCGCGTGATCCGTTTGCGCTTGGCATGGGGAGCCGGTCCGATATGGGACTGACCTTTGAGCTGGCCCTGACTGGTGCGTGTGGGTTTGCGATGCAGGCCACGCGCCGGGCGGTGAAGACCGAGGATTACCCCCTGACTGCGCCTATGTTTCTCTACATGCCCGCGCTGCGCTTTCCCAAGCTGATTCGCGAGTTTCTCGCCTTCACCCGAGAGCCTGCTGCACAATTGGTGATCCGGCGGGCGGGATTTGTGGATCAACTCCCTGAAGAGATTGAGATAAATGCTCAAGGGGATCGCTTTGCCAATGCGGTGTTGCGCGCTGGTGATGATGTGAACCTTGAGGATTTGCAGCAAATGGTGGAGGTTCTGCGCCCGTTGAAGCGGCTGACGACCACCTTTCGGTTCGAGGCGGGGTCGGCACGCTTGGATGCGCAATCGCGGTCGAATGTGGCACAGCTCGCCCGTGCGTTTGAGAGTGGGTATTATGATGGGCGGCGGCTTGTTTTTGTCGGATTTTCCGACGGCGAAGGCGCGGCCGAGATCAACCGAAGGATCGCTTTGCGCCGGGCGGCTGCGGTCCGTGATGCGGTTGTGAACGCGGCCGAGACGGCCAATATGGAGCGCCTGTCGCTGGTGACAGAGGCATTTGGCGAGGCGATGCCGATGGCCTGCGATGACAGCGAATGGGGTCGCAAGGCCAACCGCCGGGTCGAGGTCTGGGTGCGGTAAGGCGAAGCGGTCTAGAGATACCCCTCGCTGCGAAAGCTCAGCTCGCAGGATTTTCCTATGATGAGATGGTCATGCAGGGTGATGCCCATGACTTCGGCGGCGTCCTGCACCCGGCGGGTCATGGTGATGTCCGCCTCGGACGGTGTCGGATCGCCGGATGGGTGATTGTGCACCAAAATGAGCGCGGAGGCGTTCAGTTCCAATGCGCGTTTGACCACTTCGCGGGGGTATACGGGGACGTGGTCCACGGTTCCGGTCGCCTGTTCCTCGTCCGCGATCAGGGTGTTTTTCGTATCGAGGTAAAAGATCCGAAACTGGTCGGTGGCGCGATGGGCCATGGTGGTGTGGCAGTAGTCGATGAGCGCCCCCCATGAGCTGAGCACTTGTCGCTGCATCACTTTGGAGCGCGACAGGCGGTGGCTGGCAGCCTCGATGATCTTGAGCTCAACGATGACTGCGTCACCCACGCCAGAGACGGTGCTGAGGCGCGCGGGTGCAGCGGAGAGCACGCCGTTGAAATCGCCGAACTGATCGAGGAGTGCACGCGCCAGCGGCTTCACATCCCTGCGCGGGATGGCCCGGAAGAGGACCAGCTCCAGCAGCTCATAATCGGGCATCGCCCCCGCGCCACCCACCATGAACCGTTCGCGCAGGCGGCGGCGGTGGTCGCGGATATAGGACGGCTGGCCTCGCTTTTGCGGGTGGGGCGGCACCTCGGGGGTGATCGTCTCATCCGCGGAGAAAAGCGGCATGGGCGCCTCGGAGAAGTGGGAGATTCCTGACATGTGTTAATGTTGCGTTTGCTTGGTTAACGCGGAGTTAAGATTGGTGTCGCTATTCGTGCCCCCAGCCACCGCCACCCGGTGTCGCCATGCCGAAAATCGCACCAGCAGGCAGGTCAATCTCGTCATTGCCAGCCATCTCGCGGCGGGTTCCATCCGGCATCACGGCCCAGTTTTCGCCCACAGACCCCGGCGCGCCGCCATTCACGCCAAAAGGCGGGATGATCCGGTGCGAACAAAGGGTTGTGACCTTGACAGGCTCCAGAAACCGCATCTCGCGCAGTACGCCGTGACCGCCGCGATATTGGCCTTTTCCGCCGGAACAGTCTCTGATCCCAAAGCGTTCCAGCCGCACGGGGAAACGTTTTTCCAAGATTTCGGGATCGGTCATGCGGGTGTTGGTCATGTGGCTCTGCACCGCGTCACATCCTTTGAAATCCGGGCCTGCGCCGGTGCCGCCTGCGATGGTCTCATAGTTCTGGAAATCGTCATTGCCCCACACGAAATTGTTCATGGTGGCCTGACTGCCCGCAAGCACGCCAAGTGCGCCATAAAGCGCGTTGCACGCCGCCTGACTCACCTCCGTATTGCCCGCGATCACAGCGGCGGGGCGGACGGGGTTGAGCATGGAGCCTTCGGGCACGATGATGCGCAGTGGCTTGAGGCAACCCTGGTTGAGCGGGATATCCGCGCCGACCATGGTGCGGAAAACGTAGAGCACGACCGCGTCAGAGATGGAGCGCGGCGCGTTGTAATTGCCCGCGTGTTGCGGCGAGGTGCCAGTGAAATCAATCACCGCCTCACGCGCGTCTTGGTCTACGGTCACGCGCACCTCGATCTCGGTGCCGATATCCATCGGGTAGACGTAATGCCCGTCTGTGAGATTGCCCAAGACCGCGCGCACGCTCGCCTCCGCATTGTCCTGCACATGGCCCATATAGGCTTGCACCACGTCCAGCCCGTAGGTTTCGATAACCTTCATAAGCTCTTGCCGCCCGGTCTCGTTGGCCGCGACCTGTGCCTTCAGGTCGGCCATGTTCTGCGGGATGTTGCGGCAGGGATATTTGGCGGTGGCGAGGGTGGTTTCGGCCTCGGTCTCAAGGAACGTGCCTTGGTCAACCAGCTTGACGTTGTCGATCAGCACGCCTTCCTCTTCGATATGGGTGCTGTCGGGTGGGGCGCTTCCCGGTGTGCGACCGCCGATATCGGCGTGATGCCCGCGACTGCCCAGCCAGAGCACGGGTTTGTCCTCCACAAAGACCGGTGTGATCACCGTAACATCGGGCAGATGCGTGCCGCCATTATAGGGCGAGTTGAGCATATAGGCGTCACCAGGCCGCACATCCGGGTTGAGGCGCATCACGGTGCGGACGCTGTCGGACATCGAGCCCAGATGTACGGGCACATGCGGCGCGTTGGCGACCAGATCGCCCATAGCGTCGAAAATGGCGCAGGAAAAGTCGAGCCGCTCCTTGATGTTCACCGACCATGAGGTGTTGGCGAGGGTCGCGCCCATCTGATCGGCCACGGACATGAAGAGGTTATTGAACACCTCAAGCAGCACGGGGTCGGCGGCTGTCTCAGCCGTGGGGGCGGTATGGGCGGCGTCTGTGCGCTCGATGATCAGGTTGGCGTGGGCGTCGACATGTGCGGCCCAGCCGGGTTCGATGATGTTGGTGCCGGTAGGTTCGGTAATGATGGCGGGGCCTTGGATCGTCACCTTGGGGTTGAGCGTGTCGCGGTCATGGATGGGGACATCCTGCCATGCGGCATCCGCATACATCTCGGTATGCGCCTTGGGGGCGCCGTCACCCTGTGTCGGTGTGAGGGGCGCGGGCGCGCCGATCTCGCCCATGGCCTCGATCGAGATCATCTCGATCAGGATATCGCGGGCGGGGGAGGTGAAGCCGTAGCGCTGTTTATGCGCGGCCTCAAAAGCGGATTTTGCGTCGGGGGCATCCGAGGGCACGGGCAGGGTCTGGTGTGAGCCATCGTAGCGCAGATGAAGCTCAACCCGTGCCGAGGGGGTGGTGCCACCTTGGGCGCTGACCTCGGCCATTGCCTCTTCAATCAGCGTTTTGCGCAGGCTCAGGGTCTCATCATACTGCGTCAGCGGCACGTCGATCTGAGCCTCGCGCATAGCCGTGATGGGGGCGAGGCCCATGCCATATGCGCTGAGCACGCCTGCGTAGGGATGCACCAGAACGCGGCGCATTCCCAGTGCATCGGCCACGCCACATGCGTGCTGCCCACCCGCACCGCCGAAGCATTGCAGGGTATAGCGGGTCACATCATGGCCGCGCTGCACGGAGATTTTCTTGATCGCGTTGGCCATGTTGTCGATGGCGATGCGCAGGAAGCCGGTGGCCATATCTTCGGGCGTGCGAGGGGCCTCCTTGGTCTCTTGGGCGACCTTTTTGGCCAATGCGGCGAACTTGGCGCGCACCACGTCTGCATCGAGCGGCAGGTCGGCGTTTGGACCAAAGACATGGGGGAAGTGATCGGGGCTGAGCTTGCCCAGCATGACGTTGCAATCTGTCACCGTGAGGGGCCCACCCCGGCGATAGCAGGCGGGGCCGGGATCGGCACCAGCACTTTCGGGGCCAACCTGAAAGCGGCCATCGCGGAACGTGCAGATGCTGCCGCCGCCCGCCGCGACGGTGTGGATATCCATCATGGGCGCGCGCATCCGCACGCCTGCCACTTCGGTCTCGAAGCTACGCTCGAAGCTGCCGTGATAGTGGCTGACATCGGTGCTGGTGCCGCCCATGTCGAAGCCGATGAGCGCACCGAAGCCCGCGGCCTCACCGGTATGGACCATGCCGACGATGCCGCCTGCGGGGCCAGACAGGATCGCGTCCTTGCCTTGGAACCGGCGTGCCTCGGTCAGACCGCCGCTGGATTGCATGAAGAGCAGCGTCTCGCAGGCGGTGCCGAGATCCAGCGCGCCCGCGACGAGATCCACGTAGCGGCGCAGGATGGGCGAGAGGTAGGCGTCCACCACGGTGGTGTCCCCGCGTCCAACAAGTTTGGCGAGGCGGGAGACCTCATGGCTGGTGCTGATCTGGGTATAGCCGATCTCGCGGGCAATCTCGGCGACGCGGGCTTCATGTTCGGGGTTGAGATAGGCGTGCAGCCCCGCGATGGCGACGGCGCGGATGCCTCTGTCAAAACCCGCTTGCAGATCGGCGCGGGCGCGGGCCTCGTCCAGTGGTTTGACCACCTGGCCCGCGGCGTCGAGCCGCTCATGGAGTTCGGCCACGTCCTCATAAAGCAGGTCAGGGCGTTTGATATGCAGGTCAAAGAGGCGCGGGCGGGTTTGATAGCCGATAAGCAGCAGGTCGCGGAACCCTTGGGTGATCATCAGGAGCACTCGCTCGCCCTTGCGCTCCAGCAGGGCGTTGGTGGCCACGGTGGTGCCCATTTTCACGGCGCGGATGGAGCCGGGTGGGAAATCGCCGGTCACGCCCATCACCTCGCGGATGCCTTGGACGGCGGCGTCGGCGTAGCGTTCGGGGTTCACTGACAAAAGCTTGTGGGTGTGGATTGTGCCGTCAGGGTCCTGGGCCACGATGTCGGTAAAGGTGCCGCCCCGGTCGATCCAGAATTCCCATGCGCCTGACATATTCGTGGCCTCCCTTTGAGGGGATCAGGTTTGGCAGGGCCAGCGGATTTGTCAACGCGACGGCATTGAAAAGCATGTCGGTTTGACGTCAGTATGCGCGTAGAAAAAGGAGCCTCCCATGGACCCAGCTAAAATTTCCGATCATTTCTCCGTCTCTCCCCAGATCAGCCCCGAGGATGTGCCCGATATTGCCGCTGCGGGCTTTCGGTCGATCTTGTGTAACCGGCCCGATGGGGAGGAGTTTGGGCAGACCACGTGCACCGCAATCGAGACGGCGGCGCAGGCTGCCGGGCTGGAGTTTCGCAACGTGCCCATCGTGTCTGGGATGCTGAGCGAGGCGGATGTGGATGATTTCAAAGCCGCATTGGCCGAGTTGCCGGGGCCTGTGCTGGCCTATTGCCGGAGCGGTACGCGCTGCACCATGTTATGGACCATCGCCAAACATGGCGAGGTAGAAGAAGCCGAGATCCTGCGTGCCACAGAGGCGGCGGGATACGACATGCGGGGCCTTGTCGCTCAGATGAGCCGGGGCTGAGCCCCGTGCTTTGGGGCGCCATGATTGAAGGCCTTGGCATTATGGCCTTTGATGGCATGCGCCCTGCACCTGCCGAGCGGTTGCCCGAAGGGGCGCCGATGCTGGAAATTGACGGGATGGGCGATGCGGTGCCGTGTGCGCTTTGCGGACCAATTGGCGTGTCACAGGCGGAACCGGTGGACCATTTGCCCGCAGCTCTGCGGGCGCTGGTGATTGGGGCGTTGGACGGTGATGTGCAGTGGGACGGGGTTGTCTTGGCTGGTGATGAGAGGCGGCTCTACTGGGTGCATGTGAGTGCGGATGAGATCGTGAGCTTTCAAGGCAGCCTCACGCCCGGTTTGATGGCGGATCTGGGCGCTGTTGGCATGGATGCGGGCGCTCTGGCCGACACCCTCTCGCGGCCTGAGCGTTTGGCCGCGCAGTTGCACCGGGCGGATCTGGCCGGGGATGCGGCTGCACTTACGGGACATCTCATGGGCGCGGAGCTGGCAGCGGCGAAGCCTTACTGGCTTGGCATGGAGGTTTTGAACCTTTGTGGAGCGGCGTGGGAGAGTGCGCTGAGTCAGCAGGGGTCTATGGTCAAAAGCAAAGACCCCACTGCGGTGATGCAGCGGGGTCTTGTGAGATTGGCCAAGGCTGAGGGTCTCTTAGTTGATGGTTGAGGGCAGGCCTTCGGGCTGTCCGACCACAACAAAGGTCAGCTGATCGGGGTTCAACAGCTCGGCTGCGACGCGGTTGATCTGCTCCAGTGTGACGGCGTTCAGCTTGTCATTGCGGGTGGCGATGTAATCAGTGGGCAGGCCTTCAACCTGCATCCCCACGGCGATGTTGGCGATATTGGCGTTACCGTCAAAGCGCAGCGGGTAGGCACCGGTCATATAGGTCTTGGCATCGGCCAGTTCCTCCGCGCTCACGCCGTCCTGCGCCATGCGGGCCCACTCATCCTTGATCACGGATATCGCCTCGGCCACGCGGTCATTCGCGGAGGCCACGCTGCCCATCATAAGCTGCGCGCCCTCTTTGTCCGCGAGGTAGGAATAGACGCCATATGTCAGCCCGCGCTTCTCGCGCACTTCCTGCATCAGACGGCTCTCGAAGCCACCGCCGCCCAAGATCTGATTGAGGATGAAGGCGGCGAAGAAATCGGGATCGTCGCGGTCTATGCCGCTCTGGGCAAACATCACCACCGATTGCGGTGTTTCATAGGGCACGACCAGAGTGCCGCCAGGCAGGTTTACATCCGCCGGGGCGGGCAAAGGTGCGCCGCTTTGCGGCAAGCCTTCGGTGAGGGTGTCGACCAGAGTCATCAGCGTTTCGGCGTCGATATCGCCCACGGCGCTGACGTAAAGCTGATCGCGGGTCATGGCGGCGGCGTGGGCCGCTTGAATGTCCGCGCGGGTGAGGGCCGCGACGCTTTCAAGCGTGCCGTTCTCGGAGCTGCCATAGGGGTGCGGGCCATAGACCAGTTCGTTGAACGCGGCGGCACCGATGGCGCTTGGGCTTTTCAGGTCGGATGCGATGATCGACAGGATCTGCGCGCGCACCCGGTCAAGAGAGGTTTGATCGAAATTGGGCATGACGACGCTTTTGCGCAGCAGCGCCACCGCGGCCTCGGCATCCTCGCTGAGGAACTGCGCAGAGATGGCGATCCTGTCATCGGTGATATCATAGCTGAAATCTGCGGCCAGAGCCTCGGTCGCCTCAGCAAAGGCGCGGCTGTCGAGATCGCCCGCACCCTCCTTCAGAAGGCCCACCATCAGGTTGGTTGCGCCGCGTTTGCCCTCGGCATCAAGGCTGGCTCCGCCGCGGAAGCGCAGCTCAAGCGCCACGAAGGGGATCGACGGTTCCTCCACCAGCCAGACATTGATGCCGCCGGGCGTGGTCAGCTCTTGGACGTTGATCTCTGCCCCCGCGGGCAGGGCCGCGAAGGCGATCAGAAAGGCGAATGCGAAGCGGATCATTGGGTCACCTCCGGGGCTTTGAGATAGCCGGTCACTGAGTTTTCATTGGCAAAGACGCGGGCGGCGGCGGCCATGATATCATCTGCCGTGACAGCCTGCAGCGTATCAGGCCATGCCTGCACATCCGCCACGGTCAGCCCCGATGTCAGTGCTGCGCCATAGCGGTTGGCCATCCCGCTCACATCGTCGCGGGCATAGGTTTCACTGGCATAGATCTGCTTTTTGATTCGCTCCAGCTGTGCGGCATCGACGCCGGTCTCCATGAACTCGGCAATGGCGTTGTCCATGGCGGCCTCTGCCTCTTCCAGGGTCACGCCTGCCGCAGGCACAACCACCAAATTGAAGGTCGTGTCGTCAAGCGACAGGCCGCGATACCACGCCTGCGCCTGCACGACCGTCTGTGTCTCGAATTGTAGCTTCTGGGTCAGCACGGATGTGGTGCCGCCGCCAAGGATATCCGCAAGGATGCTGAGGGCTGCGGCCTCTTCCTGCGCGCCGCTGTCGCGCTCGGGCGCGAGGTAGGAGCGCATGACGTAAGGCTGGGCTACGCGCGGGTCCTCGAACACGATCCGGCGCTCGGCCATCTGGCGTGGCTCTTGCGGGCGGATGCGCTCGGGCAGGTCGAGATTGGCCGGGATCACGCCGTAATATGTCTCGGCAAGCGCGCGCACATCGTCCGGGCGCACATCGCCCGCCACCACCAGAACGGCGTTATTGGGGGCATAGAACTGGTGGTAGAAATCCTTGGCTTCCTTCAGGCCCAACCCGAGCATCTCGTGCTGCCAGCCGATGATGGGCACACCGTAGCGATGATTGAGGAATTGCGCGGCGTTATGCTGTTCGCGGAAAAGCGCGCCGGGGCTGTTCTCGACCCGTTGGTTGCGCTCTTCGATGATCACGTCCCGCTCGGTAGCGATGTCTTCCTCCCCGATCTGAAGGTTCACCATGCGGTCGCTTTCCATCCGCATCATCAGCTCGAGCCGGTCGGCGGCCACACGCTGAAAATAGGCTGTGTAGTCGTAGCTGGTGAAGGCGTTGTCGCGCCCGCCATTCTTGGCCACGGTTGCTGAAAACTCGCCCGGCTCCATCGTTTCGGTGCCTTTGAAAAGTAGGTGTTCGAGATAGTGTGCGATTCCAGAGACGCCCGGAGCCTCATCCGCCGATCCGGCGCGATACCAGACCATATGCACCACAACGGGTGCGCGGGTGTCTTCGATCACCACAACCTCCATCCCGTTATCCAGCATGAAGTTAGTCACCTGATCATCCGCATAAGCGGCCGGTGCAAAAACGGCGAGCGACAAAAGGGCGGTCAGAAAGCTGCGCATGAACATGCTCCTACGTGTATGGCGTGCCGGAAATAGATACGGCGCATCACGCAGCATTCAAGCGCGCTGACAATGATGTGAGCGAAAACGCTTATTCAGGTGGTGGGGCTGCGGGCGTGACGATACCGCGCGCCTGAAGCCTGCGTTGCTCGGCCTGACTATCGAGCCATTGGCGGCGGTAGGCATTGGTATAGTCGTCATTGGGGCCGATATTGAGGATATTCACGCGGCCCTGACGGCGGCGCACATCCACATCTTCGGATGCCAATGTCTGGCGAATGTTATCGGATACACCGTAGCGGCGGGTATGATTGACCAGCCCACCATCAGAGGCCGCAATCCCTGTGCCCGTGACCGCGCGCCCACCAAGGGCCGCGATGCCCTCGGCCTCGGGGTTGCGATCCGCGAGATTCGCGCCGCCGGGCGTGGGGGTCGGGAGAGCTGAGTAACTTTCGGGCGCTTGCAGTGGCTTGCTGGGCAGCACGGAGAATTCATCCGGGCCCTTACCCTCGTTCTTGATGCGCGTCAGCTGGATATCTTTGCCCTCGCGGGCACAGCCTGCCACCGCCATGAGGGCGACCATTCCAATGATGATGCTTTTGCGGGGCATGTTCATACCAGTCTCCTGCCTGCTCTTGAGAGCGTTTTACCGCAAGACAAGGCCAAGGTCACGCGGGCTTTTTATCAGGGGTGAAAATGACCAGCCCGAAGGCTCCGATGAAGATGGAAATGTCTGCTACATTGAACGCATAGGGGTTGGTAAATCCGCAACAAGACATGTTGAGAAAATCCGCAACCGCGCCATACCACACCCGGTCCACCACATTGCCCAGCGCGCCACCCACCAAAAGGCCTGCCGAGATATTCTGCCAAAGGCCCCCGGGCTCGCGCCGTAGCCACCAGATCACAGCGCCCGCAATTACCAGCGCCACGAAGATGAGCGCCCAGCGCGTCACATCCGAGTTCGTGGCCAAAAGACCGAAATTGATCCCGTAATTCCACGCCATGCGCAGGTTGAGATAGGGTGGCCAC
>JBASXE010000471.1:0-11294 GCA_049276875.1 Roseovarius sp. | reverse complement strand
GTTTACTGCCGGGGACCTTGCGCGCCTTCAATACTTCGTTCACCCGGCCTGGGGTCACATCGACATCTATTGGACTGCCAGCGTAGCCTCTATCGCTGAGGCCAGCACCAGCTTTGTCCATCAGGTCCAGCGCAGCTCTGCCGGGCGGATCTCGAAGCCGATGTGATGCGCGCCGCCCTGAAGCCCTTTGCGGGTGTGGTTGTAGAGCCTGCGCCAATACGGCTGCACCGTCACGCCCGCGTCTTGCACCATGGTCTGTAGCTGCGCCATCAGCCCGCGCCGCGCCTCGATATCGAGCGTCGCCAAGGCCCTCTCCAGAATCGTGTCAAACGCGGCATCCGACCAGCCAAACTCGTTCCAGGCCTCGCCCGTGCGATAGGCGAGCGCATAGGTCTGCACGCCCAAAGGCCTATGGCCCCAATCGGTCGAGCTATAGGGAAAGCTCGCCCACCCGGTCCAATAATCGGGGCCGGGCAGAATGGTCCGGCGCACCTTTAGGCCCGCATCCGCCAGAAGGGCCGCAACTGCATCGCAAGTGTCGCGCCGCCAGCCATCGTCGAGCGAGATAAGATCATGCTCGAAATCGGCCATCCCGGCCTCCTCCATCAGGGCGCGGGCGGCGGCGGGGTCATATTGCGGCGCGGGCAGGGAGGCATATTCGGGATGCAGGGGGGCGATATGGTGGTTCTCGGCCACCGCCCCGCGATTGCCATAGCCAAGCTCCAGCACAACCTCATTGCTCACCGCGAGTTGCAGGGCGCGGCGCACGCGCACATCCTTGTAGGGTTGCTGTCCGTTCACCTCGGCCAGTTGGTTGGGCCGGATCACGATTGTCGCGGCGGTGTCGATCTCGTTCTGATCCCAGCCGTCCAGCGCGCCGAACGCGTCGATGAACGGGTCTTGGATGGTATGGGTCATGTCTATCTCGCCGTCTTGCGCAGCAGCGAGGGCGGCGGAGGGATCGGTGCCGGTGTCGATGAACTCGATCCGCTCCATCCATGCGCCGCGCCCGGCGTTCCACCAGGTATGGGTCTCGTTGCGCACCAGCGTCGCGCGCACCCCCGGCTCCACGACCTCGGGCAGGTATGGCCCCGTGCCGATGGGCGCCTCCAGCATGGTGGCCTCGTCAAACCCCTTGGGAACAATCGCCGCCGGATAATCGGCCATGCCCGCGATCAGCGAGATGTCGGGCCGGGGCAGGCTCAGCGTCACCTGATGCGCGCCAGTCTCGGCCACGGCACCGGTGCGCATCCGCCCGCTGGCCGGGTCCACCAGAACCGCAAACCGCCCCGCCATGGAATTGCCCGGCGCATCCCTCTCGCACCAACGCTCGATATTGCGGATCACATCCGCAGGGGTAAAGGCGCTGCCATCGTTCCAACGCACGCCGGGGCGCAGGTTCAGCACATAGCGGCTTGCATCATCGCTGATCTCCCAGCTTTCCAGAAGCTGGCCGCGAAATGTGCCGTCGTTCTCATAGCTTACAAGGTATTCCAACCATCCCCGCGAGACATTGGCGGCCTGAAACCAGTCATATGTGCGTGGATCGCGCAGGTCCCGGACGGTCATCTGGATATGCACCACGGCTCTGTTGGTCTGGGTCGTGTCAGGCGCGTCGGCATGTGCTGGCGCGGGCAGACCCAAAGCCGCATAGGCGGCGGCGGTGGAGGCGCCAAAACTGCTGGCTTGGGCCAGGAATTCGCGTCGGCTTATCGGATCACGCTTGGCGCTGAGGGCTTGGTCGAGCAAATGCGCAGGCACGGGTCTGTTGGGGGCCTGCCGGGACGGTGTGGGGCGCTCGGAGGTAGGGCGATTTGACATTTGAAGCTCTCCTCAGGCGGCGTGGACAAGACCTTTTTCCATTATGCGGGGTGTGAACGCAAATCACATATCCCTGCACGGATGACACCCGGCGCGCATGATTGTCAGGTGGCCGAGCCTTCGGGCGGGATCGGATAGCTTGGCGCGGTGAAGGGCGTGGGGCCGAGCCCTTCTGCCTCTTGTGCCGCACGTGTCGCAGGCCGGGCTTCCAAAGCGGTGGCAAGCGCCATCAGTTTGGGAAACGCAGCCAGATCGAACCACGCGGTCTGATCCTCGGGATAAAGCCTCAGCCAGCGCAGCATGCAGCACAGATAAAAATCCGCAGCGGTAGGCCCCGTGCCCAGCAGATAAGGCCCCGCCACCGCCTCCTCCAAGAGCGTCAATATCCGCAGCACCTTCATGCGCATCTGCGTCTTCACAGCCGCCTGATGTGCGCCGTCGGGTCCCGCATATTTGACCGTATAGAAGAGCATCCGCAGCGCAGGGTGCAGGGTGTTTGATAGGAAAAACATCCACTTGAGGAAATTCGCGCGCTCCTTTGTGCCGGGTGGAGGGGCCAACACACCAGGATGCGCCTCGCCGAGCCACATAAGGATCGCCCCGGTCTCGAAGATCGGTCCCACAGGCGTTTCCAGCACCGGGATCAGCCCGTTGGGGTTGAGCGCGAGATAGGCCGCACTGCGCTGCGCCTCTATCTGACGATCCACCAAAACGGTGCTGTAGGGCTGGCCCATCTCCTCAAGGGCGAGGCGGATAATCAGCGATGCGTTATCGGGGGCGTAGTGCAGGACATATCTCATGGCCCAGGCTAGGCCACGCCGGCGCCCATGAGCCCGAGATTTGCGACATTTGATCCACGTTTTACGCAAACTTAACAAACGCGATGCGAGGATGGTGCCAGACCCTTTTGAACCCGATCTTTCGCAACGGCGCGCAGGTATCTTATGAAACACCCCGTCAGGCCCCCGTTCAGCCATTCTGTCATGCGCTTTGCGATCATTGCGCTTCTGTGCACGGGGCTGCTCTTTGCCCTGCCGCTCAGCGCGCTGCCCTAGGACGGATTTCGCCCTCGCACCCCGGCGGCAATAGCCCTATACCTTTTGGCAAGAAAGCTGGAGAGTCGCTGCCATGACCGGAGAATTGTCGCCCATCGACAAGGCCAAATTCGTCGCCGCCAAGCGGGCGGTGGATTATGTCGAGGATGGAATGCGCGTGGGGCTTGGCACCGGCAGCACCGCCGCGTGGATGGTCCGTTGTTTGGGCGAAATGGTCCGCGACGAGGGCCTGAAGATCAAGGGCGTGCCTACGTCGACCCGCACGGCAGAGTTGGCGCGCGAGGTCGGCATCGACGTGATCAGCCTTGATGAGGCCAAATGGCTCGACCTCACCATTGACGGCGCGGATGAATTCGACGCCGAATTGAACCTGATCAAGGGCGGCGGCGGCGCGCTTTTGCAAGAAAAGATCGTGGCCACGGCCAGCGACCAGATGATCGTCATCACCGATGCGGGCAAGGAAGTGGGCCATCTCGGCGCCTTCCCTCTGCCGGTGGAGGTGATCCCATTCGGCTGGCAAACCACCCGCGCGCTGATCGAGGAAATGCTGATTTCCGTGGATGTGCTGGGGCGGGATGTGACGCTGCGTATGAACGGCGATCACGCCTATGTCACGGATGAGGGCAATCACATCCTTGACCTGCATCTGGGCCGGATCGGCAATGCGCGTCAGCTTGCCATGGTGCTCAACCAGCTTCCGGGCGTGGTGGAGAACGGGCTTTTCATCGATATTTGCGATATCGTCGTGATCGGCCATGGCGATGGCAAGGTTGAGCTGCGCGACATCAATGAGGGCACGGTCCAGACGGATCGTCTCGATTTCGTGGAGTCCGACAATCTTTTCAATGACATGATGGACTGAGACGCGGGCGCTCAGAGCGGGCTCGCCGAAATGGGCTTTGATCCGCAATTGCACAACAAGACGAGGCACGAGGGCAGAGATGGAATTTGACTATGATCTTTTCGTGATCGGCGGTGGCTCTAGCGGCGTGCGTGCGGCGCGTGTAGCGGCGGCAGAAGGCGTGCGCGTGGCCCTCGCCGAGGGCGACCGCTATGGCGGGACCTGTGTGATCCGCGGCTGTGTGCCGAAAAAATTCATGGTCTTTGCCAGTGGCTATCCCGAAGCCATCAAGGACGCGCAGCAATACGGCTGGACCGTCCATGCGGGGGGCTTTGACTGGCCGGGGTTCCGCACGAAGATGCATGCCGAACTGGACCGGCTCGAAGAGATGTACCGCAACCTTTTGAAAAATAGCGGTGTGGTCAGCTATGACGCGCGTGCGCGGCTGAGCGATGCGCACACGGTCACACTCAGCACCGGCGAAAGCTTCACAGCCAAGCATATCCTGATTGCCACAGGCGGGCATCCTGTGAAGCCCGATATTCCGGGGGCGGAAGAGGCACTGGTCAGCGATGATATCTTCTTGCTTGATGAGATGCCCAAGTCGATCCTGATCATTGGCGGCGGTTATATTGCCTGCGAATTTGCCTGCATTCTCAACGGTCTGGGTGTCGAGGTGACGCAGTATTATCGTGGCGCTCAGATCCTGCGGGGGTTTGACGACGAGGCACGCGGGCTGGTGGCGGAAGAGATGAAAGCCTCGGGCGTGGACCTGCATCTGGGCACCAATATCATCGACATGAGCCCTGCCGAGGGCGGCTACCGGGTCAAATCCACCAACGGCACAGAGAAGGTGTTTGAGCAGGTATTCTTTGCCACGGGTCGCAATCCCAGCAGCGGCGATATGGGCCTTGAAGAGATCGGCGTATCTCTGGGACGCCACGGCCAGATCGAGGTCGACGATTACAGCCAGACTTCCGTCCCGTCCATCTACGCGATTGGCGATGTGACAGACCGCGTGAACCTCACGCCCGTCGCGATCCGCGAAGGGATGGCGTTTGTGGAGACCGTCTTCAAAGGCAACCCCACCCCCGTCGATCACGAGTTGATCCCGACCGCGATCTTCACCCAGCCAGAGGTCGGCACGGTGGGCCTGAGCGAGGAAGACGCCCGCGAGCAAGAGCCGATTGAGGTCTATTGCACGTCGTTCAAACCGATGCAGGGCGCGTTCGCCGGCCGTTCCAGCCGGGTGCTGATGAAGCTGGTGGTAAGCCAGGCCAGCCGCAAGGTTCTGGGCTGTCATATTGTCGCGCCAAACGCGGGCGAGATCATCCAATTGGCAGGCGTGGCAGTCAAGATGGGTGCCACCAAAGAGGATTTTGACCGGACCTGCGCAGTGCACCCAACCATCTCGGAAGAAATCGTTACAATGAAAACCCCGGTGCGCACGGCTTGATTTTTGCCGCGCACTATACAGTTTAAGCAGAACTGCGGCGCACAGGCTGTCGCGGAGGACTTCAAGAAGGGAAAGACGTTCATGGCAGGACCATCTGGCGGCCCGTGGGGCGGCGGCGGCGGTAATTCAGGAAATGGCGGAGGCAATGGCGGCGGCGGCGATGATCGCGACCGCGGCGGGCGCCGTCCGAATGAGGGGGGCAAACCCCCTATTCCCGAAATCGACGAACTTATGAGAAAGGGTCAAGACCAGTTGCGCGTTCTTATGGGCGGGCGTGGCGGCGGCGGTGGCACCAATGGTGCGGGCGGCGGCGATGGTGGCCCGGCATTTACCAAGGGCACGGTTGGCCTCGGGATTATCGCGCTGATCGGTCTGTGGCTCTTTGCGAGCTTCTATACGGTCAAGCCCGAAGAACGCGCGGTGGAGCTTTTCCTCGGCGAGTATTACCGCACCACCTCACCGGGTCCGCACCTCGCGCCCTGGCCGCTCATAACCTATGAAAAGGTCGTCACGACCCGCGAGCAGAACGAAGATATCGGCGTCGGCGCACGCGGCAGCGAGGCTGGCCTCATGCTGACGGCGGACGAAAACGTGGTCGATATCGACTTTCAGGTGGTTTGGAATATCAGCGATCCGGACATGTTCCTCTTCAACCTGCGCGATCCGGTTTCCACGATCCGCGCCGTGTCCGAATCGGCCATGCGCGAGATCATCGCGCAATCGCAGCTCGCGCCTGTGCTCAACCGGGACCGGGGCATCATCGCCGTGCGTCTGGAGGAGCTTATCCAGACCACGCTTGACAGCTATGACAGTGGCGTGAACGTCATCCGCGTCAACTTTGATAAGGCCGACCCGCCACAACAGGTGATCGACGCCTTCCGCGAAGTGCAGGCCGCCGAGCAGCAGCGTGACCGCCTTGAGAAGGAGGCCGACGCCTATGCCGCGCGGATTCTCGCCGAGGCCCGTGGTCAGGCGGCTCAGACGCTGGAAGAGGCCGAAGGGTATCGGGCCCGCGTGGTCAACGAGGCCGAGGGTGAGGCAAGCCGCTTCACAGCCGTTTTGACGGAATACACGAAGGCCCCCGAAGTGACGCGTCAGCGCCTCTACCTTGAGGCGATGGAAGAGGTTCTGGGCGGGATGGACAAGATCATCCTCGACGAGAAACAGTCGGGCGGCGGCTCGGGCATCGTGCCTTACCTGCCACTCAACGATCTGCGCCGTAACACAGGAGATCAGTAACATGCGGAAAACTGCTTTTATTCTGCCCGTCATCGCCGTTGCGGCCATCACGGCCCTGTCGTCGGTCTTTATTGTGGACGAGCGTGAGAGCGTGCTCGTGCTGCAATTCGGTAAGGTCGTCACGGTCAAGGAGGAGCCGGGTCTCGGCTTCAAGATCCCTCTGGTTCAGGAGGTTGTCCGCTATGACAACCGCATGCTGAGCCGCGATATAGTGCCTTTGGAGGTCACCCCTCTGGATGATCGCCGTCTCGTTGTTGACGCCTTTGCACGCTACCGGATTGTCGATGTGGAGCGGTTCCGCCAAGCGGTCGGCACCGGGGGCATCCCGGCGGCTGAAAACCGGCTCGATTCGATCCTGCGGTCGCGGACACGGGAAATCTTGGGGTCGGTAAGCTCGAATGATATCCTGAGCTCGGACCGTGCGGCGCTTATGCTGCGCATTCGTAACAGTGCGATCCCTGAGGGGGTCGAATTGGGGATCGAGATCGTTGATGTGCGTCTCAAGCGCACGGATCTTCCGCCACAAAACCTTGACGCCACCTTCGCCCGGATGCGGGCCGAGCGGGAGCGCGAGGCGGCGGACGAGATCGCGCGCGGTAACGAGGCGGCACAACGTGTGCGGGCTCAGGCCGACCGGACGCAGGTCGAGCTTGTCTCGGATGCGCGCCGTCAGGCGGAGATCACCCGAGGTGAGGCGGACGCAAACCGCAACGCGATCTTCAACGAAGCGTTTGGCGCAAACGAGGAGTTCTTCTCCTTCTACCGCTCGCTTAACGCCTACCGGATCGCGCTGCGCGGGGATACATCCACCATCGTGATGTCGCCCGACAGTTCGTTCTTCGACTACTTCAACTCGCCAACGGCTGAGTAATGCTTGGTGTTGTCGCACTGGCCCTTGGGCTTGTGCTTATTGTGGAGGGGCTGGTCTATGCGCTGGCCCCTTCGCTCGTTGAGAAGATGCTTTTTGCATTGCGCGCAATGCCACCTGAAGCGCGCCGTATCTTGGGGTTTTTGTCGATTGTTTCAGGGCTTTGCCTCGTATGGGTTGCCAAACTTCTCGGGGCATGACCCCCGCTTGGAGCAGATCACCATAGCGTGACGTGATGTTGCATTCTTTGCGAATGCGTAAAACTTGCCTACATTACACTTATCTCGCGGCGCAGAGAGTCTCGATAACGCCGCGCCTTTTTTCAACAAAGGAGTCTTGGAGTTGACACTCGCAACCCAAATCAAAGCCACAACAGCCCCTGAACCGAGCAGCACGCTGCGCGTCTTTATGCTGGGCGCGCTGACCACCCTTTTGGTGATCGCGCAAGCCACGTTTGCAACCGCCCGCACCGATAGTTTTGCGGATCTTGCGGAAAAGATCAGCCCGGCGGTGGTCAACATCACAACATCCACCGTCGTCGCCACAGGCACGGGGCCGTCCCCCGTGGTGCCCGAAGGCAGCCCGTTCGAGGATTTCTTCCGCGAATTCCGTGATCGTAGCGGCAATGGCGACCGGCCCCGGCGCAGTTCCGCGCTTGGCTCGGGCTTCGTGATCTCCGAGGATGGCTATATCGTCACCAATAACCACGTGATCGAGAGCGCCGATGAGATCATCATCGAGTTCTTTGAGGGCGGGGAGCTGGAAGCGACCGTCATCGGCACCGACCCCAAGACCGATATCGCCCTTCTCAAGGTCGAAACCGATGTGCCGCTGCCCTTCGTCAGCTTCGGCGACAGTGATACCGCCCGTGTGGGCGATTGGGTCATGGCCATGGGCAACCCGCTTGGTCAGGGCTTCTCGGTCAGTGCGGGGATCGTCTCGGCCCGCAACCGCGCGCTGAGCGGCACCTATGACGATTACATCCAGACTGACGCTGCCATCAACCGGGGCAACTCGGGCGGGCCACTCTTTGATATGGATGGAATGGTCGTCGGCGTGAACACCGCGATCCTTAGCCCCAATGGTGGCTCGATCGGTATCGGTTTCTCGATGGCGTCCAATGTCGTCACGCAAGTGGTCGATCAGCTGCAAGAGTTCGGCGAGACCCGGCGCGGCTGGCTCGGGGTGCGTATTCAGGACGTGACGGATGATGTTGCCGAAGCTATGGGGCTGGAAACAGCCGCTGGGGCATTGGTCACCGATGTGCCTGAAGGTCCTGCGGCTGAAAGCGGGATGCAGGCGGGCGACGTGATCCTCAGCTTCGACGGCACGGATGTGGACGATACACGCGGTCTCGTGCGCACGGTCGGCAACACGGCCGTTGGCAAGGAAGTCCGCGTTGTGGTCTTCCGCGATGGTGGCACGCAGACCTTGCGCGTCACGCTTGGACGCCGCGAGGAGGCTGAAGGTGTTGTGCCTGCCGCCCAGCCCGGTGATCAGGACGGCGCGGAAGAGCCCGCCGAGAAGATGATCCTCGGCCTGACGGTCAGCCCGCTCACCGATGAGCTGCGCGAGCAGCTTGAGATGGACGGTTCGGCACAGGGCCTCGCGGTCACGGATGTCGATCCGCTATCGGACGCCCATGAGAAGGGCTTGCGCGCGGGCGATGTAATCGTGGAGGCGGGTCAGGAAATGCTGACCTCAATCTCCGAGTTCGAGGACCGTATCGCCACGGCGAAGGAGGCGGGCCGCAAGTCAGTTCTGCTTCTGGTGCGCCGGGCAGGGGAGCCGCGCTTTGTGGCTCTGTCCGTCGAGGAGTCGGCTGAATAAGCGACGCTGCTTTACAGCAAGATGAAAAAGCCCCGTCCGGCGTTATACCGGGCGGGGCTTTTTGATGAGCAACAAAAAAGCGGCACCCCAATCAAGGGATGCCGCTCTGTCATATGTCCAGGCCGTGAGCCCTCGGTCAGCTTATTCGGCAGGCTGCCCAAGCAGGCCCCGCTTTTCGCGCAGCCCGTCACGATAGAGCGCCTTGATCAACGCGAGACACATCAGACCCATCACCATGGTGAAGGGAAGCGCCCCGATGATCATCGCATTGCGCAGCGCATCCATCGGATTGTTCTCGCCCGCCGCAAGGATCAGCGTGCCGATCACCAGCGTGAGGATGATGCCCCAAACGATGCGGTGCTTCACGCCGGTCTCCTGCGCGCCGCCGGACATGATCGTATTCATCACCAGGATGCCCGAATCTGCGGACGTAACGAGGAAGGTCATGATCAGCACCACGCACATGATGGTCAGCGCCGACAGGAGCCCGCCATCGATCATCTGACCCAGCGTGATGAAAAGCTTGGCAGTGTTGGAGGCGGCAATGATTGTGCCCTCCGCGCCGCCTGTCAGCTCCAGATCGATTGCTGTGCCGCCGAGGATCGTCATCCATGCGAAACATACCAGCGACGGCGCGATCACACAGCCGACGATGAATTCCCGCACCGAACGGCCCTTGGAAATGCGCGCGAGGAAGAGGCCCACGAACGGCGAGAACGCGATCCACCAGGCCCAGTAGAACGTGGTCCAGCCCGACTGCCAGCCAAACTGCCGGCCTTGGTTGCCCGCCTCATAGACGGCCATCAGCGTGGCATCGTCGAGCCCGGCCGCAGCGCCCGTGAGGCCCGATTTGAAGCCGTCAAAGCTGCCCCATGCGTTGGTGGCCCCGCCGAAGAGATCCCCCGCCATAGGCTGGGCTGTGGCCGGGATCGCGGCTGTGAAGGCCTCTTGGCTCATTGGCCCGAAGGCGTTGAAGCTGAGCGAGACGAAGTGGAGGATATAATCCACCAATGCCGAGCCATAGGTCGTCATGGCGAAGGCGAAGGAGCCGAAGATCACGAAGGTCATCAGCAAGATCACCGACAGGACCAGATTGAGGTTCGAGAGGTATTTCACACCCCGGCCAACGCCCGACACCGCCGAAATGATCGAGAGTGTCATGATCAAAACGAGACCCGCGATCAGGCCGACTTTACCCGGTGTCGGGGCGTCGCCCTCCATGTTCATCATCCACTCCATCCCGGTGATCGCGTAGACACCGTCGATAAACTGACTGACGCCGAAGCCGATGGTCACAGACACGCCGAGGATGGTCGCCACAACGCCGAGCACGTCCACCACATGGCCCAAAGGCCCGTTCACATGCCGCCCGAAAAGCGGCGTGAGCGCCGAGCGGATGGTCAGCGGCATGTCGCGTGTATAGGCGTAATAGGCGAGGCTGAGCCCGGTCACGACATAGATGGCCCATGCGTGAAAGCCGTAATGCAGGAATGTGTAGCGAAAGCCTGATTCCAGCGCGGCGACGGTATTGCCTTCAACCGCACCGGCCACGACGACGGGGTTCGACCCCCAAAGCCCCAGAGGCTCCGCGGTGGCAAAGACCATAAGCCCAACGCCCAGACCCGCGCCGAACATCATCGAAAACCAACTGAAATTGGAAAATTCGGGCTTCTCGCCCGGCGTGCCCATGATGCGCGCGCCCGTTTTGGGCAACAGCGCGATCACCGCGAGGAAGAATGCGAAAAAACCAACGATAACAATGTAAAAACCGTTGAACACACTAAGGATGCTGCTGTTCCAGTTGCCCAGTGTCGAATTGGCCGATCCGGGCCAAACCAAGGCCCAAAGCACCAAAGCGACTATGATGCATTTGCTGATCAAGGCGATGGGTAGGCTGTTGTCTTTGTAAAACCCGGCGTCCTGGGTGTTGATATCCAGATCCGTGAAGGGTGGTTTGATACTCATTTTGATGTCCCTGTTCCCGTGAGCGCTTGGCTGTTTGCGTGTCATTGCAGAGCCTCATTCGTTGGAGGCGTGGGCGCGCATTTGTCCCGTGGGTAAGTCTGTCACGAACCATACGCCTGCCCCGGGTGCGTTTGCGGCAGGGCGTCGCTTGAATGCGACGCTGATTTTGCCCTGCGGCGGGATGTCGCGGGATGTCGCGCGATTTGCAGGGCGCTGCCC
>JBASXE010000470.1:0-4507 GCA_049276875.1 Roseovarius sp. | reverse complement strand
CGGGATTGGCCAGCGAGAAGACATAGTGATTGGCAAAATCCGCACCGAGGATCAGGCTGCGCCCCTCGCTCTCGACCCGGTAGGCCATGTGGCCGGGCGTGTGGCCGAAAGCATTCATCGCGGTGATGCCGGGGGCTGCGGTGTCTTCGGGCGCGATCATTGTCGTCTGCTCGGCCAAGGGGCGCATATTGGCGTCAAAACCCTCATTTTCGGCCTTGGCCCATGCGTCATATTCCACAGCGCCGGTGACGTAGCGGGCATTGGCAAAGGTCGCGCTGCCTGCGTTCATCAGCCCGCCGATATGGTCGCCATGCATATGGGTGATCACCACGACGTCGATCTGATCCGGTGTGTAGCCTGCGGCGGCAAGGGCGGCTGTGGTCCCTTCGGCGGAAAGGCCCGTGTCGAAAAGGACAAGCTCTGCCCCGGTATTCACGACTGTGGGCGTGAAGAAGAAATGCGCCTCGTCATCGGGGATCAGGGCCGCGTCTGCGGCGGCCTTGAACGTGGGCGCATCCACGTTGAGGCCGAAGATGTTGTGCGGCTCGGGCACGGTGCGGCTTCCGGCGAGAAGCGTCGTGACCTCATAGGCACCCAGCGTGATGCGGCGGAAGGGGGGCGTTGCGGCCCCGAGCATGGGGGCGGCGGCATGGGCGGCACTGGCCAGGGGCAGGGCGGCGGCGGTGGCGAGAAGGTGGCGGCGGCTGATCATCGCAGATTTCATCGGTATGTCCTTTGTTGGGTTCTGGGAGAATATAGCACGCGGAGCCGCCGCTGCGAGGCCCTCACGCGGATGTGAGCGCGGCAGCGTTTCTGGACAAATGCCCGGCGCTGTGAGATGCACCGCGCCAGCCAAGGAGCGTTTCATGACCACCACCCGTTTTGCCCCATCGCCCACCGGATATATCCATGTCGGCAACCTGCGCACCGCGCTGATGAACTACCTGATCGCGCGCAAGTCGGGGGGCACGTTCATCCTGCGCATCGACGACACGGACCCCGAGCGGAGCAAGGAGACCTATGTCGATGCCCTCAAGGAAGATCTGGAATGGCTGGGCCTGACATGGGACCGCGTCGAGCGGCAATCGCAGCGGCTGGACCGGTATCACGAGGCCGCCGACAAGCTGCGCGCGATGGAGCGGTTCTATGAGGCGTTCGAGACGCCGACGGAGCTGGACCTGAAGCGCAAGAAGCAGCTCAATATGGGTCGCCCCCCGGTTTATGATCGTGCGGCCCTGGCGCTGACGGAGGCTGAGCGGGACGCGTTTCGCGCCGAGCGGGGCGCGGGAGTTTGGCGTTTCAAGCTGAACCAGAACCGGATCGAATGGGACGATGGCGTGTTGGGCGATATCTCGATTGACGCAGCCTCCGTCTCGGACCCTGTGTTGATCCGTGGCGATGGGCAGGTGCTCTATACGCTTGCCTCGGTGGTCGATGACACGGAGATGGGCGTCACACATGTGGTGCGCGGATCGGACCATGTGACCAATACAGCTACCCAAATTCAGATCATCGAGGCGCTGGGCGGCACTGTGCCCTCCTTTGCGCATCATTCCCTTTTGACAGGGCCGCAAGGCGAGTCACTTTCCAAGCGTCTGGGCACACTCAGCCTGCGGGATCTGCGTGCGCAGGGTGTGGAGCCTATGGCGCTTCTCAGCCTCATGGCGCGTCTGGGATCGGCGGACCCGGTGGAGCTGCGCACGGATATGGCGGAGCTGATCGAGGGGTTTGATATCGGGCGGTTTGGCTCAGCGCCCACGAAATTCGATGTGGCGGATCTCTTTCCTTTGACGGGCCGTTTGATCGCAGCGCGGGACTACAGCACCGTGGCAGGCGATATCGCCGCCTTGGGCGTGCCCGAGGGAGCGGCCGAGCAATTCTGGGGCGTGATGCGCGAAAATATCACCGTGATGAGCGATCTTGAGGCGTGGTGGGCGCTCTGCCGCGATGGGGCAGAGCCCGTGATTGATGATGAGGACCGGGAGTTTGTGTCTGAGGCCATGGCCCTTCTGCCTGCACGCCCATGGGATGAGACAACGTGGGGCACTTGGACGACAGCTGTGAAAGAGCAGACGGGCCGCAAGGGCCGGGGCCTCTTCATGCCGCTTCGCAAGGCGCTCACAGGTCAGGCGCATGGGCCGGACATGGGGCAGCTTCTGCCGCTTTTGCAGACCGTCCGGGCCAATTAAGCGGAGGTTGGCCCGCCTGAGGCATAATTGCAGCCCAGGGCGAGGTTACAGCGCTTGCTGCACCCGCGCCGATAGGCGGGCAAGCTCGGCATCGACGAAGGCCCGCTCCTGCACGCTCAGCACACAATGGCGCGGATAAAGCGGCGCTGCGCGATCATCGATAATGGGCGTGTCCCAGCCATCGGTTGTCTCGAAGAACAATCGCGCACCGGCCTCGCCAAACTCGCTTAGATATCCCTGCACGACCGCATCAAGATAGCTGAGCCGCACAGCATGTCCCGGGGCACTGGGCAGATGTGCCGCCTCCGGAACGGCATAGACCGCGATGCGCGGCGCGCCGGGCAGGCCATGGGTGACCATCGCTGCGGCATCCACGCGCTCATACCCTGCTTCGCGCAGATCCAGCGCAGGCCATTCTTCCGCCCCGACCGGTGCCAGCAGCCCGTCGATCGCGTGACCCGGCGCGCGCACCGCTGTGAGAAACGGTGCGGGCCGCAAATCGGTCAGACGCCAGGCCCGCCGCCATCCTGTCAGCCTTGCGGGCTGCGCATCCGGATAGCCGTGCGTGGCCCGATTCACGAGGCTGCCATAGCCAAAGACCCATCCGTGTTCCGCCTTGTCCATTTTCGCCCCTTGATCTGCATCAAACCAGTGCGGCCTTTTTGCAGGCATGATTGTGGTGATGCAACCGCCCGGAAAGGCCACGCGCTTATGAGGATCACCAAACGCAGCAACATCGCCATGCGCGTGCTGATGTTTTGCGCGGTCCATCAGGGGCGGCGCGTGACAAAGGGCGAGGTCGCTGCGCGCTGCAATACCTCCGAGAGCCATCTGGCGCAGATCATCAATCAGCTGGCGCAACTGGGCTACCTCGCAACGCAACGGGGCCGTGGTGGTGGTGTGGCGCTTGGGCGCGCTGCGGGTGATATCCTGATCGGCGATGTGTTTCGCGATCTTGAAGGGGCCGCGCCGCTGACTGAGTGTTTTGCGGATGTGGACAATACCTGCCCCCTGATCAGCGCGTGTCGGTTGCGGCTGGCCATTTCTGACGCGGCCGAGGCGTTCTTCACCCATCTCGATGGGATCACCCTGGATGCGCTGGTGTGTGGCAATGACGCGCTTTTCGAGATGCTTGGCGCACCGCGCTGTCCCGAGGCCGCCTGAGCCTATTCCCGCGCGCGCAGCACTTGCGCCGGGCGCGCCTTGAGTGGCCCCCATGCAAACGCGAGGGCCGCCAGAAGTGTCACCGCAATACCGCCGATGACGATGGCCAGCGCCGAGGGCCATATCACGCTGTAGGACGTGTCCATCACGAAATGACTGACCGCCCAGCCGCCCAAGATACCTGCCCCAATTGCCACGATCCCCGCCGCCGCACCCAAAAGCCCCGCGCGCAAGGCAAGGCTCAGCAAGATGCGGCCCCGGCTGGCCCCCAGCGTCTTGAGCACTGCCGCCTCATAAACCCGCGCGCCCTGATCCGCCGCCGCCGCGCCGATAAGCACCAAGAACCCGGTGAGCAGGGTCGCCGCCGCTCCCCATGATGTGGCTGAGGCAAGGCTGCCCAGAAGGTCGGAAACGCGGGCAATCGCATCGCGTACGGAGATCGCCGTGACGTTCGGCATGGCGTTCGATATCTCGCGCAGCAGCCGCCCTTCCGCTTCGGGGGCGGCATAGACGGTAGAGATGAAACTGTGCGGCGCGCCCTCCAGCGCGGAGGGGTTCATCGACATGATGAAACCAATCCCGGCGGTGGAGAAATCCACCACGCGCAGTGACGTAAGGGTCGCGGTGATGTCGCGGCCAAGGATGTTGACGGTGATCTCGTCGCCAAGGTTCAGCCCCATCTCGGCGGCCTCCTCGGCCGCGAAGCTGACCTGTGGCGCGCCTGCGTAATCCTCGGGCCACCATGCACCCGCCGTGATCTCGGCCCCCTCGGGCGGCGCTGCGGAATAGGTCACGCCGCGGTCACCTTCGAGAACCCAATGGGTGCCAGCCACCTCCGCTGCGGGGCGGCCATTGATCTGGGTGATGATGCCGCGCAGCATAGGTGCTGACTGCACCTCGGTGACGCCTGCGTCTGCCTCCATGCGGGTGCGGAACTCGGGCATCTGATCACGTTGAAGATCGACAAAGAAAAACGCGGGCGCGCGGGTGGGCAGATCCCGCTCGATCGCGCTGCGCAGGTTGCCGTCGATCTGCCCCACAGCGGCCAGAACGGTCAGGCCAAGACCCAGCGACAGCACCACCGGCCCCGCCGTCGTGCCTGGCCCGCCAATGGCCCCGAGCGCCCATGCGGCGGCGGGCCGTCCCCGCGCGGC
>JBASXE010000469.1:0-2899 GCA_049276875.1 Roseovarius sp. | reverse complement strand
ATGTCGATTGGCGTGATCTGACCATCCGCGTTCTGGTCAATGAGCGCGAGCGGCAATCCTACCCGGCCAATGACATGATCCTGTCGCCGCCCGAAATCGTCAGCCTGTTGTCCCAAGACATGACGCTCAACCCCGGCGACGTCATCGCCTGCGGCACCTCGCTGGGCGCTGCCCCTGTGAAGGCGGGGATGGAGGTGGTCGTGGTGATCGAGGGGATTGGGGAATTGTCGGTGGTGATGGGGTAGGGGGGGCGTGGTGCTTGGCGGGGGCGTTCTGAAGGGCGGGGAGCGGACAGTCCCATCTTGAGAAAGATGTCGTCATTCCTCTCCTGCAGACGTCCTTGATGCTGCGCGCCATCCGCTCGGGGTCTGGCAGACAACGCGCTGGAACTCGCGGTTGAAGTTGGATTTCGACGCAAAGCCAACGGCCAGCGCAATCTGAAGGATGCTCTGATCTGTGTCCCGCAAAAGGACGCAAGCATCCCGGATGCGGTGTTCGTTGACGAACTGAGATAGGTTCACACCACGCAGGCGGTTGACGGCCTCGGATATTCTGCGGTCGGGCAGCCGGAGACGCCGCGATAAGCGGCGCAGGGTCAGGTCCTCTGAGCGGTGAAACCCCTCACGGGCAAACAGATCCTCGATGCGGGACAGAACCAGCGCATGGTCGTTATGGTCGGCCAGATCCGGCAACGGCGCTGCCTCCGCTTCCTCGGGGGTAGAGCGTCCAGATGCCGCCGCAAGACCTATGATCATCACAAAGCCGGTCTGGACGATCGAAATCAGATGCCCGCTGGCCTGCCCCGCGTTGCGGACGAAATCGTAGACGATAAAGGCATCGGTCGCGGCCGAGGCAATCAGGGTAGCCCCGATCAGGCCCAAGGCACGCCGCGTCTGACGCGCATCGCCAATCGGTGTAAGGGCCGGCGGGTCACAGTCGCGCATGACGGGTATCAGGATCATCAGCCCGAACCCCAGATATATGATTGGGAGAAGCAGATCGACTGCGTCCCGCCAACCTAGAATCGCCACCCATGTCACAGCGACTGGCACGGTTGCCCATGCCGCCCCTAGGCCGGACCTGCCCGACAATGACCGATACGCGACCCAGGCGCAGGCCGGGATGACAGCTGCTACCAGCCCGATCGGCAGGCGCAGAGCTTCGATCCCGTAGCCCCAGCGCAGCGACACGAGCAGCGACTGCACGAGATAGAGGGCGACGAGCGCCACGAACAGGCGGTCCGCGGTCGCGTGGAAGTCCCGTTGCGTGAGCAGGCGGAATAGGACGACACCAAGGGCGGCCGTGGCGAACAGGGTTACTGGGACAAGCAGCATCGTGACATCCGGCAGCGTTTCGACACCTGTTCAAATATCCTCAAACGCGATCCGGGACGACCTCGAACGCGATCAAGGACGCAAAAGGCAGCGCGATCCGCGATCTTCGTCATGGATCACTGACAGGAGGATATCCCGTGCACAGACACTTCAAGCTCATTATCGCCGCCGCCCTTGCAGGCAGTGCC
The DNA here is from genome assembly GCA_049276875.1 of Roseovarius sp. Lineage (GTDB taxonomy): Bacteria > Pseudomonadota > Alphaproteobacteria > Rhodobacterales > Rhodobacteraceae > Roseovarius. Next base: position 1,377 of record JBASXE010000469.1, on the reverse strand, counting down.
GTCTGGGCTGGCGTCGAACTGACCCGCCCACCCTTTGCGGGACAGGCCGGCATTGCCTTTGGCACCGCCCGGGCGCCTATTCGGCAGGCCGAGATCGACTTTCATATCTGGTATCCGTCACAACCCGGTGGTCGCGCGGTGACCGTGGGCGGCAATGGCGTGTTCCACGGCACGGAAGCGGGGCGGGGCGCGCCCCATCGGGGCCACACGCATCCTGTCATCGTCATCTCTCATGGCGCGGGGGGGAATGCGGGGCAGTTCGGCTGGATTGCATCGCGCCTTGCCGAGGCGGGCTATGTCGTCGTGCTGCCCAATCATCCCGGAAGCACATCAGGTAACGCCTCTGCGCTGGATGCGGTGCGCATCTGGGAGCGGCCACAGGACATCTCGGCCGTTCTGGACGAGATCGCGGCCCGCCCACAGGACTATCCCTACATGGACCTTGGGCGTATCGGCGTTCTGGGCTTCTCGGCGGGTGGCTATACTGCGCTGGCGCTCGCGGGCGCTAGGGTCGATCCCGACCGGCTTGCTGCGTTCTGCGACAACGGGGGGCGGGGCATGTCGGACTGCGGCTTCTTTGCCCGGTTCGGGATCGATCTACATGCGCTCGACCTAGAGCCCGCCGCCCAAGACCTCCGCGATACGCGCATCCGCTTCGCGGTCGTCGTCGACCCCGGCATCGTCGAGACGCTGACGCCTGACAGCCTTGCGCGGATTGACATTCCGATGCTGGTTCTGAACCTTGGCGACGAAGAGCGTATTCCCGCGCCCGTTCATGCGAAGGCCTTGTCTGAAACGGTGCCAGGGGCGGAATACAGCATCATACCCGATGCGACCCATTTCAGTTTCTTGGCTGAGTGCAAGCCGAGAGGCCCAGCTATCCTTGCAGCAGAGGGGGAGCCCGATCCGCTGTGCGAAGACGCAGGTGGGCGATCCCGCGCCGAAATCCATGCCGATCTGACCGATGTCATCCGCAGGTTTCTCGATGCAGGGCTACACTGAAGTGCATGCGCCTCGAAAGTGACGGAGCGACAGTCAGGGAGGGTGAGCCTACCAACTCGCAACTAATGGTCTGGATCTGCGCGGTCTTGCTCGGCAGGTCAGGGGCGCTCTAGCCAACCAGCCCCGGATGGATGTGGTAATGCTATCTCGACCGCCAGCTCAGGTCCAATACCTGCCATCCGCACCGCGCATCTAAAATAGCAGGGCAGCCCCCCTACCCCCCACTCAGCGGCATGATACGCTCGGCGCGGAAGGTGTCGGCCAGTCGCGTCAGCGTGATCTCGCGCACCACCCCGCCGGTCGCGAAGGGGTCGCCTTCGGCAAAGGCGCGGGCGGCGGCTTCGGTTTCGGCTTGTAGGATGCCGAAATTGCCAA
>JBASXE010000468.1:0-2006 GCA_049276875.1 Roseovarius sp. | reverse complement strand
CCCGGGTATGCCCGCAACCACATCGCAGGCCCAGTATTCCCTGCCCTTCGCGCTGGCCGTGATGCTGGTGCATGGCCGGATCGGGCCGGGGCATATTTCCGGCACAGCCCTGAACGACCCGAAGGTGGCCGAAGTGCTGGCGCTCATTGCAGTGCGCGAGGAAGACCGGCACAGCAAACGCTTTCCCTCCGGACGGTGGTCCGATCTCACCGTGACGCTGAAGGACGGCGCCAGGCTTGCCTCGGGTGACGTGCATGCGCGCGGCGGACCCGAGGCGCCGCTGGAGATGAGCGAGATCGAGGCGAAATTCTGCACAATGGCCACCGCACTCCCCGAGCCCCGCGTCACGGCGCTGTGGAAGATGCGCGATCGGCTGATGCAGCCGGAGGCCAAATTCAGTGAGCTGGCACAGCTCGTCCGTGCGCCTGTGGAGGAAAACCATGTCTGACACCCCGCGCATCGTTCTGCATAACAGCGATACGGCACCACTGGCCCGATGGTTGCGCGGCGCTTTCCCAAAGGCGGATTATCGTGAATGCAACAGTTATGAGACCCTCTCCGCCCTGATCGGCAGCTACCGGCCCGAAATTGTCTACTCGGTTCGTTTCGCGGGCACGCCGGGCTTTCCGCGCGACGCGCTGTTTGGCGCGGGTGGCCCACGCTGGGTCGCCAATGGCGGGGCGGGTACTGACCATTACGGCCAATGGGACCCTCAGAATACCACTGTCACCAATGCCGCGGGCGTGGCCGCCGGGATGATGGCGGAATACATCCTCGGCGGTTTTTTGCATTTCACCCTAGATGTGCCCGGGCTGCAGAAAGACAAGGCCGCGCGGATCTGGAACGCCCGCACAGTCAGGCCGCTGGCGGGCAAGACCCTCCTGATCATCGGACTGGGTCATACCGGTCAGGCGGTGGCGGCGCGCGCAAGGGCCTTCGGCATGAAGGTTCTGGGAACCCGTGCCCGGCCAGAGCCGATGGAACATGTCGATGAGGTGCACGCGGCGGATGATCTGCCGGGCCTTCTGCCGGGCGCGGATTTCATCGCGGTCTCGACCCCGCTTATCCCCGCAACGCGCGGGTTGATCGGCGCGCAGGAGATCGCGGCGATGAAACCCGGCGTAATCTTCGCCGATGTCTCGCGTGGCGGCGTGGTGGATCAGACCGCCCTCTACGATGCACTGAGCGTCGGGCATGTGGCGGCGGCGGCACTCGACGTGTTCGAGACCGAACCCCTGCCCGAGATAAGCCCGCTATGGGCGCTGGAAAATGTGATCATCTCACCGCATTGCTCGTCAGTCTTTGCCGAATGGGAAGAAGCCTCGTTCGGACTATTCCTACAAAACCTCGGCCGCTGGATGCGTGGCGAGGGGCTGGTCAATATCGTGGACCCGGCCCGTGGGTATTGAAGGAAACGCAATGAAAGCCCGCTTGACAGGGGTCGTGACCCCGCTGCTCACCCCCTATGAGGATGACCTTTCCATCGCAGAGGGTCTTTATCTGGACCATGCCGCGTTTTGTCTGGAGAGCGGTGCACATTACCTCTCGCCTTTCGGGACCACCGGCGAGGCTAGCTCGAACACCATGAGTGAACGCATGGGCGTGCTCGAACAGCTTGTTGCATCAGGCACAGTGCCGCCCGAACAACTCATGCCCGGCACCGGGCTATGCAATCTCGGGGATACCGTCACGCTTACCCGTCACGCGTCTGATCTGGGCTGTGCTGCGGCGATGGTCCTACCACCGTTTTTCTACCCGCCCGGCGATGTCGGGCTGTATCGCTACTATGCCCAGTTGATCGAAACTCTGGGGGACAAGGCCCCGAGGATCATCCTCTATAACATCCCGCAGAATACGGGTGTGCCGATATCGCCCGCCCTGTCCGCCCGGTTAAACGAGGCCTTTCCCGAGCATGTCGTGGCCTACAAGGACAGCTCGGGTGACTGGAATAATACCGCGGCCGTGATCCGGGCGGCGCCGCGCCTGTCGGTCTTTCCCGCCTCCGA
>JBASXE010000467.1:0-4745 GCA_049276875.1 Roseovarius sp. | reverse complement strand
CCTAACGGCCGAGTGAATAAAATTCATCATTGGGCCGCATCGAAGTGAAATTCGCCATGCGGTTGGACAGTCCAAAAAATGCGGTGATCCCTGCGATATCCCAGATATCTTCATTGCCAAACCCATGCTTGCGCAATGTCTCAAAGTCGGCGTCTGTGATCGCCTGCGCCTCCTTGGATACTTTCATCGCAAAATCGATCATCGCTTTCTGACGTGGGGTGATGTCTGCCTTGCGATAATTGACGGCGACCTGATCGGCGATCAGCGGGTTCTTGGCCCGGACTCGCAAAATAGCGCCATGCGCAACCACGCAATACTGGCAACCGTTGTCATTCGAGGTGGCGACTATGATCATCTCCTTGTCGGCCTGAGAAAGACCACCATCTCGCTCCATAAGAGCGTCATGATAAGCCATGAATGCTCGAAACTCCTCGGGCCGATATGCAAGCGTCCAAAAAACGTTGGGAATGAAACCTATCTTCTCCTGAACCGCCAGCATGGTTTTTTTGACATCTCCCGGAAGTTCGGTGATGTCGGGGATGGGAAAGCGGCTAATGGGATTGCTGGTCATACTCTGTCCCTTCGTTAGGTCATGCCATCGTGTTGACGTTGATGACGACACGGCCACGTGTCTTGCCCTGCATCTGATCCGCTGCCATCTGGATCGCATCTGCCAGCGGATATTCTGTCACCATCGCTTCGATATGATGCAGGTCAAAATCGGTAGCCAAACGGTTCCAGGCTTCAATGCGGTCCTTTTTAGGGCGGTAAACGCTGTCTATGCCGGTCAACGTTATGCCGCGCAGGATGAACGGCATCACGGTGGCAGGCAGATCAAAGCCCTGCGCCAATCCGCAAGCCGCGACCGTGCCACCATATTTCACTGAGGCGCAGATATTGGCCAATGTGTGGCTTCCCACTGCATCAATACCACCAGCCCAGCGTTCCTTGCCAAGTGGACGGCCCTTTTCAGACAGATCCGCACGGTCAATAATGCCTGTAGCACCAAGGCTTTTGAGGTAGTCTGCCTCTGAGGGACGACCGGTTGAGGCGACAACGGTGTAGCCCAGCTTTGCCAGAATCGCGATGGCCATGGAGCCCACACCGCCACCCGCTCCGGTCACAATTATCTCGCCCTGATCGGGGGTCACGCCGTTTTTTTGCAATGCCATGACGCAAAGCATGGCTGTGTAGCCTGCAGTGCCAATTCCCATCGCTTGTTTAGAAGTGAACGCTTCTGGGAGGTGGATCAGCCAGTCACCTTTCAGACGTGCCTTTTCGGCAAGCCCGCCCCAATGGGTCTCACCGACGCCCCAACCGTTCAGCAGAACCTTGTCATCGGGTTTGAATTCGGGATTGTCACTTTGTTCAACAACACCTGCAAAGTCGATGCCCGGCACCATGGGGAAATTGCGCACAACTGGTGATGACCCAGTGATGGCAAGGCTGTCTTTGTAGTTCAACGTCGAATATTCGATAGCGACGGTTACGTCGCCATCGGGCAGCTGTGCTTCATCCACGTCGGTGACTTCGGCACGATAACCTGCGTCATCCTTGTTTATCAGAATTGCTTTCATGATTTTCCTATTGGTTGGAGTGAAAATGGAAGGCCGAACTGTTAGAGATCTTTCCAGAGCACCTTTCCAGCCGCACTGCGGGGCAGGCTATTGCGTGTTTCGAACCGTCGTGGGACCTTGTATGCGGCCATGTTTTCGCGGCACCAGGCCTCCAGAGATTTGTTGTCCAATCCGGAATTTTCGTCGGATAGAACTATGACCGCACGTACGGATTCCCCGGTGCGCGGGTCAACGTCACCAACGATACACGCTTCGGAAATGTCAGGGTGACTGTGCAGGATTGCCTCAACCTCTGCGGGCCAGACTTTTAGACCAGAGACGTTGATCATCCGCTTCAAACGATCGACGAAATAAAAGTAGCCTTGATCGTCATAATATCCGATGTCGCCGGTTCGGAAGAACTGTTTGCCTTCCAATTCCAGCATGGCAGCCGCGGTGTCTTCGGGTCGTCGCCAATAGCCCTGAAAGAGCTGAGGCGCATGAGTTATAATCTCACCGGTGTCGTTCGGCCCAAGCTCGGCTGCGGTATTCGGATCGATAATGCGGGAATCCACGTCGAAGATCGGAATACCAAGGCATTGCTCGCGCGGCGCGTGAACCGGGTTGATATGGATAGGGGCCATGGTTTCAGTCAGCCCATAGGCTTCAATGTAATCCAGTCCGATGAGGTCAGTCATTTTTCGAGCGACGCTTTCGGGCATTTGCGCCCCACCGCCGCCAACCGCTTGCAAAGAAGACAGATCGCGGTTTTCAACTCCATCCAGAGAGAGAAAATCAATCATCATCGTTGTGATCGAACGCCAATGCTGAACACGCTCTCGTTCGATCAGCCAGGCGGCGGTTTCAGCATTCCAGCGCGTCATCAGGTGAATTGTTGACCCGGTCAGGATTGGTAAATTCATTGAATGCTGCATGCCTGTGACATGGCAGAATGGCAGCGTCGCCAGAATCTGTGACCCGTCTTGAACACCGACCCAGCCGGGATATGCATGAACTGTCGCATTGACGCTGGCGTGTGTGTGCAGACAGCCCTTCGGCCGTCCTGTGGTGCCCGAACTGTAGGGGATGATGCACCAATCTTCTGGCTTGCGCGTATGAAGGGGGGGCGAAGTGGCCTTCTTCAATGCCTCGGACCACCGCACGCCAACCTTCGCTGGGCCGGTCGCCTTGACGATGGCAGGCACATTGAGATCGGTGGTCAGGTCGTGATATTCGCTGTAGCAGGCTGAAATAAGCGCCGGATTGTTACATTCGCTTTCGACGGCGCCGATTTCGGCTTCCAACTCTTGGCCAAAGATTACCGCGCGGGCGTTTGCATCTTGCAGGATGTGCCGCAGCTCGGCGCGTTTACACATCGGGTTAATAGGTACGATGACAGCATTTGCAGCCAGAATGGCGTAATATGAAATTACGAATTGCGGTGCGTTCTGCATATAAAGTGCGACGCGGTCATTGGTGCGAATATCTGCATGATCATGAAGATACCCCGCCAGATGCTCAACCTGTTGCAAAAGCTCGCGATAGCTCAGCTCCTTGCCATAGTATTTGATCGCTACTTGCTCTGGATATCGTCGGGCTGATGCAACCAGATTGTCGAATATTGAATTAGGTGAGGGAGGCAGACCGCGGGGGAGCCCCTCGGGCCAGACGCCGAAATGTTGACACTGCATTGTTCCACCTCCCTCCAGGGAGAGCCCGTTATTCTTTTGGCAGCTGATTGCCTGCCAGCAGATTTAGCTTAGGATTCTGTGAGTACTTCTGGCACAGACGCTCGCAACCCTCGTACGACGCATCGAAAGGACCAGCCTTCCAGCCGGTCAGTTGAAGGACAACGCCGTTGCCGACCTTGGGGCCAACGAGAGCCTCCTGATAATCGACATCGGCCATTTCGGTTTTGTCGAGCCGCACGCCCTTACCTTCAAGCTGGGCCACATATGTCTCGATGTCGTCGATCTCGAGGCCGATGTGCTGGATGCTGTTGCCGTGCTTTTCAACATGCTTGCCGATAAAGCTCTCTGGGTCATCGCTGGAGATGAAGCTCATGATGCTGTCGCCAAAGCGCACGCAAGCACCTTTGTACCGATCTTCGACGGATTCGAATTCCATCATCAACTCGCCGCCCAGAACCTCGATGGCGTTCTCTAGCGATGCTGTGAAGTCTTTGACCGCGAATGCGATGTGGTTGATTGACGTGACTTTTGCCATTTTTGGATTCCTTGGTTTAGTGTTCTAGGCTGCAGTACCGGCGAAGAGCGCGCGCGCGCTTCCGACCTGGCGTTTTGGCAGGAAGGGCATCTTGCTGACCGTTGCGGCGCGAAGCCCATCCCATGTGTTGACCGTTAACGTCGTGCCCGGTTCCGCATATTTTGAAGCGACCAGACCAATTGCGATGTTTTTTTCCAGACGGGGTGAAAAGGCGAGGCTTGTCAGTTTGCCTACGGTGTTGTCACCGAACATCAGCGGCCATGGAATTTCATTGCCCGCCAATGCGTTGCCTTCGATGACCATTCCAACTTGTGCCTTGTCTGCGGGCTGGCCCCTCAGCCTTTCCAACGCGTCGCGGCCTACGAAATCCGGCGTGTCGTCCAACTCAACCAGCCGACCCATGCCGATCTGATAAGGGTTTTCTTCGAAACCCATATCGACACCCCAGGACAGAATACCGCTTTCTATGCGGCGCACTTGATTTACGGCACCTGGTGCCACGTTGCAGTCCTTGCCCGCATCCATCAAAGCGTCAAAAAGTGCATCGCCCTGATCGGGGTTAACCAGATAAATCTCATAGCCAAATTCACCGCTCCATCCGGTACGAGAGATTTTCAGCTCATGACCTTGAAACATTGCCGACGTCAGCCAGTAGTATTTCAAATCTAGTATTTCCTCTCCGAAGAGAGTTGCCATCAGGCGGGGGGATTTTGGCCCCTGTACCTGAATGACGCCGACATTCGCGTCGCGAATGGTCATATTCTTCATCGGGGCATTCACAGCCACCCCTTTGGCCCAAAGTTCAAGATCACTGTCAGAAGTAGAAAGCCAGAACGTGTCTTCGGCCAGCTTGAGGATAATTGGGTCGCTTACAATACCGCCACTTTCCGAGGTGATCAGTGCGTATTTGCATTGATTGACGGCACATTTTGCCATGTTGCGCGGGGTCAGATACTGAACGAA
>JBASXE010000466.1:0-1673 GCA_049276875.1 Roseovarius sp. | reverse complement strand
AACCAGCATCGAGCCATCGAGCGTCATTGGTTCCAGGTGAACCTTGCTGCCTGACATGTTTCGCCAGCCATCAATGATCACTTCGTCCTCGTACGATTCACCGATTTCCAAATCGGAAAGTTTTACGTTACCCCACGAAAACGGACGCCCGCGCCCGAAACTTCCGTCATCAGCAAACTGCATCAGATGACGCGAAACCTGCCCCAGGTGTATATGGCAATCAGTCTCTTCCGCCGCCGCGACGACCTGTTCGCCCAACTCGCGATCGCTGCCTTTCAACAATTTCTGCTTCAGGCCACTGGCCGTGTATTGATGATCGAGTGCAAAGACGATCGGATCACTGGGCCGCGTGCGAATCCAACTGCTGATTGCCGTCGACAGTGCGGCATGAGTTTTCTTCTTCGCGGAACTGCGTTTGGGTTTCAGAAACAGATTGTAGGAAAGACACACTCGAACTCCGCGTTCGACCCGTCGAACTTCGTGCAGACAGTCCGCATAGAAAGAGACGTACTCACATTGCTGGCCCGCCGCAGCGGTTTCAAACGAGAACCGTTGGCTCGACTCAGCGTGCGACACGATCAACTCGCCGCCACCGAAGTTGCAGGGCAGCATGACGACCATGCTGGCAACCATGTTCTTCCGTTTCTCGCTGTCGCGGTGTGGCAGAAAGAATCCACCCTTCTGGTAGATCAACAGCTTGTAGAGATTTGCCTGGATGCCATCCTCCGGCAGGCCGAGCGATTGAGCCGACCGACGTGCGGCTTCGCCGACCGCAGCGTTCCATTCATCGGACAGTGCGAGCTTTGACGCGTTGATCTCCAGTGAATTTCGCACGGACAAGTCGACCAGCGTTCTGGTCCCTTTTCCGTAAGGAGCCGTCGCCGCAAAGGCAATCATTTCGCGAACTTGTTTCGGGCGCAGCGGCAATGTAAGCTGACCAAAGCCATCGAGTTCTATTCCGGGGCCGTCAGACGTCGTTTCCAATAGTCCGCGACAGCAGTAATTCACGCCCTGTCGCGCATGTTCCATTGCACTGACCAGCTCATCAACGACAGATAATGGCATGTCCGTTCTCTTCCTTATGGTCCACTTGATCCGTCTTGTCGTGAGTCAACAACAACTGGAAGTTTGACAAAGAAAACATTCTCCTGGATGCAGTTTCAAACGTCCAGGGCTGTCAGCCCGACGTCGTGGTCGAATAACGAAGTAAAAGAGTCGAGAATGAACTCCCCTGCGAGGTCATCAAATCCTTATGCGCGACAATGAGATGTCAAAGGCGAGTTGAAGCGTCCAGACGGTGGTTCTGCTTTATCGATCTTCATTGCCTCAGCATCGCCGGATGCTATTCACTCCGCTTCGAAATACACCCACTCAAGCCTACCCGGTTGCCAGAAAAATACGCTGAAACAGAACGACGGTCAGCATGTCCCACGCATGCACGCCCGCCGAGAAGAGTTCAACTGGTGTCCTTGAGCCTCCACCTTGCAGAATGAAAGCCGCCGATCAATTGCGATCGGCGGCTTTTTTCGTGCGTTTCCTGGGCTCAGAAGCTGACCTCATAAAGTTCAATCAGTTAGTCCAATTTCGGGCGTGATTTCGTAACTGGTTTTACTCCAGTCACTTGCGGAGTTTCACTGTCCACTATCCTTGCCGGACGGCGAACTGGTTCGAAG
>JBASXE010000465.1:0-3201 GCA_049276875.1 Roseovarius sp. | reverse complement strand
TCCGAAGTCCCGCTTTGTGTGGCTGGCCAAGCAGCCGGCTGTTTGATACTCGCAAGTCTAGTAATCATGTCAGGAGATGGCAATGCACACTCAGCCCATTCGAGTTGCTGTGGTTGGGGTCGGGAATTGCGCCTCCGCTTTGGTTCAGGCCCTCCGGCAAAGCCACGAACAAAACGAGCCGATGCAAGGCCTGATGAACGTCCTCGTGGGCGACTACCGGGTTGAAGACATTGAAATCGTTGCCGCCTTTGACGTGCACGCAGGCAAGGTGGGCCATGATTTGGCTGATGCGATTTTTGCGAAACCCAACAACACATTGCGCTTTGCGGCCGTGCCGCGAACGGGCGTTGTCGTGGCGCGCGGCCCGACGCTGGACGGGATTGGTGAATACCTGTCGGATGTGGTGCCCTTGTCGGATGCGGCCCCCATCGATGTGGCCAGGCATTTGCGCGACAGCGGTGCAGATGTGTTGGTGAACTATCTGCCCGTCGGCGCCGAGGCCGCGACCCGCCACTACATGCAAGAGGCCCTTGCCGCAGGGTGTGCGGTGGTCAATTGCATCCCAGTCTTTATCGCCTCTGACCCGGAGTGGGCGGATCGCTTCAGGGCGGCGGGCCTGCCCATCATCGGGGATGACATCAAAAGCCAGCTTGGAGCGACCATTCTACACCGCAATCTGGTGCGGCTTTTTGGCGACCGGGGCATCACGGTGGATCGCACCTATCAGCTGAATTTCGGCGGCAACACGGATTTTCAGAACATGCTTGAGCGCAAGCGACTGGAATCGAAAAAGATTTCCAAGACGCGCGCCATCACCAGCCAAGTGAGCGAGACCCTCAGCCCCGATGACGTGCATGTCGGGCCAAGCGATCATGTGCCGTGGTTGGAAGACCGCAAATGGGCGCAAATCCGCATCGAGGGCACGGGCATCGGCGGTGCGCCAGTCAATGTGGAATTGAAGCTGGAAGTGTGGGATTCGCCCAATTCAACAGGTGTCGTACTCGATGCCGTGCGTTGCCTGCGCCTTGCCTTGGATCGAGGCGAGGCAGGCCCGATTGAGGCCGCATCGAGTTACTTCATGAAATCGCCCCCGGTGCAGCATGATGACACAGACGCGATGCATTTGTTGCAAGTCTATATGAATTTGCCCACAAAACCGGCCTAGAGCCACCACAGCCGCAAAGAGGCCCTATGATCAACAATCGCCCCCCACATGACGGGTCCTTTCTGAACGTGGTCGCCAAGCGCACGGAACGCGGGCTGAAACGCGCGCTAGACGGCATGGGCTACGAGGATGTCGTGCGCAGCGGTATGATGGAGGCATTCTTTCAGCCTGTTGATACTCTGGCGGACCGGGTTGCGGCGCGCGATGGCACCTACGTGAGCTTTGGTCATTACGATTATCTCAGCCTTGCGCGTCACCCAAAGGTGATCGAGGCGGGCGTGGACGCGCTACGCCGCTTTGGCAGCGGGGCGGGCGCCTCGCGGTTGGTGGGTGGTGAGCGGTCGATCCACGCTGCGTTCGAGCACTCTCTGGCCACGTTTCTGGGCGTCGGCGGCACTTTGGCGATGATCAGCGGATATCTGACCAATCTGACGCTCATTCCCCATTTGCTGAACGCCAAGGATTTGCTGATCCTCGACGATCTTGCCCATAATTCCATTTCCAGTACGGCACGTATCGGCACCTATGCCTGCCGCACATTCGCCCATAACGATTGCGAGGCGCTGGAGCGTATTCTGATCAGCGAGCGGTCAAAATACCGCAATGTCCTTATCGTGACCGAGGGCATGTTTTCGATGGATGGAGATATCCCCGATCTGCCGCGCCTGTTGGCTCTCAAAGACGCCCATAACGCGTGGTTGATGCTGGATGAGGCGCATTCATACGGCGTGCTGGGTGCACATGGGCGCGGCATCACGGAGCATTTTGGCGTCAACCCGGCGCGGGTGGATATCACGGTTGGCACCTTGTCCAAAAGCTTTGCCGCCTCGGGCGGGTTCATCGCAGCGGCGCGTCCCGTGATCGATTGGTTGCGCTTCACCCTGCCCGGTTTCGTCTATAGCGTGGGCCTCTCGCCAGTCACTGTCGCCACGGCGCATGCCGCCTTGGATGTGCTGCGCGCCGAGCCGGAACGGCTGCACCGCCTCTCAGAGAATTCAATGTATTTCCTGACCAAAGCGCAGCAGGCAGGGCTGAACACCGGCCCGGCCATTGGCATGGCTGTGGTGCCATTGATATTTGAAAGCACTGCGCAAACCATGCAGGTGTCGCACCGTCTGGAAGAGGCCGGCATCTATGCGCCCCCGGTTGCGCAGGTAGGCGTGCCAACAAACAAACCCCGCGTGCGGTTCTTTATGTCGGCGGACCACACGCCTGCACAGATTGATACCGCGATCGACCTGATTGCAGCCACAACCTCCTAAGTGTCTGGACCTTTCGGGGCACCTATCCGTGACAGGCTAGCAGACAGCACGAGATCGACAAGCGCGACAGGGGCGATTGCCGCCAGTCCAATTGCAAGCCTCAGGGGCCAGGGGAAGACGCAAATCCGCGCGCCCCTCGCCGCATCGCGCGCAATCCGTGCGGCGGCGCGCTCTGCCGACCATAGCCAAGGCCGGGGCATCACCAAGGATTGACCCATCGGAGTGTCGACAAATCCTGGCAGCACCAGCATGACCCCAACACCTTTGGAGCGCAAAAGGCGGCGCATCCCGTCGGCATAGATTTTCAGCGCTGCCTTGGACGCCGAATAAGCGGGGGCGTGTGGCAGACCAATGCCGCCCTGAATGGACCCGATGATGACCACCTGACCACAGCCGCGCGCAGCCATCAAAGGGTGCAACGGGGTAACGGTGTTGATCACCCCCACTGTGTTCACCGCAAAGAGCGCACGGGCCTGCGCGCCGTCCTCACCCGTATCAGGCGCCAGCGCCTCGGCACCGCCAAGCCCTGCACCCGCGATCACCAGATCAATCGGCCGCTCCGCATCGCGCGCCAGAATCCACGCCTCCAGCATCTCGGCCTCGGTCACGTCCAAGCGAGCCGTGTGCACCATAGCACCGCGCGCGCGGCAAGCATCGGCCACCGCGTCAAGCCGCGCCGCGTTCCGCCCCGTCAGCGACAGCACCCGCCCCGACGCCGCATAGTGCAGCGCCAATGCGTGACCAATGCCACCGCTGGCTCCGGTGATCAAAACA
>JBASXE010000464.1:0-22397 GCA_049276875.1 Roseovarius sp. | reverse complement strand
TTCCTCATCGGGTTGATTTTGTTAGCATGGGTGAAACCGGAAGGAGACCCGAGATGAGACATCTGATTGCCGTCCTTTGTGCGGCGCTGATGAGTGTGCCTGTCGCCGCGCAAGATTTGGCCGCGCGGGTGGTGTCATCGCAGTCCAAACAGGCCAAGCAAGTGTTTGGTGCGTTTGCGGGCGGCTCGGGCCATGAGCCGGCGCCTTATGGTGGCTATGCCAAAGGGTGCCTTGCGGGGGGTGTGCAACTGCCCGAGACGGGCCCGACATGGCAAGCGATGCGCCTCAGCCGGAACCGCAATTGGGGCCACCCGGAGGTGATTGATTTCATCAAAAAGCTCTCGGCCAAGGCCGCGCGGCAACCCGGTTGGAACGGGCTTTACATTGGCGATATCAGCCAGCCGCGCGGTGGGCCGATGCTGACCGGGCACCGCTCGCATCAGATCGGTCTGGATGTGGATATCTGGATGTTGCCCGGCGGACAGATGAACCTCACCCGTAAAGGCCGCGAGAATATATCGTCCATTTCCATGCGGCGGTCGAACGGGGCTTTCGTCAACGACCTGTGGACCCGTGGGCATCACGAGATCATCAAGGCCGCAGCGCAGGATCGCCGCACTGCGCGGATTTTCGTCTTTCCGGGTGCCAAGGTGCAGATGTGCAAGGATGAGACGGGCAACCGCGCGTGGCTGCGCAAGGTGCGGCCCTGGTTCGGACATCACTACCATTTCCACGTCCGGCTGAGCTGTCCTCGTGGGGCGCGCGGCTGTGTGGATCAAGCGGCTCCGCCCCCCGGTGATGGCTGCGCGGATGCACAGGAATGGGTCAACAATATCCTCAACCCGCCGCCGCCCGATCCCAACGCGCCGCCGCCCAAGCCACGCCGGGAGCTGACCATGGCCGATCTGCCCGAACAATGTGCAGCGATTGCCCAATCGCAATAGGTGGTATGATTTTGCGCCTCACACCCCGCATTTTGTTTTGACAAACGCGAAAATTGTGGCAGGCTCAGATCAACGTCAACAACTGAAAGGAGGTGATCCAGTGTCTATAGAGGTATTGGAGAGAGGTGTCGGAACAGTTTGGGAAACGATCATCTAGGGCAGACCTTAGATGTGAAAGCATCCAGATTGGCGCGTGTCTAACCGACCCCGCCTCCGCAATCTTCTAGAGGGCCGTCCCTGATCAGGGACGGCCCTTTTGATGTTCCGGGCCTGCGCTCGGCCGCCACTGGCTTGTGTCGGCGGGGTGTCAGTGCGAAAAAGGCGCTTATGCTCAAGGTAAATGACAAAATCAGCATCGAGGATTGGGAACTGACGGAGCAATTCGTCCGCGCCAGCGGTCCGGGAGGTCAGAATGTCAACAAAGTCGCCAGCGCGGTCGAGCTGCGTTTTGAGGCGGAACGGTCTCCGGCCCTCTCGGATGTGGTGAAGCGGCGTCTGAAGCGGTTGGCCGGGCGACGCTGGACCAAGGAGGGCGCATTGATCATTCAATGCGACGAGACCCGCCACCAGGCCCGTAACCGCGACATCGCGCGTGAGCGTTTGGCCGAGCTTATTCGCAAGGCGCTTGAGGTGCCCAAACGGCGCGTGGCGACGCGGCCCACGCTTGGATCGAAAAAACGGCGGCTGAAGGCGAAGAAGGTGCGCGGTGAGGTGAAGGCCCTACGCGGCACTGTGACGCCGAAAGAGGAGTGAGACCGGGCGCGGCGTCCCGCGCCAATTCTTGGTGGCCTCCCCACCCGTTCCTATGTAGACCCGAAGGCGCATAGAGCGTGGAGGCAAAACATGGCGAACCATTTGTATCAGGGCGATTTGCCGGACGGGCTGGATCTTGGTCCGGTCGTGGCGATTGATTGTGAGACGATGGGCCTGCATCCACACCGCGACAGGCTCTGCGTCATCCAGATGTCGGGTGGCGACGGAAATGCACATCTGGTGCAGGTGGCCAATGGTCAGACCGAGGCACCGAACCTCTGCGCGATGCTGACGAACCCTGACGTGTTGAAACTGTTCCATTTTGGACGTTTCGACATTGCCGCGATGCAGAACGCCTTTGGGGCGGTCACGGCGCCGGTTTATTGCACCAAGATTGCGAGCAAGCTCATCCGCACCTACACCGACCGCCATGGCCTGAAATACCTGCTTCAGGAGCTTCTCAGCGTGGATATTTCCAAGCAGCAGCAAAGTTCGGATTGGGGCGCACCCAAGCTTAGCCAAGCCCAGATCGACTATGCAGCCTCCGACGTGCTTTACCTGCATCGCCTGCGTGAGGAGTTGAACACGCGCCTCGTCCGCGAGGGGCGTATGGAGATGGCACAGGCCTGCTTTGATTTCCTGCCAATGCGCGCTGGCCTCGATCTGGCGGGTTGGCCGGATCAAGACATTTTCTCGCATTAGATGGTGCTGGGCGAGAACTTCCACTCGCGCTTTGTCGCTTGGGCCAAGATCATCCTGCCGATTTTGGCGCTGGGCCTTTTGTCGACACTCTTTTTGCTGTCGCGCACGGTGGATGTGTCCGGAACGATTCCCTACAGTACGATCGATCTTGAGCAGCGGGCGCAAGACCAAGGTGTGACCAACCCGCGTTTTGCCGGAGTAGCTACGGGGGGTGAGGAGGTCAGCTTTATCGCGGATACGGTGCGACCTGACCCCGGAAACCCCGAAAGAATGCTGGCTAATCAGGTGCGTGCGCAGGTCAATCTGCTGGGCGGCACGGTGATGAATATCGAAGCTGACAATGGCGAGAGCGATCAGCTTGCCCTCACAGCGCAATTGACTGGCGATGTGCGGATCCTGCTGACCACTGGCTATGATATCCGGACCGAGCGGTTGGATGCGCAGTTCGATACGGTCTATGCCGAAAGCCCCGGCCCGGTGACGGCGACCGGCCCGCCCGGTGACCTGCAAGCGGGCCGGATGGTGCTCACAACCAACAGCGAGGCGGGGGATGCCGATTTGCTGTTCACGGATGGGGTCAAACTGATATACCTGCCGCAAGAGACAAAGGACTGACCCAAGTGGCTCGTTACATACACATGCTCGCCCTCATGGCGTTCGCGGGAATGGCGCAGGCGCAGGGGACACAGGTCGCCTTTGGCACCGTCGCCCAAGACAGCAGCCTGCCGGTTGAGGTCACCTCGGACAATCTCAACGTGAATCAAAACGATGGCACAGCGGTTTTCACCGGCAATGTGGTGATCGGGCAGGGTGAGATGCGTCTGGCGGCGCCGCGGGTTCTGGTTGTTTATCTTGAGGATCAGTCCGGGATCGAACGGCTTCAGGCCACGGGCGGCGTGACATTGGTGAGCGGGCCGGACGCGGCGGAAGCGGCGCAGGCGAATTACAACGTGCAGACCGGCATGATCGAGATGCAGGGTGACGTTCTGCTGGTGCAGGGGACGAGCGCGATCACGGCGGACACGATGTATGTCGATACTGCCGCCGGGACCGCCCGGATGAACGGGCGGGTCAAGACCGTGCTGCGATCCGAGCCGCAAGAATGAGTAGACCCCAGCTTCATGTCGCCTCCGAAGGGAGCGGGCTGACCGTCAGCAATCTGCGCAAAAGCTATAAAAAGCGCATGGTGATCCGGGATGTGTCCTTGCAGCTGCGCCAGGGCGAGGTTGCAGCCCTCTTGGGCCCCAACGGGTCAGGCAAGACGACGACGTTTTATTCTATAGCGGGGCTGATTTATCCCGAGGGGGGGCGCGTAGAGATTGAAGGGCGCGATGTCACTCACCTGCCGATGTATCGCCGGGCCAAGCTGGGGATCGGGTATCTGCCACAGGAGATGTCGATTTTTCGCGGCCTGTCGGTTGAGGATAACATCATGGCGATCCTCGATATCGCGATCAGTGATGGGCACAAGCGGCGAGAGCGGCTCGAAGAACTGCTTTCTGATTTCTCGGTGGAGCATTTGCGGCGCGCGCCCGCGCTGGCCCTGTCCGGGGGTGAACGGCGACGGGTTGAGATTGCGCGTTGTTTGGCAGCGAACCCGAAATACCTGCTGTTGGATGAGCCCTTTGCGGGTGTTGACCCGATCAGCGTGGGTGACATTCGTCATCTGGTCGCGGACCTCAAGAAACGCGGCATCGGCGTGCTGATTACGGACCATAACGTGCGGGAAACATTGGAAATTGTGGACCGTGCCTATATCTTGCATGACGGCAAGGTCCTGATGTCCGGCACACCTGACGAAGTGGTCGAGAACGAGAATGTCAGGCGCGTTTATCTAGGCGAGAATTTCCGTATTTCTTAACGGGCTTTTGGCAGAATTTGGCCTTCTGCGCTGCAATGCTCATTGACAAGAGGCAGCATTAGCGCGTCAATCAACCTATGGACGACAGAAGTTTTGAGCTTGCCCCGCCGCGCCCCAAACATGATTGGGCGGACCGCGCACAGCCTGAACCTGAGCCATTTTCCCGCAAGTGGATTTGAGCCGGACCCACGCCACACGTGTCCCCGGCACGCCCGCCTGCGACAACATGAAGGAGAGACCATGCGCTATCAAATTTCCGGCAAGCAGATTGATATTGGTGAGGCGCTTCAGACCCATGTGAAGACCGAACTGGGCGAGGCAGTCGAAAAATATGCCAAGCGGCCGACTGATGCGACCGTGGTCTTCTCCAAAAGCGCCAGCGAATTCACCTGTGAGAGCGTCGTGCATCTCTCGACGGGGCTCACCGTGCAAGCCAAGGGAAAGGCACATGAAATCTATGCTGCGTTTGACGCCAGCCTTGAGAAGATGGACAAACAGTTGCGCCGTTACAAACGCCGCCTGAAGGATCACCATAAAGAGCGCTCGCACCCGGTTGAACTTTCCGGGGGGGCCTCGTATATCCTTGCCTCTGAAAGCGATAGCTCAGAATCGGAACCCGAGAGCCTTCAGCCCATCATCGTCGCCGAAATGGAGGCGAAAATTCAGGCGCTCTCTGTCGGGGAGGCTGTGATGCAGATGGAGCTTGCGGGGGCACCGGTGCTGGTCTTTCGGAACGAGGCAAAAAACGGGCTTAACGTTGTATATCGCCGCGACGACGGCAATATAGGATGGATTGACCCGTAAACACTGAGGTTTGAGGGCGCAACATCGCCCCTCATGATCGGTCGGAGCAACGAATGGACATTTCCATGATCCTCAAACCCGAGGCTGTGCGCGTCGTGTCTTCTGCATCGAGCAAAAAGCGCTTGATGCATGAGTTGGGCGATATTTCCGAGGCTGTCTACGGCCTCACGGCGGCGCGGGCGGTCGAGGCCCTGCTGGAGCGTGAGGCGCTTGGGCCGACGGGTGTTGGCAATGGTGTTGCTTTGCCCCATGCGCGGCTCGAAGGGCTGGATGAGGTTGTGGGCGTGCTGATCTTGCTGGAGCGCCCAATTGATTTTGACGCGGTTGATCGGCAACCCGTGGACCTGGCCTTTGCTCTGTTCGCGCCTTTGGAAGCGGGTGTCGAGCATCTCAAGGCGCTCGCGCTCGTGTCGCGGACGCTCAGGGATAGCGATTTGTGTGCGAAGCTGCGTGCGAACCCGGATGCCGGGACTATTTACACGATCCTGACCGAGGCACAGCGCTCCATCGCGGCCTGAGGGCCGAGGGAAGCCTGATCGACAGGCTGCGGGCTAGCTATGATCGCGCGGCCGCCTCCGGCCTTTGATCCGGGACGAGCTTTCAGGCTTTCCACGCCCCAAACCCGAAGGCCTCGTAATCGCGCTGGTAAATATCTGCGGCCAGCGCTTCCAACGTCTCATCATAGATATCGGCCAGCGCAAAGGGCGCGTCTTTCGGCGCGGCGTCAACGGGGGTGGCGCCGGGATATCCCACCTGTTTGGCGAGCGCCCCCAGTTGCAGCTGCATCTCGTCCTCGCGGATGATCAGGTCGGGGAGACAGACCTGCGCCATCCCTTGAAGGATGGCTGATTGGCTGGCCCAGTTTGCATCCACCCGCACTGAGGTCTGACCGCGTAGATTGGCCTTCAGGAACTGCAAAAACGCGGTAAAGGCGGTATGATGAGCGCGCCGGTCATATGTTTCATCCGGGCCAGCGCCGGGTATGGGCAGCTTGTGAAAATTGCGCAAGATGCGGCGGATCTCGCCCAGACAGCCGGGGCCACGGCTGAGGATGTGGGTGCAAAAGGCGGTGTGTGCGCGGGCCAGCGGATGGCGCAGCACAGTAAAACTGCGATGGCCCGGCGTGCGGCGTTGCCATTGGCGCAGAAGCTTCTGGTTCAACTTGGTATAGAGCGCATCTGGCGTGGTATCGTCGAGGCTTGCGAGCCATCTGCGCACCTCGTCCTCGGGACCCGAGCGGATGGGCATGAAGAGCAGTGGTGCCTTGAACCCCACGACATGGGCGGGCACAGCGGCCCCGCGGCGTGGCTCGAAATTGGGTGTGCGGGTAAGGTTGAACCGGTCGATCCCGGCCAGCGCCTCGGTCATCTCGTCGAAATTGGCGACCTTGTCCTCTAGCGTTTGAGGGTTTTGGATTTTCAGCTTGTCGTCCAGCGCCTCCAGCCGCTCTTCGCTGCCCAGAAACCGCGCAAGGCCGTTCATCACATCAAGATCGTTGAGATCCTCGTAATCTACATAGAACGCCGTTTGCCCGGTTTTCTGAAGCATGTTCATCAAGAACACCTGAAATGTCTGGAGCCGCGCAATGTGATCCTCAAACTCGGCCGCCTCAAAGCGCGCTTTGGCATCCTTGCGCCGCTTCACGTTGGTCAGCTTCCATTGCCCGGTCTCCTTGGCGATCTTCCAGCTGACATAGCTTTCCGCGGGATTTCGGGTCAGGATGATCTTGGCGCAGCGCGGATCGGCGATCGCAATCTCAAGCGCGCGCAGATCGTGATCGTGGAAAAAGCGAAAGCCACCCATGCCGGTGCTCTGGGTCTTGATCGTGTCGATCAGACGGGCGGGATCGCCGTCCCGCATGGCCTGCGTGATGCCAAGGATTTCGGTCTTTTTCGGATAGCCGATAAAGGCGGGGTTGAAAGCCTCTCCGTGGCACTCGAAGCTTTCAAAGGCGTTCAGGTTCGCCTCCAGCAGGTTGGAGCCTGTGCACATTTCGGCAAAGACGACGAAGTAATCGAACTGGGACATCAGGTTTTACCGGGCAAGATAGGGTTTGCGCGAGGTCGTCTGGGTCTCGTGCGGCTCATGCGCTACGGGGAAGTTGCCCATGAGGTAGGGGTGCATCCCCTGGTTGGTCAAACGAAATCCACCTTTAGTTTTTCAAAACTATTGCGCAGCCTTATCAGCGTTGAGCGTGTCGTAAAGGAAGTTTTGCAAATCATCGCGCAGATCATCGCGCGCGAGGGCAAAGGACACTGTGGCTTGCAAGAAGCCCGCCTTGGAGCCGCAATCGAACCGCTGCCCGCGGAAGCGAAAGCCGTAAACCTCTTCGCCCTCATCGCGGGCATCAGAAATTGCGTCCGTCAGTTGAATCTCACCACCTGCGCCGGGCTTTTTCTTGTTGAGCATCTTGAGCACGGTAGGCGTCAGGATATAGCGGCCGATCACTGCGAGGTTCGAGGGTGCCGTGCCCGCGGCGGGCTTTTCGACCATTCCCTTGGTGGACACAAGTGCGCCCATGTCTTCCTTGATGTCCAAAACGCCATAGGACGACGCCTTGTCATCGGGCACTTCCATGGCGGCCACGATATTGCCTTGGGTTTCCTCGAACGCCTCGACCATCTGTTGCAGGCAGGGCTTTTCGGCGGCGATCACATCGTCGGGCAGGATGACGGCAAAGGGCTCATTCCCGATCAGGCGGCGCGCGCACCAGACCGCATGGCCAAGCCCAAGCGGTTTGTGCTGACGCATATAGGCGATTTCACCCGAGTCCATATTGGTGGATTTGAGGATCTCCAGAAGCTCCGTCTTGCCCTTGCGGCGCAGCTCCTGCTCAAGCTGGGGGGCGTTGTCGAAGTAATCCTCAAGCGCGCCCTTACCGCGCGAGGTGACAAAGATGAATTCCTTGATCCCTGCCGCGCGCGCCTCGTCAATCGCGTATTGCACGAGGGGGCGGTCCACGAGGGTCATGATTTCTTTGGGCACCGATTTGGTCGCGGGGAGAAAGCGGGCTCCCATACCCGCGACCGGAAAGATAGCCTTGGTGACTTTGCTGCGCATAACATTATTCCTCAACTCGTATTCTTTTTTACATGGGAGCTTACACAACATCCCGATTAATTAAACGGGATATGAGCAAATCGCGGCAGATTTTGGGCATTGCAGAAAAAAGTAACCTTAAAGACTCCCTTTGTGAGAGGGCTTGGAGTGCGTCTGAGTGACGCTTGACTTATCAGGTGGTGGTTGGTCCCAATAGCGGATGATCCGGTGCGAAGGGTGCAATACATGTCTGTGATCCGGCCTGAAGCGCCGCCGCCCACCTATATTCGGGTGCTGCGCGAAGTGCGGCGGCTCGCCATCTTAGCGTTTCCGATCTCCGTTTCGCTGGCTGCGGCCAGTCTGATCGGTGTTGTGGACACGATCATGATCGCCCCTTTGGGCACAGTGCCTTTGGCGGTGGTGTCGCTGACCATGGCGGCGGTCATGGTGTTTTACTCCGGGCTTTACGGGTTTGTCTCCGCCATCGGTGTGCGCTTTGCGCAGGTCCATGGCCGTGGCAGTGACACCGAGCTTTCTGCCACTGTGCGCGCGGGGCTGATCGTGGCGGGTGTCGTGGGCGTATTGGGGGCCATTGCGATGGCTCTTTTGAAGGGTGTGATGGGCGAGATTGGTCAGCCCGCCGACGTGGTTGCGGCTTTGGACGGCTATTGGCTTGCGATGAGCGCGATGATGATCCCGTTCACGCTCTTTTATGCGCTGAAAGCCCTCTTTGATGCGATCGACAAGCCTTGGGTCGGCGTGGGCCTCGCTTTTGTGGCGGTGGCTTTGAACGTTCCGGCCAATTGGGTCTTGATCCACGGCATTGGCGGCTGGGAGGGCCTTGGCCTTTTGGGGGCGGGTCTGGCGAGCCTTTTGTCGGAGTCGGTGTCGCTGGCTTTGGCCCTGCTCATCTGGCGGCGAGCCAGGATGATGCGGGCTGCGCGTGTGCCTGCGCCGCGTGTGCCCGGCGAGATCGGTGTCCAAGTCCGTGAGGGCGGCGTGATTGCCGCCGGATATGTGGGCGAGGGTGGGGCCTATGCCGTGGTGGGGCTGATGATGGGCTGGTTCGGGGCGGCGGCGCTGGCGGCAAATCAGATCGTCGGCTCTGTCGCGGCGGTGCTTTACATGGTGCCTTTGGGCGTATCCGTCGCCGTGTCGATCCGGGTCGCGCAGGCGATTGGGGCAGATGAGCTTGAACGGCTGGTTCTCATTGGCAAGGCGGGGCTTTTGGTCATCATCGGTTGGATGAGCCTTGTGATGCTGGCGCTCTTGCTCGCGGGCGGTGCGATTGCCCAAAGCCTGTCAGACGATCCGGACGTGGTGACGCTCGCAGCGGGGCTTTTCGTGATTGTGGCCCTTTTGCAGATCGCGGATGGGGTGCAGGGCGCTATGCAGGGCGCATCACGGGGCATGACGGATAACCGCGTGCCAGTGATGATCACGCTCGTTTGCTATTGGATCCTTGCCCTGCCGCTCGGCTATATTCTGGGCTTTGTATTCGCGATGGGCCCTTACGGCGTCTGGATCGGTTACGGGTCTGGGCTTGCGCTCGCGGCGGTGCTTTTGACGTTCCGGTTCTTCAAGCGGGCGCGGGTCTAGTCCATCCCCATCTCACGCATCATCCGCTCGATGCGGGGCGCGTCCGAGGGGTTGTTCAACTCCCAGAACTGGCGGCCCTGAGCGGCCACCTCTACGCATAGCACGGGCCGTCCGTTTTCCATGAACCGCAGCTGTTCCAGCCCTTCGAGCCCCTCAAGAGGGCCGGGGGTGTAGCCGGGATAGGCTTTGAGCGCACACGGGCGATAGGCGTAGACGCCGACATGATGGAAAACGGGCGTCTCCGCGTCCTCGGCGTAGGTTTTGCCGGTGTAGGGCACGACCTCCTTGGAGAAATACATCGCGTGGTGGTTGGTGGCAAAAACGGCAGTTGTCCCGCCGACGCGGTCATGGCGGCGATCCTCGATAAAGCCATTCAAGGCCCGTCCATCGCAGCGCAGCACTGGCGTGGCCACATCTGCTGACGGGTCCGCGCGCAGGCCGTCGATCAGGTCCGCCACGAACCAGTGCGGCGTGAGTGGCGCGTCGCCTTGCAGGTTCACGATCATCTCGAAACCACCCCCCAACTTTTCAGCCGCCTCGGCGCAGCGCTCGGTTCCGTTGGCGCAGTTTGGGGACGTCATCACCACCTCTGCGCCAAACGCTTCCGCTGCCGTCTTGATCCGGGCGTCATCGGTGGCCACGACGATGCGGTGATCACCGGGCACGGTGCGCGCGGCCTCCCACGAGCGCTCTACGAGGGATT
Source organism: Roseovarius sp. (assembly GCA_049276875.1). Lineage (GTDB taxonomy): Bacteria > Pseudomonadota > Alphaproteobacteria > Rhodobacterales > Rhodobacteraceae > Roseovarius. The sequence goes on along the minus strand of JBASXE010000464.1, from coordinate 11,992 downwards.
TCGCCTCACCCGACGCGCCGGTGAGCATATGCAAAGGCTTGCCCGGAAAGCGGGTTGAGGCGTAACGCGCGGGGATGGCGATGAGAACGGTCACGGTTTTTTCAGCTCCACACCGGGGGCGTGGGCGATGAAGAACGGGTTGGCATAGCCTTCCTTGCCATATCTGAGCGGTGTGTGATCATCGAAGCGGATGACGGCCCCGCCTGCGCCCGACAGGACTGCATGACCCGCTGCCGTGTCCCATTCCATCGTGCGGCCGACGCGGGGATAAATGTCCGCCTCGCCGGTGGCCACGAGACAGAATTTCAGCGAGGAGCCCGCGCTTTTCATATCCTTGGCGGCGTATTTGTTGATGTAGTCATCCGTCGGCTGATCGCGGTGCGATTTGGATGCAACGATCATAAGTGCAGCATTGTCCGGTGTGCTCACGCGGATGGGTTCCTGCGCGCCGGGGGTGGCCTTGTCCAGCGCGCCGGTTTCCTCAACCGCGCTACCATCGGCCAAAGTGTAGAACATGCGGCCCCGGGCAGGGGCATAGACCAAGCCGCGCGTCGGCACGCCGTTCTCAACGAATGCGATGTTCACGGTGAAATCGCCACGCCGGTTGATGAATTCCTTGGTCCCGTCCAGCGGATCGACGATCAGGAAAGTGTCAGCCTGTTTTGTATGCGAGGCGGCTTGCTCCTCGGTCACCAGAAGCACGTCCGGGAAGGCCGCGCGCAGCCCGGCGGAGATCAGCGCGTCCGCGGCCTCATCCGCGGCGGTCACGGGGCTTGCGTCGGATTTCGACTTCACGTCGAAATCATCACTGGCGTAGATATCCATGATCACATCGCCTGCCTCAAGGGCCAGGCGGCGCATCACATCGGTCAGTCGGGCATAGTCCAAATCAAGGGCTCCTTTTCGGGGGCGGGCCAAGTCTATTGCGGCAGCGCGTTGCCCTCCTTATGCTGCGACGCTAACGGGACAGCAAGAATTCCGTGTCATCCATCCGGGCAGAGCGACGCAGAGTGAGGCTATGTTTCAACAGGTAAAACCCAAATCAACGGTGCATTCCGCCGTATCTATCCTTGAGTTGATCTATCACGCCACGGTGCGCGATGTGCGCAAAGGGCATGGCAATGCGCTGATGGCGCTGGCACTGAACATTCTTCAGGCGGTGGTTTTCATCGCCGCGTTCTACGTGATGTTCTCGCTTCTGGGTCTGCGCGGGGCGGCTCTTCGGGGCGATTTCCTGCTCTATATCATGTCGGGGATTTTCCTTTTCCTCACACATATCAAGACGCTGGGGGCCGTTTCCGGTGCCGAGGGGCCAGCCTCGCCCATGATGAAACACGCGCCGATGAACACGGCGATTGCGATCATGGCGGCGGCGCTGAGCGCGCTTTATATTCAGGTGCTCACGCTTGTGATCATCCTTTTCGTGTATCACGTGGCTTTCACCCCCTTTGAGATCGAACATCCGTTCCCTGCCTTCGGGATGCTGCTGCTCTCGTGGTTCACAGGCTTTGCGCTTGGTCTTGTTCTTCTGGCCATCAAGCCTTGGTTTCCGACCTTCACCACCACATTCGCCACGGTTTATCAGCGGGCCAACATGATCGCGTCGGGCAAGATGTTCGTGGCCAATGCACTGCCCTCCTACATGCTGGCCATGTTTGATTGGAACCCTTTGTTTCATTGTATCGATCAGGCGCGCGGCTTTGTGTTCGTGAATTATGTGCCGCGCAATTCTTCGGTGGAATACCCGCTGTATGTGGCTCTCGTCTTTGTGGTGCTTGGCCTTATGGGTGAGTTTTACACACGACAACGTGCATCGAGCAGTTGGGACGCGCGCCGCTGATGCCGCGTGTGGTCCGACTGGGCCTTGCATGGTGTTTGACGGTGTTGATCATATTGCTGATCTTGAGGTTCACTTTGAGCGTGCCCTCGGGCGGCGCGCCGTTGCCAATCAATGACAAACTGGCCCATGCGCTTGCCTTTGCTCTGTTGACCTTGCCGCTGTCATGGGCGCTGCCTGCGCGCTGGGCCGCTGTGGTCGCGGTTGCGGTGATCTTCGGGGCGGGGATTGAGCTCGTTCAGCCGGTATTTGGCCGCGCGCGGGAGGTTCTGGACCTTGTGGCCGACGCTGTAGGCGCCTTTGCGGGCGCGGGTGCGGGTCTGCTGTTGGCGCGGCTCAGGCGAGGGTGACGCCTGCGCTTCGCATCCCGGCTTCAGCCGCCGCGAGCGAGCCGTTCATGTCGATTCCGCGGCAGAGTGTGGTTTCCACGCGCACGGCATATCCCAGCCGCGCCGCATCCAGCGCCGAGTAATTCACACAGAAATCCGTCGCCAGGCCGACCATGGTCAGGTCCGTGATCCCCCGCTCCGTCAGGTATCCGTGCAGCCCTGTGGGCGTGCTGCGGTCATTCTCGAAAAATGCGGAATAGCTGTCGATCGCGGGATTGTAGCCCTTGCGGATGATCAGATCGGCGCGGTCCACGTTGAGGCCCGCATGAAACCCGGCGCCCGCGCTGCCCTGCACGCAATGATCGGGCCAAAGGACCTGCGGACCGTAGGGCATCTGGGCCATTTCCATAGGCGCGCGACCGGGATGCGATGAGGCGAAGGAGGAATGTCCCGCCGGGTGCCAGTCCTGGGTCAGTATCACGGTGCTGAACCCTGTCATTGTGGCGTTGATCCCGGGCACGATTGCATCTCCGTCCGCTACGGCCAATGCGCCGCCTGGGCAGAAATCGTTCTGCACATCAATCACGATCAGGGCTTTGGTCATCGCATCTCTCCTTGGATATCGCGCGCCCTAAGGGGTAGGCAGGGACATGCCCGCCGTCAACTGCGCCGCTTGCCTCCCCCTTGCCCCAATGCGCGCGAACGGCTAAAGACCCGCACCATGTATACCATCGCCGCCCTTTACCATTTCACCCGGTTCAATGACCCAGACGCGCTGCGTGCGCCGCTTGCGCAATTGTGCGCGGATGAGGGGATCACCGGCATCCTTCTGCTGGCGCCGGAAGGGATCAACGGCACGATCGCCGGGTCGCGTGCGAGCATTGATGCCGTGCTGGTGCATCTGCGTGGGTTGCCGGGATGTGCGGGTCTGATCCACAAGGAGAGCACGGCGGAGCAGCAGCCCTTTGGCCGTCTCCGTGTCCGTGTAAAGGCCGAGATCGTGACGATGGGTCAGCCCGATGTCGACCCCCTGCGTGGCACCGGGCATTACGTAGAGCCCAAAGATTGGAACGCTCTCATCACCGCGCCGGATGTGGTGGTGATCGACACGCGCAACGATTACGAGGTGGCGATCGGCACGTTTCGGGGGGCTGTGGACCCAAAGACCGACAGCTTCCGTGACTTCCCTGAATGGTGGGCGGCCAATAAGGACCGGTTTGAGGGCAAGCGTATCGCGATGTTCTGCACCGGGGGCATCCGCTGCGAGAAATCCACCAACTTCCTGCTCGGACAGGGGGCGGAGGAGGTCTACCACCTCAAGGGCGGTATCCTGAAATATCTCGAAGAGGTGCCGGAAGATGACAGCACTTGGCAGGGCGAATGCTTTGTCTTTGATGGGCGCGTGTCTGTGGGCCATGGGCTGAGCCCCGGCCCGCACAGGCTGTGCCACGCCTGCCGTCGTCCGATCCTGCCCGCGGATGAGGCGCGCCCTGAGTTCGAGGAGGGCGTGTCGTGTCATCATTGCGCCATGGAGACGAGCGAGGACGACAAGAACCGTTTTCGCGAGCGGCAAAAGCAGATCGCCCTGTCCGCCGCGCGCGGTGAACGTCATATGCTGAACATTCCCGGCGACTGATTGGCCGCTTATGCCTCCTGTGCGGGGCCAAAGCCTGCGCGGCCGACAGGCTCATAGGCCTCAAACCCGGCGCGTTTGGCGTCTTTGGGATCATAGATATTGCGAAGATCGGCCATGCGGGGGGTCGTCATTTTCTTCGCCAGACGCTTGAGATCAAGCGCGCGAAACTCGTTCCATTCGGTCAAAAGCACGATCAGATCGGCATTGTTCGCGGCCTTGTAGGGGTCATCATGCCACGTGACACCGGGCAGTAACGCCTCGCCCTCGCGCCGCCCTTGGGGGTCCACCACGCGGACCTTGGCGCCGCCGCCCACGAGGGCGGGCACGATTGTCAGCGACGGCGCGTCTCGCATATCGTCGGTGTTGGGTTTGAACGTTACGCCGAGCACAGCGATCGTCTTGCCGTTGAAGCTGCCATCGCACAGATCGCGCAGTTTCTCGGTCATTCGGCGTTTGATTTCCTCGTTCACGGTGATCACCTTTTCGGTGATTTGCATGGGCAAACCATGCTCTTGGCCAATACGGGCCAGCGCCTTGGTGTCTTTTGGAAAACAGCTGCCACCATAGCCGGGGCCCGCGTGCAGGAACTTGTTCCCGATGCGTCCGTCGAGGCCGATACCATGGCTTACCCGTTTCACATCCGCGCCTGTGCGCTCACAGAGCGCTGCGATTTCGTTGATGAAGGTGATCTTCATCGCGAGAAACGCGTTGGCTGCGTATTTGATCATCTCGGCGCTTTCCAGATCAGTTTTCAGGATTGGGAAATCGCGCAAGTAGAGTGGGCGGTATATATCTGCCATCACCTCGCCCGCGCGCTCCGTCTGCACGCCGACGACAACGCGGTCGGGCTTCATGAAATCATCGATTGCAGCCCCTTCGCGCAGGAATTCGGGGTTCGAGGCGACATCGAATTCCAGATCGGGGCGGGCCTTTTTGACCACCTGCTTGACTTGGCGGTTGGTGCCCACGGGCACGGTCGATTTGGTTACGATCACCAGATAATCACTGGCGGCCATGGCAATCTCTTCGGCGGCGGCCATGACATAACTGAGATCCGCATGTCCGTCACCACGCCGCGTCGGCGTGCCCACGGCGATGAACACGGCCTCCGTGCCCTCGACGGCGGATTTGAGGTCGGTGGTGAAGGACAATCGCCCGGCCTCGACATTCTTGGCCATGAGCGTGTCCAGCCCCGGCTCGAATATCGGGACCACACCCGTCTCAAGCATGGCGATCTTGGCGGGGTCCTTGTCGACACAGATCACATCGTGGCCAAAATCCGAGAAACAGACCCCAGAGACAAGGCCGACATAGCCCGTGCCGATCATCGCGATTTTCATTGTGTAGCCCTTTATGCTCGACTGCTCTTTTTTCTCTGATTACTGGCCAAGCGTTACATCCAAGTCAACGCGAACTGCGCGGCTTTTGGGGGGTTTGCGCCCTTGCTGCATCATGTGTGCCCCTTCCCTTGGGGCGGGCCGCGCGGTATTCGGGGGCAGAAATCCCCTGCCGGAGCGCATGATGACCCAGACCCCAACCCCGTCCGAGATTGCCCGCGAGGTTCTCAGGATCGAAAGTGACGCATTGGCGCAGATGCGCGAGGGCCTGCCCGAAAGCTTCGATGCGGTGGTGGAATTGCTCCTGAAGGTGCAGGGGCGGGTGATCGTTTCAGGCATGGGGAAATCGGGCCATATCGCGCACAAGATCGCGGCGACCATGGCCAGCACCGGCACGCCTGCTCAGGCGGTGCACCCCGGTGAGGCGAGCCATGGCGATCTGGGCATGATCACGGGCGCGGATGCGGTAATTCTGATCTCAAACTCCGGCGAGACGCGGGAGCTTGCGGACATCATCGCGCATACGCGGCGTTTTGCCATTCCGCTTATCGCCATCACGCGGAATGCGGGGTCGGCTCTGGCGGTGCAGGCGGATCATCTGCTGCTGCTGCCCGATGCGCCGGAGGCCTGCGGGATCGGCATGGCACCCACGACCAGCACGACCTGCACATTGGCGCTGGGCGATGCGCTGGCGGTGGCCTTGATGCGGCTGCGTGGGTTTGAACGGGAGAATTTTCTGGCGTTCCATCCCGGTGGCACGCTGGGAGCCCAGCTTTTGCAGGTGCGCGCGGTGATGCATACGGGCGCGGCCCTGCCGATCGTGGCAGAAGACACGGATATGGGCGAGACGCTTTTGGAAATGACGGCCAAGGGGTTTGGCGTGGCTGCAGTGGTCACGGATGGGCGGCTTGCCGGTGTGATCACCGATGGGGATTTGCGGCGCAACCTTGCGACGTTGATGGACCGCACAGCAGGCGAAATAGCCACGCGCGGCCCGCATATCACACGGCCAGAGGCGTTGATCTCGGAGGCCTTGGGCGTGATGAATGCCAGCAAGATCTCAGCGCTTTTCGTGGTGGATGAGGACGGCACGCTTTGCGGCTTGGTGCATATCCATGACGTGCTGCGCACGGGCGTGGTTTAACGGGCGCCCCAAAGCAAAATAAAACGGCGGTGCCTAATGGGAGGAGGGCACCGCCGTTGAAGGCGTCCCCGGGATCAGTTTGGGAGGAGCGATCCGGGGCCGTATTTTGAGGAGGCGTTTTGCCCCCTGTCTTTGTGCCGCGGCCCCAATTTGGGAGGAGGAGGCCGCTGCGGGCTCAGACATCCCTCTGGGAGGAGGAGGATGCCCGATCTGGTTTGCCTTAGCGCCGGGTGATATCCACGGCGGATTGGGCAGTTTGTCTGATCGCGGAACGGGTTATTCCGAGATCGGCCAACTCGCGATCGTTGAGCGCACTCAACTCGTCAACGGTGCGCATATAGGCGCGGCGCTTGGACCATGCGTCCTGCCACGCATGCATGATCGCAATCAGCGTGTTGGTGCGGGCCTTGCGGGTGGCATATGTATGTGTCGCGATTGTCATCGCTTGTTCCTTTGCATTTTCGGGTCCAACGCTTGATCTAGCGGGTCCCGTCTGTTCGCTTATGACCAGTATCTAGGGTTATGCTGCGCTTGCACAATACCTTTCTATCTCAATGCTGCTATGCAGCAATTGCATATGTCTTCTTGCCCTAAGGTTAAGCAAGCAGGGTATTTTTTGGGTGCGCTTGCGTTTAGCCTGTTGCTGGTCGTGCCGCCTGTGCAAAGGGTTGCTACGTAATGAAGCGCCCTGCGCAGGGATCAGGCATGAGTGGAATGGGCTGGGATCATAGCGCCTTGGCCCTGGTGGACCGGGCTGCTCTGTCAGGCTGGACCTGAACGCCCAAAAGTGATTCGTTTGGGCGGCGAGATTGCCCGTGCAGGCAACCAATATGCGGCCCGCGCGTTAGGGCTTTGCGCAATTCAGGAGGCCGCCATGACACTTGTCATACTCTACATCGCCACATTCGTCGTTTTTCTCGGACTCGATTACCTCGGGCTCAGCTACATCGTGAAGCCGACATTCGAGCGTGATATCCCATCGCTCATCCTCGACAGTCCCCGGATCGGGCCTGCGGTGATGTTCTATGCCTTTTATGTGGGCTGTGTTTTGTGGTTCGTCAGCTGGCCCGCGATTTTGCAAGGCCATACGCTTTTGTGGGTGTTCGGCACGGGCGCTTTGATCGGTGCGATGGGTTACGGCACGTATGAGTTTACCAATCTGGCCACGCTCAAGGGCTGGACATGGCGGATGGTGGCGACGGACCTCACATGGGGCACATTGCTCACCGGGTTTTCGGCGATGGCCGGGGTCTGGATCGCGCGACTGGTTGAACCGGCCTAAGCCTTGGCTCTAGCTCTCGTCCGAACGCTCCACCGCGACAAGACCGAGGCGGCGGGCAGCCGCAAGCGACAAAATCCCGCTATCGAGACCTTCCGGGGCCTGGAACTGGCGGATCGCAGCGCGGGTGCGCGCGTCCATGACACCGGTAATGCCACCGCGAAAGAGGCCGCGCGCTTGCAATGCGCGCTGCACCGTGGCGACAAATTCAGACGTAAGATCCGCAACGCAGGGGGTCTCGAACCATGTCACCTTGCGTTCTTGCACGATGGCCTGACGGGTTTCGGTCTTGAACACGGCCGGGCTGGTCACTGTGCTGTCATTCAGCACTTCGGCGGGTTGCAGAATGATCTGATCGGTGACCGTCTCGATCACGGCGGGTGTGACCACCTTGCCCCAGCAAGTGCCGGGGGCCGCGCCGGGAGGGGCCTCGGCCAACGTTTGCACTAGGTTTGGTTCGGACGCGCCGGGCAGGGGGGCGTCACATCCGGCCAGAAGCGTGGCGCAGAGCAGAGGGATCAGGGTGGTGCGTGTCAACAATGCTCAGAGGCCCTCAGCCGCGGAAGTCTACCGGCACTCTAGCGGTTTTTGAAGTGACGGGGAAGCGGCGCGATCGCACGCCTCGTGCCTAGAGGAATGGGTATATCGCGCAGCATCAGTGCAGCGGCCCGGAGATTTCTCCCAACACTGCAAACAAAATGAGAACATAGAGGGCTTCGTGCAACTCTTTTTTGGTGGTCTCGCAAATTGGGCTGGTCAGCCCTAGATGCCATGGCTAGGGATTTGTGAAACACCGAATGGGAAAGGCACCGGAACAATGGCAAAAATCACTTATATCGAGCATGGCGGCACCGAACATGTGGTCGAGGTGGCCAATGGGCTGACCGTGATGGAAGGCGCGCGGGACAATAACATTCCGGGTATCGAGGCCGATTGCGGGGGCGCTTGCGCCTGCTCGACCTGCCATGTCTACGTCGTTGAGGAGTGGGTGGAGAAGCTTCCCAAGAAGGACGATATGGAAGAGGACATGCTGGACTTCGCGTATCAGCCTGATCCGGCTCGCTCGCGCCTGACATGCCAGTTGAAAGTAACTGATGCATTGGACGGGCTGCGCGTGCAGATGCCCGAAAAGCAAATCTAACATGAAACGGGCATGTGCAGGGCTTGCTGCGCTGCTTGTTTTTGCGATTGGCCCTGTTTGGGCTGATGCACTGTCGGCGCGTTACGACGCGCCGACCACGCGCTATGCCCATGGCGTTCTGGGCGATGCGGAAGAGTGGGGCGCGCTCGTGCTGAGCGGGGAGGGTCGCGAGACGCGCATCACATTGCCCGAGGTGCGTGTGTTCGAGGATATCGCACCCCGCCTCGTTATGCTGCCCGGCGGTATGGCCGCGATGGTGGTGGAGAGCCACCGAGATTTCGGCGCACGGCTGGCCCTTTACCATGCAGAGGGTTTAATCGCTGCAACGCCTTACATCGGTATGCCCAACCGATGGCTCGCCCCCATTGGTGCCGGGGATCTGGATGGTGATGGTAGGGTCAAGATCGCCTACATCGATCGGCCCCATCTGGCCAAGAGGCTGCGCGTCTGGCGGTTTGACGGCACAATCGCTGCGGGTGGTCTGACCCATGTGGCCGATCTCGAGGGGCTGACCAATCACAAGATTGGGTGGGAATTCATTGCAGGCGGCTTGCGCGAATGCGGGTCTGGGCCGGAGATGATTACCGCCGATGACGCGTGGGCGCGAGTCATGGCGACAGTGCTGCGCGGCGGCGTTTTGACGACCCGCGAGATTGGCCGTTACGGCGGGCCGGACACGCTTGAGGCGGCGCTGAGCTGTCCCTAGACGCTAAAGCGCGCGCCAGCCAATATCGCGGCGGCAGAATCCCTCGGGCCAGTCGATCCTGTCTACCATGCCATAGGCGCGGGTGGCGGCCTCCTGAAGGGTAGCACCCCGCGCGGTGACGCCCAGCACGCGGCCGCCCGCCGCAGTAACCTGCCCGTTCTTGAGGGCTGTGCCCGCGTGATAGACCATGTGGAAGCTGTCCTCGGGGCAGGTCTCAAGCCCTTTGATCGCGCTGCCATTGGCATAGTCGCCGGGATAGCCCTGCGCGGCCAGAACGACCGTCAACGCATGGTCATCGGCCCATGTGACCTGCGTGTCCTTCAGGCGGCCTTCGGCGGCGGCCTGCATAAGGTCCATCGCTTGCGCGCCGAGGCGCATCATCAGCACCTGACATTCCGGATCGCCGAAGCGCACATTGTATTCCACCAGCCGTGGTTGACCGTCCTTGATCATCAGGCCCGCATAGAGCACCCCTTGGAACGGTGTCCCCCGCGCGGCCATTTCGGCCACGCAGGGCCGGATAATCTCGTCCATTGCGCGGGCCTCGATCTCGGGCGTCAGAACAGGCGCTGGCGAATAGGCCCCCATGCCGCCCGTATTTGGCCCCGTATCGCCTTCGCCCACCCGCTTGTGGTCCTGCGCGCTTCCAATCGCGAGGATATCGGTGCCATCGCAGAGCACAAACAGCGAGGCTTCCTCGCCTTCCATGAATTCCTCGATGACCACTTCCGCCCCCGCGCCGCCGAATGCGCCGGAGAACATGTCGTTGATCGCGGCGACTGCTTCGGGCTCGGACATGGCGATAATCACGCCCTTGCCCGCCGCCAGACCGTCCGCCTTGACCACGCAGGGCGCGCCGGTTTTGGCCACATGGGCGCGGGCGCTGGCGGCATCGGTGAAATGGCCATAGCCGGCGGTGGGGGCACCTGCCGCATCGCAGATTTGCTTGGTAAAGCTTTTGGACGCCTCAAGCTGTGCCGCCGCTGCCGACGGTCCGAAGGTCAGGATACCCGCCTCCCGCAGGCGGTCGGCCACGCCTTCGGCCAGAGGGGCCTCGGGACCGATGATGACGAAATCAATCGCCTCCTCGGCGGCAAATGTCGCCACGGCACCACCATCCATGATGTCGAGCGCTGCACATTCAGCGATCATCGCGATCCCGGCATTGCCTGGTGCCACGATCAGACGGTCGCATTTGGGATTTTGCAACACGGCCCATGCGAGGGCGTGTTCGCGTCCGCCGCTGCCCAGAATGAGGATGTTCATGGCGCTCTCCTTGGTTCCGATCCGCTTGGCGCTTGCATAGGACGCGGGCGGCAGGCGTGCAAGATGCGAGGCACGGTGTGGCCTTTTCAAGCGTGCGTGGATCGGGCATTGATGGGCGATGTCTGATCTTATTGATGATGTCGGTCCAGGCGAGAATGCGCCGGAATTTTCCGTATCGGAGCTTTCCGGTGCGTTGAAGCGCGTGATCGAGGGCGAGTTTGCCCGCGTGCGCGTCAAGGGCGAGATTGGCCGCGTGTCACGGCCCAAATCGGGCCATGTCTATATGGACCTCAAGGATGATCGCGCGGTGATTGCGGGGATCATATGGAAAGGTGTTGCGGGGCGGCTCGCTGTGCAGCCCGAGGAGGGGATGGAGGTCGTGGCCACGGGCCGGATGACCACCTTCCCAGGGCAATCGCGTTATCAGATCATCATCGAGGATATCCGGCCCGCTGGCATGGGCGCGCTTATGGCGATGCTGGAAAAGCGCAAGGCGCAGCTTTCGGCCGAGGGGCTCTTTGCGGCGGAACTGAAACGCCCACTGCCCTATCTGCCTGAGGTGATCGGGGTCGTGACCTCGCCCTCGGGCGCGGTGATCCGCGATATTCTGCATCGGTTGCGAGACCGGTTCCCGCGCAAGGTGCTTGTCTGGCCCGTGGCGGTGCAGGGCGAGAAATGCGCGCCCGAGGTGACACGAGCGATTGAGGGTTTCAACGCCATGACGCCCGGTGGCAGCCTACCCCGGCCTGATCTGATTATTGTCGCGCGTGGGGGTGGGTCCATTGAGGACCTCTGGGGCTTTAACGAGGAAAGCGTGGTGCGCGCGGCCGCCGCCTCCCAGATACCACTGATTTCTGCTGTGGGGCATGAGACGGACACGACATTGATTGATTACGCCTCAGACCGTCGCGCGCCCACGCCCACGGCGGCGGCGGAGCTTGCGGTGCCAGTGCGGATTGAGCTTCTGGCATGGCTGGAGGGGGCCGAGGCGCGGCTGACGCAATCGCTGAGCAATGGCGTGCGGCTGCGCGGGCAGAGGCTGCGCGATCTGGCGCGGGCCTTGCCACGGGCGGAGACCCTTTATGAAGGACCCCAACAAAAGCTCGATCTGGTAGCGGGTCGGCTTGATACCGGGTTGGTGCGTGGGGTGCAGATGCGCCGGGTGCGTCTCTCGGAGGTTGCAGGCGCGCTCAGACCCGCAGCCTTGCGGCGGTTGGTGGCCAGTGACACGCAAAGGCTTGCCGCGCGGGCCGAGCGGCTCAGCCCTGCGCTTTTGCGCGGCGTGGCTGAGCGCGCTGGGCGGCTTGAGGCGTTGGG
>JBASXE010000463.1:0-2846 GCA_049276875.1 Roseovarius sp. | reverse complement strand
CCGCCTTGTGTTCGAAGAAAGGGTATAGTGCGTTTACGCATAAAACCCGCGCAATTTACCCAAGCGCGCAGCCGATCGGCATGCTTCTGCGTGCCATAAGCGGAAAAATACACGCGAATTCAGTTTCTTGCGCGCGCGCGGTCATGATGCGTTTTTTTGCTCCCGCGCCTTGATCAAAGGCTGGTTTCACCAGTTTTTCGCGGTCGAGGGCTTGCTGGCATCTTGGATCATATCAGCCGCCCAGCCACTGCCGGTTCCAGCGCGCCTGAGGGGGTGACTAAGGCACCAAAGGCGACGCACCGCAGAACGCAGGACATCTCTTGTCGTATGATGCGGGGGAAATGGCAGCCCGTAGGGCTGCCTAATCAATATTCCCACAAGGTCTGAGAAGTCTGTTTTTTCCCATAAAAATTGGGTTCAATGGCTCATCTATGTGCCCTATAGTTCATAGAGTTCCCACGAGTTCTAAGCTCTCTGTGGGGACGAATATGGGGACGGATTGATGGCTAAGCAGCTCTCAGCAGCATTCGTGAACAGCGTAAAAGATGCCGGCAAATACTTTGATGGCAGCGGCCTCGGCTTGTGTTTGCGTGTTGATGACAACGGCTACAAGCGGTGGGTGCAGCGCATCAGGATCAATGGGCGCCAACGCGACTTAGGTCTCGGTTCGCCGCCAGTCGTCACACTTGCTGATGCCCGTGAGAAAGCGCTGGCCAATAAACGGATCGTTGTCAGCGGTGGTGACCCTTTTGCCGATCGCATGAAGCATCGCAATCGCCTGACCTTCGCAGAGGCCGTCGATCGCGTTCATGACACCAAGCAGGCAGAGTTCAGAAGTGAAAAGCACGCCAAGCAATGGCTGGCAACCTTGTCGATCTACGCCGTCCCTAAATTGGGGCGACTGCCTGTCGACGAGATTGGTGTGCTCGACGTTCGCCGCGTCTTAGAGCCGATTTGGAACGACAAAACGGTCACAGCGTCTCGGCTGCGGCAGCGCATAGAGGCGGTGCTGTCTTGGGCAACGGTTGCAGGATTTAGAGACGGAGACAATCCGGCCCGCTGGAAGGGTAACCTCGCCGAGATGCTGCCAAAGCCAAGCAAGGTGCAAAGAGCCACGAACCACCCGGCATTGAGATTGCGGGATGCCCCACGCTGGTGGGCAGCACTCTCGCAAAGAGATGGCATGGGGACGGTTGCGCTTCAGTTTCTCACCCTTTGTGCCAGTCGGTCAGGCGAGGTGCGGCAGATGACTTGGTCCGAGGTAGACCTTTCAGGGTCACCAACTTGGACTATTCCGGCTGCGCGGATGAAGGCGTCGCGTGACCATCGGGTCCCGCTTACACCTACCATGGTTGAGTTGCTGTCCCAGATTGAACGTCATCCACAGTCGGATCTCGTGTTCTACAGCAGCACGGGCAAACCTCTTTCTGACATGACTTTAAGCGCCGCAATGAAGCGGTTGCATGAGGCGGATGTAAAAGGTGGTGGATCAGGATTTTGCGATGAACGATCTGGCAAGCCCGCAGTGCCACATGGCCTGCGTTCATCGTTTCGTGACTGGGCGGCGGAATGCGGCTTCGAGCGCGACATGGCCGAACTGCAGCTTGCTCACAATGTCGGCTCCGAGGTCGAGCGCGCATACCGTCGTTCTGACATGCTGGAGCGCCGCCGCGCCATGCTTGAGGCATGGGAGCGGTTCTTATCAGGCAAAGAGGCCACAAAAGTCGTGACGATCGGAGGCGCCGCATGACGAAACACAAAAAATCACGCGCACCACGGATTGACCTAATTGCGCTTCGTGCACTGAAGGGCGACCAAGCCCAGCCTGCAACTCTCGGCTTATCAAAGAGGTTTGAACAGTTTGAAGCGCTACGCCGCTCTGGAAAATTACCGACAACCTTCATCGCCTTCGAGGCCATCTCAGCTTTAATGGCGGGCAGGATCGAAGGCTATGCGCCCCAAGAGCTTGAGGAGTGCTGGCCTACAGATTGGGGCACGCAAAAGATCGAGTTGCCGGTAGCTTTGGTCGGAGCATTGGCTAGTGCTTGGGAGGAATACCGCGACCATGTGGGGACTAAAGCCCTCGGAACAGTCTTTCAGCTTGAAGGTAAATCAAACAAGTCGCGCAAAACCATCACCAATGCGATCCAACGAGACCGCGACCGCCGCTTAGCTCAGGCGGTTGAGGTGGCATATCTGGTCGGAGCGCATGAGAAAGAGCCAACCACAATCGAAGAAGCGATAGAGCGGGTAGCTCAAAAAGAGAATTTATCGAGCGATACTGTAAAGACGGCACATCGGAAATACCGTTCCAAGGTTCGTGCTTCGCTGAAGGAACTGGGCATTCTTTGAGGGGTAAGGAGTTGCTGATCTAAATACCTAAAAACGACCACTGCGATTTGGTCCGATGAGGCACCAGCGGGTCCATGCCGGCCCCGCAGATGCTAAGAGGATCATCTCATGACGCGATTTATCCGTCGCCCTGCCGTTGAGGATCAAACGGGGCTTTCTCGCTCAACAATTTACATGCTGATGCAAAATGGGCAGTTCCCTAAGCCCGTCCGCATTGGCGGCCGCGCAGTCGCATGGCCTGAGGCAGAGGTTGAGGCATGGCTGAACGCTCGCCTCGCTGAGCGAGAGGAGGCGCGGTGATGGCCACCCTCTCCAACACCCCCCCCGGGGGAGTAGCCGTTACCGGGGGCGTCTCTGACACGGCATGGTCGCACAACGAGCGCGACGATACCTATGTAGGCGAGATCGTCCGGCTGTCTGCACGTCGTAGGATCGTCATCGACCGAGGCGGCTCCCAATACATCGTGCAGAAGAGGTTCGATGAGACCTCACAT
>JBASXE010000462.1:0-2305 GCA_049276875.1 Roseovarius sp. | reverse complement strand
GCCTGACCCCGCGCAGGCGCATCCATCCGCTGGCAAATCCGGTCGAGGCCGGGCGGAACCGGCGCGCCCAATTGCCCGCCAAAGCGCCCGGCGGTGCGAGGATGAGCGCGCCGGGATGCGCCTTGGGATCGAGCTGTGGTGTGACGTGGATTGTGTCGGGGAGTGCCATGCCCTGACCGCGCAGAATCGCATTCGTGGCCTCTACCGCGCCGTGGGTGAGGATGGGCGCGATGGCGGAATCGAGGAGCGACAGCAGCCGCTGTGCTTTGCCCAGAGCATAGGCGCCGAGAAGCGAATATGTGCCCGCCGCCGCATTGGCCGCCCACCACGCGTTGATCTCGGCGGCGATATCCGCCTCGGAGGGCCATGCGAAAACGGGCAGGCCAAAAGTGCATTCGGTGATGAAGCTGTGACAGCGCACGGGCTCAAACGGGGTGCAAAGCCTGTCGGGGGTTGTTTTGTAGTCGCCCGAGACGACCCAGACCTCCCCACCCACCTCGACACGCACTTGCGCTGAGCCGGGAATATGCCCCGCCGGATGCAAGGAGACGCGTGCGCCACCGATCTGGCGCACCTCCCCGAAAGCCACCGTATCAAGAGAGATATCCCCCAAACGGTGCCGCATCACTGGGGCTGCGACATCGGTGGCAAGATAGCGGTTATGCCCCTCGCGCGCGTGATCGGCATGACCATGCGTGATCAGCGCGCGGTCCACCGGGCGCCACGGGTCAATGAAGAAATCACCGGCGGGGCAGTAGATGCCTTGGGTTTTGAATTCCAGAACCATGCCGGGAACATAAGCCGCGTGCCGCGATGCGCCAGCCTTGCGGTGAGGCACGCTGTGGTTAAGGTGGTGCCAAAGAGGGAGAGCATGATGCGGTTTGTAAGATTTGGTGAGGCGGGGGCCGAGCGGCCCGGAGTTTTGGACAGCGCGGGAAACCTGCGCGATTTGTCGAGTGTGGTGGATGATCTGGCTGGCGATGTTCTGACCGCGCTGCCGGATGTGGACCCTGAGAGCCTGCCGCGCGTTGAGGGCAATCCACGCCTTGGGGCCCCGGTGGCTCAGGTGGGCAAGCTGATTGGGATCGGCCTCAACTATTCCGACCATGCGGCAGAAGCGGGCATGGACCCGCCGAAGGAGCCGATCCTCTTCATGAAGGCCACGTCGTCGATCGTCGGTCCCTATGACGACGTGCTTTTGCCGCGCGGGTCGGAGAAGGGCGATTGGGAGGTCGAACTGGGCGTGGTGATTGGCAGCCATGCCAAATATGTAAGCGAGGCCAGCGCCTTGGATCATGTAGCGGGCTATATGATCATCAACGACGTGTCCGAACGCGCCTTTCAGATCGAGCGTGGCGGGCAGTGGACCAAGGGCAAATGCGCCGACACGTTCGGGCCGATGGGCCCGTGGCTCGTGACGCCGGATGAGGTGGGCGATCCGCAGGATTTGGACCTGACGCTGGATTTGAATGGCGAAGCGGTGCAGCGGGGCAATACGTCCAAGATGATCTTTGGCGTGGCGCATATCATCAGCTACCTGAGTCATTTCATGAGCCTGAACCCCGGCGATGTGATCGCCACAGGCACGCCTGCGGGGGTCGGGATGGGGATGAAACCGCAGCGGTTCTTGCGTGAGGGCGATGTGATGGAGCTTGGTATCAGCCGGCTCGGGCACCAGCGGCAGATGGTTGGCCGCGACGGCTAGGCGCGCGCTGGCTGGTGTGAAACTCACCAATCATATCAAAGAGATATGTCCGCACGGCGGGCGTATCCATCAACACTTCGTGGCGCCCTCCGCCGACCATTTCCAAATGGCTGCCCGGCCAGCGGTCCATCCGGTCCAGCATACGGGGCACGTCGACAATATCCTCGCCGCTGCCCGCTACGGTTATGCAGGGCAAATTCGGTGAGGGCAGGCGGGCCAGCGTGCGGCACTCGTAAAGCGCCTCGTGCAGCCATCTTATGCTCGGCCCCCCCAGCGCCAATGAGGGATAGCGTGCCGTCTGGTCGATCATCGCCTGATACATCGGCAGATCATTCGTCAACTTATTGCTCTCGAACGGCTCAGTCTGCACGTAATTCTCGCCCTGCTGGCCTGGCGTATACATATGTCCAAGGCCGATGCGGCGGGTGCTCCAGCCCAGCGACCATGCGACGGGGCGCAGGATATCTTTCATCTGGATGCCCCACATCGGGCCGGAGAAAGCGCAAGTGGCCACGTCCATCCCGTTCATGACGGCGCGCAAGCCGATGCAGCCGCCCATGGAATGGGCCAGAAGGTGCCAAGGGCGGGGCAGATCAAGCG
>JBASXE010000461.1:0-2783 GCA_049276875.1 Roseovarius sp. | reverse complement strand
AGCGCGAGCGAGGCGATCAGCCTTTTCAAGAGCCGCAAGCTCTCACCAGTAGAGTTGATGCAGGCCATAATTGACCGGGCAGATAAGGTTGAATCCAAGATCAACGTCTTCGCAGATACCTATTTCGACTTTGCCATGGACGCTGCAAAGAAGTCCGAGGCCCGATATGCAAAGCTCGGTGCGCGGCTGCGACCACTTGAAGGTCTGTCGGTGGCAATCAAGGATGAGAACAAGATCAAGGGCAGGCGAACGACCTCGGGCTCTCTCATCTTCGAGAATACGATTGATGAGAAAACCTCACTCAGCGTAGAGCGGATCATAAAGGCAGGTGGGATCGTGCATGCGCGTTCTACCACACCTGAGTTTGCTTGCGCAGGAGTGACCCATTCGCGCCTTTGGGGCGTCTCTCGCAACCCTTGGAACCCCGAGTATACCACAGGCGGTTCCTCGGGAGGTGCCGGCGGTTCGCTCGCTGCGGGTACCACAACCCTGGCCAATGGCTCGGATATCTGGGGGTCCATCCGGATGCCCGCATCCTGTTGCGGGGTGCTGGGGTTCAAACCACCCTATGGTAGGGTGCCTGAAGATCCGCCGTTCAATCTTGATTATTATTGCCACGAAGGCCCGATGGCGCGCAGCGTGGCTGATCTTGCGCTCTTGCAGAATGTCATGGCGGGTCCGCATCCCCTGGACATTGCGACGGTCCGGCCGAAGCTGACGATCCCAAAAGAATTCAAACCCATCAAGGGATGGAAGATCGCTTACTCGATTGACCTTGGGTATTTCGAGGTGGACCCGGAGGTGGTGCGCAACACGCACGAGACACTTGCTATGCTGCGCGATCTCGGAGCGAAGGTAGAAGAGGTTGATCTTGGCTGGAGCCATACGACGCTCACAGCTGCGTCGAACTACCTTGGTCATGTGTTTGGCAACACGCTGGCGGCCTTGCTGCCGCGCCACAGGGACAGGATGACCAATTACGCGCGATCCTTTGCGGAATTTGGAAAGTCCACATCAGCGTCTGACCTTTTGTCATCCATGGAGGTGCTTAACGAGATGTATGCAACTATGGGGCCACTTCTGGAACGCTACAATGCCTTCATATGCCCCACTATGCCGTTGCCTGCTGTACGTGCTGAGTATGACCCCGGTGTGGATCGCTGTGAGATCAACGGAAAGGAGGTCCATCCTGTCTGGGGCTGGACGATGACCTATCCTTTCAACATGCTAAGCCGTTGCCCCGTGATGAGTGTGCCCAGCGGATTTGCTTCCAACGGGGTGCCAACTGGCGTGCAGATTGTGGGCCGCTCCTTTGATGATGTGAGCGTGTTCAGGGTGGCAGCAGATCTCGAGCGGGTCCGTCCGCTATACCGATCCGCCGATCAATGCCCGGTTATTTGAACGAGCGATACCATCTTTGATTGGACGCGGATCATGAAGGCCTGTGCTGCGGTGCGGAGGTCGGATTGCGCAGTTTCGCCACAGGCGCAAACTAACAGGCCCGTCCAAAGAGAGCAGACACTCAGGGTCACGGCCCATTTTTATGGGGATACATCCCCAGCGAAGGTCGGTACTGAGCCCTCTTTACCAGATGCTGCATGATGCACGGATGTCTGAAAACCGTGGCGAAGCGATCATTCTAAAAACGGTCTTTGCGTCTGCACCATGATAGATTGGACGGATCGGCATTAATTATCAATTCGTTGAGCTGCGTCGCGTGCACTATGCGCGCGATGTGAAACCGCCTTCTAGCGCGCTCTGTCGAGCGTTTGGCAGTTGCGGATATCGTTAAATTGAAGCGCGTTGGAACCAGAACTACGTTGAGACCTCACCAACCCTGCAACGCGACGTAGTGATTTGTTCCACGCCGCCGCCGCTCGGGACTGGGATGAAAAAGCCCCGTCACGTTCGAATGGACGGTGTCTTTAACGAGCACTTGGAGTGACGCAAAAGCGGGACAGGTCCACTATTCGCATTTGCTCAATGCTCACGCAAACTCGGTTTCGACGGCATGGAGAGCAGACAAACTGCTATTGAGATATTTGGGTTCTGTGCAGCCCGGCCATGAAGAGAGCTTGACCGCGATAAAATTGGAGGCCGGCGAGACAAAGATCAGTTGGCCAAATATGCCCAAACACAGATGTCGTTCGCCGCTGACATCCTCAATCCAAAATTGGTTCCTGTAGCGCCCATTTGGAAAATCCTGGCGTGACGCGTCGTCAAAAAGGCCGTGGTTTCCATGCCTTATATCGGTAATCCAGGCCTTGGGGATAACGTTTCGGCCCCCGAAGTTCCCATCATTTACCAGAGCAAGCGCAAAGCGGGCCAGATCGCGCAGCGTCGCACTGATGCCGCCGCAGGCAAGGCCGTAACCCGTCGCGTCAACTGTGATGTTCGCATCTTCCTCACAGCCCAGCGGCTTCCACAGTCGGTCGGAAATGATTTCGGCAAGAGACTGCCCGGTGACGCGCTCCATGGCATGTGCCAGAACTTCCGTCTCGATTGACCGATAGCTAAATCGTTGCCCATGGCCCGCATCGGCAACCGTAAGTGACAATATCTGATCCCGGATACAGCCCGGCCAGGATGTCACATCCACACCGGGCGGCGCAGGTTTCCAACCGGCGGCAAAGTCCATTTTGCCAACGTCGCTGTCGCGCGCCTCATAGGTTTCGTTGAACGTCACGCCCGATGTCATATCAAGGACATGCTGAACACTCGCCCCGTTCCATGCGGTTTTTTCAAGCTCTGGCAGATATTCTGTAATGGGCGCCGCAGGGTCC
>JBASXE010000460.1:0-4128 GCA_049276875.1 Roseovarius sp. | reverse complement strand
GGCTCCTGTTGTCATTGGCCGTGACCATCTCGACAGTGGCTCTGTTGCTTCGCCCAACCGAGAGACCGAAGCCATGAAAGACGGCTCGGATGCTGTAAGTGACTGGCCGCTGCTAAACGCGCTGGTCAACACGGCCAGCGGCGCAACATGGGTTTCAATCCATCACGGCGGTGGCGTTGGCATGGGCTTCTCGCAGCACTCCGGTGTTGTGATCTGTGCCGACGGCACGCCCGAAGCCGCCAAGCGCATCGAACGCGTTCTGTGGAATGACCCCGCCTCAGGCGTCTGGCGCCACGCAGATGCAGGCTATGAAGAGGCCATCGACTGCGCCCGCGAAAACGGCCTAAGATTGCCACGGATCTTGGGAAATTGAATTACCGAAAGACCAAAACCAACCACGGGAGAACTATAATGGACAGACGTAAATTTTTGGCAGCCGCAGGTGTCGGCACTGTAGCCACAACACTCGCAGCACCTGCGATTGCGCAAGACAAGCGCCAGTGGAAAATGGTGACGGCATGGCCGAAAAACCTGCCTGGGCCAGGTGTCGCTGCACAAACGCTGGCTGATCGCATAACCACGCTGTCAGGCGGGCGCATCGAAGTGAAGCTCTACCCAGCAGGCGAGCTTGTCCCCGGACGCGGCGTGTTTGACGCCGTCAGCGAAGGCACAGCCGAGCTTTATCACGCCGTTCCCGCTTACTGGGGTAGCAAGTCCAAGGGCATCCTGCTCTTCGGCTCACAGCCTTTCGGCCTGCGCGCAGACGAGCAGTTCGGCTGGCTCTATCACGGTGGTGGCCAAGCCCTATATGACGAAATGTATGGCCGCTTCGGCATCAAACCTTTCCTGTGCGGTAACTCTGGCCCGCAATGGGGCGGCTGGTTCCGCAATGACATCAACTCAGCCGAAGACCTCAAAGGTCTGAAGTTCCGCACGACGGGGCTTGCCTCGGAAATGGCGGCGAAACTGGGGATGGCCGCAGAGGCCATGTCTGGTCCGGCGATGTTCCAAGCTCTGCAAACCGGTGCGCTGGATGCGGGTGAGTTCATTGGCCCATGGACAGATAGCGCGCTTGGCTATCACCAAGTCGCCAAGAACTACTACTGGCCTGGTGTCGGCGAGCCTTCGTCAGCCGAGGAATGCGGCGTCAACGCAGCGGCTTATGCAGAGCTTCCAGATGATCTGAAGCAGGTTGTCAGTCTCGCTTGCGAAAGCCTCTACAACCCGGTTTGGACAGAATACACCACCAAACACGCGTTGGCCTTGAAGAAGCTGGTTGCGGATGAGGGCGTGCAAGTGAAAATGTTCCCTGAGGACGTGATTACCGCCATGGGCAAAGCCGCCGCCGAAGTTATCGACGAGTTGCGTCAAGACGACGACGAGCTGGTTAAGCGTATCGCGGAAAGCTTTGTGGCCTACCGCGACTCTGTGGGCAGCTACATGGTCTATGCCGACAACGGCCAAATGAACGCGCGCGCCGCTGTCATGGGCTACTAAAACGAGCGGCCTGCGCGGAGCATTTTCGCGCAGGCATCACTTCTCTTTGGGAGGGGCAGATGGAAAAGCTGGCAAACGGAATTGACGCGTTCAACACAGGGGTAGCAGGGCTTGTGCGTTGGCTCGCCCTGTTCATGGTGCTGATGCAATTCGCTATCGTCGTCGGGCGCTATGCGTTTGGCTTGAACTCGATAGCCCTTCAGGAAAGCGTGCTTTACATGCACGCGACCCTCTTCATGCTGGGGGCGGGCTATACTTTGCTGGTCGACAAACACGTGCGCGTTGATGTGTTTTTCGCCAAGGCCAGCCCAGAGGCCCAACGACGTATTGATATTTTCGGCCACCTCTTCCTGCTTTTACCTTCGATGGGCGCGCTGCTTTACTGGTCGTGGCCCTCGGTGCGCAACTCCTGGAAAATCTTTGAAGGCCCGCTATCAGTTGGCGGCATTGAAGCCGTGTTCTTGATCAAATCGCTGATCCCGGCCTTCTGCATCCTCGTGATGTTTCAGTCTGTGTCGCTGTTGATCCGGCTCATTTTGCAAAGGCCAAAGCCATGACCGAATATCTGGATATCATCATGTTTGCGGCCCTGATGGGCGCGATACTTTTGGGCTTTCCGGTGTCATTTTCTATCGCCGGTGTTGGTATAATTTTCGCTTATATCGGTTGGTATACCGGCCATATGGACGTCACCCTACTAGGCGCTATGGGCCAGCGTGTGTTCGGGCTCCTGTCTAATAACGTGCTGATTGCCATTCCGCTGTTTGTCCTCATGGGAGCCATCCTTGAGAAAAGTCGCATCGCGGAAGAATTGCTTGACACGATGGGCCGGCTTTTTGGCCAGCTTCGCGGCGGGCTCGGAATTTCTGTCGTGTTAGTGGGCGCGCTTCTGGCCGCTTCAACAGGCATCGTCGGAGCCACAGTCGTTGCGATGGGTATGATCGCTCTCCCAACCATGTTGCGCGCTGGATATGACCCGCGCGTCGCCTCAGGTATCGTTTGCACTGCGGGCACCTTGGGGCAGATCATTCCACCCTCGACATTATTGATTATTTTGGCTGACGTTATGTCAAATTCCTTCCAGCAGGCCCAATATGAGCAAGGCAAATTCTCAGTCGAAGCCTTGTCTGTTGGTCAGTTTTTTGCCGCAGCTATTATTCCCGGCTTTTTGCTGGTCAGCCTCTATCTGATATACATATTATTGCGTGGCTGGATCAGACCACAGGACATGCCACCAGCACCGACAGACTTGGCAAAGCCCGATCGCGCCGAAGTTATTCGCGCTGTGGTGCCGCCTGTTTTGCTGATCTTTGCAGTCTTGGGGGCCATTCTGGGCGGTATAGCCACCCCGACAGAAGCCGCCTCTGTTGGTGCCGTCGGTGCGCTATTGATGACTGGCCACAAGATGGGCATAAACCCGAAGCTTATCCTTCTGGGCACGGCGGCTCTCATCACGCTCGGCATCCTTGCGGGCGCCTTCCCTGTTCGGTTTCAACGTGACGATCTGAGCAACGGCACCTTTGCCTTGGGCCTTGTTTACGCGGGGTTGGCCATTGCTGGCACGCTTGCGGTGATTTTTGCTCTGCGCGCGGCCGTCAAAGAAAAGGTTGTGCATGACGCGATCAGCTCAACTCTCACCATGACATCGATGATCTTCGCGACAATCCTTGCCGCGGGGGTTTTTAGTCTCGTCTTCATCGGCCTTGGCGGGGAAGAGCGCGTCGCTGGCATCCTCAGCAACATGCCGGGCGGCGCAACAGGCGCGCTTGTCTTTTGCATGATCTTCATCTTCTTTCTGGGGTTCTTTCTGGATTTCGTGGAAATCTCGGTCATCGTTCTGCCTCTGGTTACGCCGACACTCATTCTGCTCGGTCATGATCCGATCTGGCTCGGTGTGTTGATCGCGATCAACCTGCAAACCAGTTTCCTCACGCCTCCCTTTGGGTTCTCCTTGTTCTACCTGCGCGGGGCCGCGCCTAAAGAGGTTACGACAGGCCACATATACGCAGGCGTTGTGCCGTTTATCGGCATACAGGCTGTTGGTGTGATCCTGATCTGGATGCTTCCAGCGTTGGCGACGTGGTTGCCGTCAGTGCTGTTCTAAGCCTGATTTGGCTCATTTTTTACAAACAAAAGTTAGAGATCTAAGTAGCAAATTCCGAAAATCGCTCTGTAAAAAAGGCGGCAAAGGTTCGCAAATTCTAACGTCTTTGTTGCGGGAGCTAAACTTAACGAAAAAGCGGTCTACATTTTGCGCTTTACTGTTTTGGGCAGTAGCCGGTTCGGCGATACTGCCTACAGTACAGCGAGCGGTATACCGTAGATGCGCGTATGTTCTGCGCCACAAAATATTGCATGATCAAAAGGCAGGTTTGTCCGCGTTGTGTGAATTCATGCACGGTGCGGCGAAAGTCCGTTTTCCGCCTTTTACAACTTGGGCACAGCACCAAC
Organism: Roseovarius sp.; assembly: GCA_049276875.1. Taxonomy (GTDB): domain Bacteria; phylum Pseudomonadota; class Alphaproteobacteria; order Rhodobacterales; family Rhodobacteraceae; genus Roseovarius. Next base: position 180 of record JBASXE010000460.1, on the reverse strand, counting down.
ACAGTCGCCGCCAACTACGGCTCAGGCTACGCACTGGAGGTCATGCGAGAGCATATGGAGCGGGTGTGGTGAAGTGGACAAGTGGCAGGTCTGAGCGGACCCTCAACCAAAACGCAGCGAACGGCAGGAAAGAGCCCAAAGTGATCAATGCTGCGTATTGCATGAAAGTCAGCTTTGGGC
>JBASXE010000459.1:0-2408 GCA_049276875.1 Roseovarius sp. | reverse complement strand
TGAGCCTCGCTGCAGACATGCGTGACCGGGCGGCCACGCTCTGGCACGTGCAGCGTGTCAAACGCATGGTCCGCGAACGGACGCGGCTTGGGAGCCATGCGCTCGTCTCAGTCAGCGAGATCCCTTGTGATGATCCCGCTTGTCCGGGTCCGGCGACCCAGATCACGATCCTTGGCCTCGACATGGTCCGGCGCGGGTTTGTGATACATTTGCCCGTTGCGGCGATCACGGAGGCTGATCTTCAAGTGGTCAGTGCCTGACACCTCCAATTGCGCCTTTGTCGGGCGGGGCCTCATCACACAAAACGGATAACGTACCGCGCGCCACCAGAGACGTATGGCAGCACGCGGTCGAAAGTGACTAGAGGCAGTCCGCCAGCGCCTTGGCGAGGTTGCGCAGGACGTTCCCGTAGAGGTCTGGTCCTGGCTCGAGTTCGGAACCCAGGGGATCGAGCACGCCGGTATTCGCTTCGGACCCGTCCATCACCGCGGCAACGATACCCGGATCGAATTGCGGTTCCGACAACACGCAGCTCACGCCCTGTTCTGCAACCCGCATCTGTATCTCCGCAATGCGCGCCGGGCTGGGATCTGAGGCATCGGAGACCGATATCGCGCCCGATGCGGGGAAGTCGAACGCTGTCTCGAAATACTGATAGGCGTCATGGAATACGATGAAGTTGCGGCCACGCACCGGGTCGAGGATGCCGTTGATCTCGGCACTCAGCGCGGCCAGTTCTTCCCGACCGGCCGCCGCATTGGCAAAATAGGCGCCCGCATTGTCCGGATCGGCAGCGGAAAGTTGCGCCGCGATGGCATTCAGCCAGACAGCACCATTGTCGGGCGACAACCAAGCGTGGGGGTCGTATGCGCCGTGGTCGTGGCCCTTATGTCCTGCCTCCTCGGCGTGTTCCTCGTGCCCATGGTCATGGTCATGGTCATGGTCTCCGGCCTCGGCATGTTCTTCATGGCCATGGTCGTCGTGGCCATGGTCGTCGTCCCCGTGCGCGTCATCCCCGTGTGTGTGGGCTTCGAACAGCGCGCTTTCCCGGAACGGCAGCTCCGTGGTGCCATCAACCTCAAGCAATTCCGTGACGGTGGCGTCACCTGCCAGTGTCTCGATCGCGCCTTCCAGCCAAGGTGTCAGGTCGGGACTGACCCAAAAAACCAGATCGGCCTCCTGTAACGCGGCAGCCTCCGATGGGCGAAGGCTGTACTCGTGCGGGCTTGCCCCAGGCGCCACGATCAGGGAGGGCTCGCCCACCCCTTGCATCACGCGCGCCACCAGCGAATGCACCGGCGCGATATCGACAGCAACGCTTGGCACATCGGCCAAAGCCGTACCCCCGAGCAGGGTTGCGACAACTGACAGGGGAATGAGGTTTCTGGACATATCCGGCTCCGTGTGATTATATAACGTTACAGTTTGGGTATAGGAAATGAAATAACATGACAAGTGTCACCCAAGCAGGAAAACCTGTGCCCAGCGATCCGATCGGGTTCGAAAAACACGATCATGGGTCCTGCATCAGCATGGGTCTCGCCGCCGCTGAAGCGCATTGTCAGTCGGAAGGGCTGCGTTTTACGCCGGTCCGCCGCAAGGCACTGGAGTTCCTCTTGCAAGAGCATCGCGCCCTTGGGGCCTATGAGATGCTCGACAGGCTGCGCAATGCCGGCTTTGGCTCGCAACCGCCCGTGGCCTACAGGGCGCTCGAGTTCCTCGTCGCCAACGGCTTTGCGCATAAGATCGAACGACTCAATGCATTCATCGCCTGCGCCCATCCCGGGGCCAATCATTCGCCCGCGTTCATGATCTGCCGACTTTGCGATTCGGTGGCCGAGGCGCAGTCTTCGCCTGCGCGCGGAGCCCTTGGAGAGGCAGCACGCTCCACGGGATTCAAGATTGAGCGGACCGTGGTCGAAGCCGAGGGCATCTGTCCTGCTTGCGCGGACAAGGCTGACGCATGAGCCTGATCGCGGCGGAAAATATCAGCGTCAGCTATGGCGCGAACACGGTTTTGCGCGACGTGTCCCTCACCGTAGAGCCCGGTGAGATCGTGACAGTCGTGGGGCCGAATGGGTCGGGCAAGACCACCCTCTTGCGCTTGCTTATCGGTGCGGCAAGCCCGTCGTCCGGGCGTGTGACGCACAAGCCGGGGCTGCGCATTGGCTACGTCCCTCAGAAACTTCACATCGATCCGACCCTGCCGATCACCGTGGAGAGGTTTCTGCGCCTGCCCGGCGGCACTTCGCGAGAAGCCTGCAAAAAAGCGTTGGAACGTGCCGGAGTGCCCGGGCTGTCGCAGCGCCAGATGTCTGCCCTGTCGGGCGGACAGTTCCAACGCGTCCTGTTGGCGCGCGCGCTCATCAACAAGCCTGATTTGCTTTTGCTCGATGAAGCAACTCAGG
>JBASXE010000458.1:0-5564 GCA_049276875.1 Roseovarius sp. | reverse complement strand
ATTCCAATACCCACTACAGGCTGACGCACTTGCTTCATCGTCGCGAAATAAGTCAAAAATCGAGGTGCCCTTATATTATATTCGGGTGGACGACATGTTCACCGAACTTAGACTAACAAGGTATTATCGGAGCGACTGGCAAGGCATAGCCACCTCGTTCTTTCAATCTTCTGTACACACATACACCTTGGACTGCCGAACCGTGGGTGCCGATAACGTGCAATCGGTCTTTGAAGCTATCCGCTCAATGGCGCGAGGTCAAAATGAGTAGCGTGCCTACCAATTGCCTACCAATATTTGAGCCAGAAACCTAAGTTATTAAAAATTATAGGGTATTTTATGGGTGGCAGGAGAGTTTTGAATCCCCTGCGTCTACCATTCCGCCACAAGGGCACGCGCACTGCTTAGCGAAGCTGCGCAGGCCCGTCCAGACCCGTGAGCGCGGTTTTTATCGCGGAGCCTTTTTAGCCAGATGCAGGCGCGCGCCGGGCTTGACCACCCTGCCCCTGCATGGTTTGACCCGGCCAAGATAACAGATCTACGCTGCGCCCGAGCAGTCACCCAAAAGGACCGGCCCGATGATCAGACGCCTTTATGAGTGGATGCTGCGTATGGCCGAGCATCCGCAAGCCCTTTGGGTGCTGGCTTTCGTCGCGTTCATTGAAAGTTCGGTCTTTCCCATTCCGCCCGACGTGCTGATGATCCCCATGATCCTGGCGCGCCCCAGTCGCGCCTGGCTGATCGCGGGTGTGGCGCTGGCGGCCTCCGTATTGGGAGGGCTTTTGGGCTATGCGATTGGCGCGCTGGCCTATGAGCAGATCGGCCAGCCCGTCCTCGCCGCCCTCGGCAAGGGCGACGCGATGGCCGAGTTCAACATCCGCTTCAACGATCTGGGTTTCTGGGCCGTGCTCGTGGCGGGCGTCACGCCCTTCCCGTACAAGGTGATCACGATCATGTCGGGCTGGACGGGCATGTCGCTTGGCACGTTCATCCTGACCTCGATCCTTGCGCGGGGGCTTCGGTTCTTCCTGGTCGCCGCCCTGCTGTGGAAGTTCGGGGCGCCTATAAAAGAGTTTATCGAGCGCCGTTTGGGCCTGATGTTCACGCTCTTTGTCGTGCTGCTGGCGGGCGGGGTTTACCTGCTGAAGTTCCTGTGATGCTCGGGCCGCGCATCCTCATTGTTTTGGCCGCTGGTGGCTCGCTCGCACTTCTCTTGGCTGCGTTCGGGTTTCAGCATCTGGGCGGACTGGCCCCATGTCAGATGTGTCTGTGGCAGCGCTGGCCCCACGCCACGGCGGTGGTCTTTGGTGTTTTGGCACTGGCTTTGGGTGGCACCGTGTGGCTTTGGCTCGGCTTGCTGTCCGCCCTCACCACCGCAATGATCGGCGCTTTTCATACAGGGGTTGAGCGCGGCTGGTGGGAAGGGCCTTCGTCCTGCGCGGGCGGCGCAGGCGGGCTGGGAGGATCAGGCGCGGATATGCTCAGCCTCGATGTGCCGGCACTGGTTGTGCAATGCGATGAGGTGGTCTGGTCCCTCATGGGCCTGTCGATGGCAAGCTGGAATATGCTCGCAGCACTGACACTTGCCGCATTTTGGGTGCTCGCTCTGCGCAAGAGCGCTTGACGCAAACCCGCGCGCGGCCCTAGCGTTGCGTCATGCTCAATCTTGATCCACACCACTATACCTCGCCCGATATCCACGCCTCGGATGTCGCCAATATTTTCACGCGCAGTTGGCAGCTTCTGGGCGCGGCCTCGCGCCTGTCGCAGCGCGGCGATTACATCGCGGTCGAGATTGCAGGGCAAAAGGTCTTTGTCGTCCGCGCCAAGGACGGCCTACGCGCCTATCGGAATGTCTGCCGTCACCGGGGTGCGCGGCTTCTGCCCGAGGGCACGGGGCGCTGTAATACGATCCGCTGCCCCTACCACCAATGGGTCTGGGGCGATGACGGCTCGCTTCTGAACGTGCCGTGGTGGGGCGATGATGCGGATTTCAAAATGGAGGATTGGGCGCTCGACTCTGTGAGTTGGCATATCTGGCGCGGGCTTCTCTTCGTGGCGATTGATCCCGAGATGCCCTTTGAGGAGCAACTTGGCGCCACGGAAGCGGAGCTCGCACCCGAACCGATGGAGAGCTACCAGTGGGTCCATGAAGAACGGTTGATCTTTGACGCCAACTGGAAAATCTACACCGACAATTTCGTCGAGGGCTACCACATCCCCGGCATCCACCCCGCCTTTCACCGCGCGATCGAGTTCGAGGCGTTTGAGACAGTTGCACTTGACGGTCTGGTGCGGATGAGCGCGCCGCCGCGCGAGGGGCTGTTTTACCGCGGCAAATGGATGTGGATGTGGCCAAACTGGACACTGTCGCTCTTTGAGGGGGGCATGAACACCTCGCGGATCAACCCCATTGATCATCAGCGCACTGAACTGATCTACAATTTCTACTTCGCCGATACGTCTGAAGCGACCAGAGCCGCGCGCGCCAAAACCATCGAGGACAACCTTCAGGTGATCCGCGAGGATTTCGAGGTCTGTCTTGAGACGCAAAAGAACTACCGAAGCGGCGGGTACCGCGCGGGCCCCCTGTCGCCAAGGCACGAGCAGGGCGTGGCTTATTTCCAAGACCGCCTGCGCGCGAGTCTTGCCAATGAGGAGCAACCGCAGGAACCAAGGAACGCTCTCTAGAGCGAGGATTTCCGCGTGCTCAGCAGAAGGCTCGTCTCGCTGGTTGCCACCCCCTCCAGCCGCCGAATCTCGCTCAGCACTTTATCAAACGCCTCCAGCGAGGCGGTCCCGATCTCCACGATCACGTCCCAGCGCCCGTTGGTGGAATGCACCGCCCGCACGGCGCTCAAGCCGCCCAACTGGCGCAGCACCCGCTCGGTCCCACGCCCCTCGATGCCAAGCATCATCAACCCGCGCACCCGGTCGCGCGCCACGTCCCCGCGCAACACAACCGAGTAACCCACAATCTCACCGCGCCGCTCCAGCCGCTCAATCCGCGCGCGCACCGTGGTCCGCGAAAGACCCAGCTCCAAGGCCAGATCCGACAACGCCGCACGTGCGTTATGGCGCAGTGCCGCAACCAGTTTGCGGTCGGTTTCATCCATTTCAGCCATATAGCCTCTCCGATTCGAGCAGTCTTTTATCATTTCGTGCAATTTGGCGGGTTATATGCGCCCTTATTGCGCAGCACATTCGGCAAATTACAACCGAGGAACGCACCATGACCCCCAAAACCTGTTTTCTGATCGGCGCGCCTATGGATGCGGGCAAGACCCGGCAAGGCTGTCTTATGGGGCCGGATGCCTACCGCGTGGCGGGGATCGAGGCCGCGATTGCCGGTCTGGGGCACAGCGCCGTCGATCTTGGCAACATCGCACCCGATGCGGCTCAGGCGCCGACCGCCCTCCCCGACCATCTGCACGCGCCTTCGGACGTGATCGGCTGGACCAAAGCCCTCGCCCGCGCGGCCGAAGAGACCCTACCGCGCGGCCTACCCATCTTCCTCGGCGGCGATCACGCGCTGGCGCTTGGCTCCGTGCTTGGCGCGGCGCGCCATGCGGCGGCTGCGCAACGGCCGCTCTATGTCCTCTGGCTCGATGCGCATAGCGACTACCACACGCCGGCCTCCACTGCCTCGGGCAACCTGCATGGCACGCCACTGGGATATATCACCGGGCGCGAAGGGTTTTACGGTTTTCCAGAAGTCACGCACCCCGTTCCACACCAGAACATCTGCCTGCTGGGCCTGCGCTCCGTCGATGCGCCCGAGCGTGAGATGTTGCAGCAAACCCAAATCCGCTACCACGACATGCGCCGCATCGACGAGACAGGTATCGCGAGCCCGCTGGCCGCCTTCCTCGCAGATGTGAAAGCGGCGAACGGGATGCTGCATGTCTCGTTGGATGTGGATTTTCTCGACCCGAGCTTTGCCCCCGCCGTGGGCACCACCGTGCCGGGCGGGGCCACGATCCGCGAGGCGCATCTGGTGATGGAGATGATCTGCGACAGTGATCTGATGACCTCGCTCGATCTGGTCGAGCTCAATCCGTTTCTGGATGAACGTGGCCGCACCGCGCAGGTGATGGTCGATCTGGCCGCCTCCGCCCTTGGCCGCCGGGTGTTCGACCGCACCACGCGCGCCTTTTCATAACACCCTCCCCAAGGAGCCCCCCCATGACCAATCCATATCCCTCCGACAAGGCCCTTGTGCCCTTCGTCAGCGTCGATCACATGATGCAGCTTGTGCACCATATCGGGATCGAGCCGATGCTGATCGGCCTCGCCGACGCCATCGAGGAGGATTTCCATCGCTGGGAGCTTTTTGACAAAACCCCGCGCGTGGCAAGCCATTCCGCCGAGGGCGTGATTGAGCTTATGCCCACCTCCGATGGCGAAGTGTATGGCTTCAAATACGTGAACGGCCACCCGAAGAACATGAAGGAAGGCCTGCAAACCGTCACCGCCTTTGGTCTTTTGGCGGATGTGGGCAATGGCTACCCCGTGCTTCTGAGCGAGATGACACTCCTGACCGCGCTGCGCACCGCCGCGACCTCGGCCATGGTGGCCAAGCATCTGGCCCCCAAAGGCGCGCGGACCATGGCGATGATCGGCAATGGCGCGCAGTCCGAATTTCAGAGCCTCGCGATGAAGGCGATTTGCGGCATCGACACGGTGCGGCTTTGGGATATTGACCCGGCGGCCACACGCAAAGCAGCGGCGAACCTACGGGGCACGGGCCTCACGGTTGTGGAATGCAGCAGCGCTGAACACAGCATGGAGAGCGCGCAGATCATCACCACTTGCACCGCGGACAAGCAATGCGCGACCATCCTCACCGACAACATGATCGGCGCGGGCGTGCATATCAACGCCATCGGCGGCGATTGCCCCGGCAAGACGGAGCTTGCCGCCGAGATCCTGCACCGCTCGGATATCTTCGTGGAGTTCCCCGAGCAGACCCGCATCGAGGGCGAGATTCAGCAGCTTGCCCCCGATCATCCCGTGACCGAGCTTTGGCAGGTCATCAATGGCACCGCCAAGGGCCGCACCTCCGAGCGGCAGATCACGCTGTTTGATTCCGTGGGCTTCGCGATTGAGGACTTCAGCGCCCTTCGCTACGTGCGCGCCGCGACCAAGGACACGGCGTTCTATCATGATCTGGACCTGCTGGCCGATCCCGACGATCCGCGCGACCTCTTCGGGATGCTGCGCCGCGCCGCACCCTGAAGCGCCCCACCCAAAAGCTGAGGCGCGCCTTGCGACAGGCGCGCCTCATAATCCCTCAGGGCCGATGTATGCTCAGGAAGAAACCAAGCCAAACCCTGAGGGAATTTCCGCCAGTCTAGCCGTCCGTCGACGCAGGGATGAGGCCCTGTTCCTGACCCGAGACCATTTCGGCATCGTCCAGCGCGCCATCGCCATTGGCGTCAATCTGGCTGAAGGTTTCGGCGGTGATCTCCGGGTAGACGGCCTGCACCTCGTCCATGGTCATGAGCCCGTCGCCATTTGCGTCAATCTCAACCGCTCCGTCCCTCATGGCGATTGCCGAGTTG
>JBASXE010000457.1:0-2494 GCA_049276875.1 Roseovarius sp. | reverse complement strand
GTTAATGTTCGAGGCACAGATCAAGCAAATTGATAAGTCCGGGGTTGTTACCGACATTCAGAAAATCGTCACAGCCCGGATGCCAGTCCGGGTCGCGCGCCAAGAAGGACGAGGGGTCCCGGCGTATGCACGAGATCAGTACATCTGCCACGATGCGCCCCCCGACCGGACCAAGCCTGTCGCCCCTACCAAGGACTGCGGCCTCGCGCAGAATATAGTAAAATAGTGGCGTTCCTTTGGGGCTAACGGCCGCCCCGATGTCGTCCGCGGACAGCACAGGCAAGCCCAGCGCCTTGGCTACATCTTCACCAGACGGGAGCGCTGTCGAAAGGCCTCGGCGCAAGTCGCGGGCGGCCAAAGACCCATAGGTTTTATCAGTCATCGTCCCAGTGATTTCAACGGGCAAATTAATCATCGGATGCGCCATCTTTTCGCTGATCCGCATGGCCCTTTGCGCCGGTTCGGACCCTTGACGGTCAAACAGCGTAGCGAAATCCAGATGCCGTGACGCGGGAACTGGCCGGAACCCCAGCAGGTCTGGAAAAAGCGGCGCCGAAGACCCGCCTTGCTCCAACCGATAGCTGCTACGGATTTGAGCATGTCCATAGCGAAAGGCCGCGTCAGCAAATTCAACCGGAATGTTGACCTCGGGCAAAAGTGCAGACGTTCCCTCGGATACCAAAAGCGTCTCGGTCTCGGCTTTGCCAACCAAGACCGGAAGGAATTCATTCACGATGACCCACTGATAGAACCACATCACACGCTGCCGGGCCTGAGCAAACAGCATGTCGGGCGCGCACCCCGAGGCCTTTAGACGTGCGACAATCGTATTATGGGCCTGCATGAACGCCAAATGTAAACGGTTCATGAAGAAATGAGAATCGTTTCGCGCGTCGCCTATGATGGCGACACCCTGTATGTTTCGAGGAACATCCGTTCCCGAGACAAGAAAGCTGGCCGCGTCAGAATAGTCGTAAAGATAGCCGGAACCAGTTGGTCCCCCGGCATAAACGCATTCGAGATCAAGCTTGGCCGCTCGGAAGTTGACTAAAGCTTCACCAGCGCCATGATCCACAAGCGATCGATCAGCTGTAATGTCATGGGCAATGAGTTGTCCAAAAAATGGCCACCCTGCCTCCGTTTGAGATAGTTCGGCCATAGTTTCGCCGTCACATTCCGCGCCCGGTTGGCCAAGGGCTACTAGCCGCTCCTCGTTTACCTCAAGCGGAGATAGTTCCGGAAACATCCGGCCATAGCGGCTGGACGGTTCCAATGCAGTCGCTGCGCGCCCTGCCCCAAGACAATGAACACGATGTAAAGCCTTTGAGCTAGGCGCACCAAGAACGTTCATTCGTAGTGATCGCGCAGTTCATAGCGCGTCATCTTGAAGGTGGGCATGTCAACCATGGCGGTAAATGCCTTGGTGCCCTCGTTTCCAACAAACTTGTCCATGGAGGCTTGGGCATCTTCTGGCGATGCCCAATGCAAGACTACGACCCAGTCACCATCCACCGATTTGCCAGTATCGCGATCCAGAAAGCCATTCAGCTTGCCCAGAAACTCACGCTCCATCGACATGGTCTCGGCCAAAAATGCCTCGTCCGTCACACCTTCAGCCAAGCGGAAGTTCACGATTTCGATAGTTTTTGCCATTGTTTAAGCTCCTTTTGGTTTAGTTATGAGTGCAGCTACCGGACGGGCATTCGCCACCGCAATGCGGGCAAACAGGAGGCCCCCCCAGATAGATTTCCGCATATTTGGCCTTCAAAAACGCCAGTGAGGCGCGGGCCAAAGCTTCGGGGCTTTCGGCATACTCGCGCCAGATGCAAACGAGGCTTGCAAGACGCTCGATGCCAGGATTGAAAGATTCAACGCCAATTACACCGTCGTAGCCGATTTCCTTGAGTGCATTGAATGTGGCATCCCATGGCACCATGTCCCGGCCAGGAATACCGCGGTGGCTTCCACAAGCGTGAAAATACGCCATCCTTGACCCTGTGGCGCGGATGGCACCCGCCAGATCATCTTCCTCACGGAGCATGTGAAAGGTGTCGAGGTGAACCTTGCAATTATCCAAGCCTACAGCATCTACAAACGCACAGGCATCGGCAGCGGTGTTCAAATAGTGTGATTCAAACCGGTTCAGGGTTTCGACGGCGATCGTCAAGCCGCTTCCGGCTGCGTATTCTCCAATCTGGCGATAGGCCTCTACACCCCAGGTCCATTCATCGGCAGATCGCCTTCTGCCAGAGTGATAGCCCCAAGCGCAATAGTTCGCGCCACAATACACCTCGACCCCAGCTTCGACGCACAGATCGACGACCTTCTTTGAAAGCTCTACGCCGCGCGCTCGGACGACCGGGTCGGGGCTGATCGTATTAGCATCAAGCGGTAAGGCGAAATTAGCATTGATCGACAGCTCCAGTTCCTTCGACCGTGCCCGCAACTTTGCGGCGGGAAAGGTGTCGGGGTTCACCGGGGTGACCTCGAACAC
>JBASXE010000456.1:0-1832 GCA_049276875.1 Roseovarius sp. | reverse complement strand
TCATCTGATGACTGCACCTCTTCGAGGCTGAGCCCTGCTACTTGGCTTGGAACACCGAATTCTGTTCGCTCTGTGATGAGTTCAGGGCGTCCATTGACGATGGCGTAATCACGCTGCCCCCGTTGTGCGGCAAGGTTACCATGTCCAGCTGGCGCATCATGGATACGAATGAGTGGTCTGCCCGCTTCGGTGACGATTTCAACGCCGCCCCAGCCACCAGAAATCGGGGCTTCATCAAGGTAAGTGAAGAACCGATCTCCCCTGTATGACAGGATCGAAATGTCAGCAGGACAGCAATTTCCGCCATGGCTCACCTGGATGAGCGTTTCATGGCGACCATCTCCATCCAAGTCGGCACTTTGCTCAACTGAATACGGCTGCATCACGTCCCAATTGGGATGCTGAACTTCATATTCGATACCGTCGAGATAAGCCAAAACCGCATGCCCGCCCTCTTCAAGGCTGCGGAACTCAACATCGTAAACTGGTGTGTCGAAGAGGATGTTTCGACAGAGCAGTGTGCTCGGATTGCTGAAACAATCACTGCCCGCACGGTCTTCCCTGCTCAGGACACCAAGTGACGTGTGCGCATGGTTGGCCCCGAAATCTTCGTTCCAGAAGCCATCATATCGCCCGTCTTCACGCTTAATCAGATAAACCCAGTAGCCCTCCTGCGCTTCAAGGGTAAGGTGACCAAAGCGGATGATGTCATCATCTTCGGAATTCAGGTTGCAGGGGGCAGCATCGTAGATGGCACCATCAATCCGTATCAGACAGCTTGGACCCTGTCCCTCAGCTTCCACAGGGGACGCCCTCATAAAAGCGGTCATCACAAGCATGACGAGAACGAAAATCACCGGTCTCAAATATGTCCACCTCGGCGGATGGATTGCAGCTCTTGCACTCATGACAGGTCTCCTCATGGGATTCGACCGCAGGATAGCCCCAGACATGCCGTGAAAACAACTTCTGTGACGTTCTAAAAAATAGACTTTCCGATTTTCAGTGATAGGATGCCAGCATGGCAACGAGTCAGGCAACCAAGCGGGCGACCGCACGCAGGAAGACCAATTGGACGGTAGAGCAACGCTACCAGTTCATAGAGTTCCGACTCTTCTGGTCTGGTCACATCAATCGAAGCGACCTCATGGAGGTCTTCGGTATCTCTAAGCAGCAGGCATCGAACGACCTTGCCAGCTACATCGAGGGACGAAAGAGCAACCTCACCTACGACAAGAGCCTGCGCACCTATGTGCGTGGCAAGAACTTCCGCCCTCGCTTCATGGAGCCTGATGCGTCAGAATTCTTCTCCCAGCTACAAGCAGTCGATCAGGGGCTTCTTGAAGAGAACCGCAGCTGGATCCTGCCCCTACCAGGATATGGCGCACCCCCAGCTCCTGTCCGTGGTGTGAAACCTGAAATCTTGCGGGATGTGGTGACCGCAATCCGTGATGGCCAAGGGCTGCATGTTCTCTATCAGTCCTTCAGCAGACCCGAACCAAATTGGCGCTGGATTGAACCCCACTCCTTGGCCTTCGATGGCTTCCGTTGGCATGCTCGTGCGTTCAGCCGCAACGACAATTTGTTCAAGGATTTTCTCTTGAGCCGCATACTTGGGGTCGAAGCATATGATGAGGCCTCGAATTCTGTCGATGCTGACACGGCATGGAATACCGAGGTCACCCTCCAGATAGGCCCCCATCCAGATCTCTCAGATGCCCAAAAATATGTCATCGGGCTCGATTACGGCATGGAAGATGGTGTGACTGAAATCAAAGTCCGCAGGGCCATGCTTTATTATGCGTTGAAGCGCCTTGGTCTCGATACAGACC
>JBASXE010000455.1:0-2977 GCA_049276875.1 Roseovarius sp. | reverse complement strand
CATCCGACAAGATACCCACGTGCGAAACCTCAACGCAAACCGGGTGCCAGATCAGTTGGAACACGCAGACTGCAGAAGCAGAAGTATCCATCGGCGTGCCGGGTGGCATCTGTGTGAATCCCATAATCTGGACAGCAGACGACGATCACGCACCACGTTCAACCAACCTTGGCAGTGTCGATTTCGGCGCGAACGGACCTTTGGAAATGGACGTAGTGGATGCGCAATGCCGGAATGGACTTTTGATTATATCGGGTGTGGACTCTGCGAATTTCAAGGACCTGCCGTTTGGTGCCGGAAACTACCATACCTATGATTATGGGCTGTTCCACATGGACCTCCGCAAAAATGTGGCTGACCGCACGGCGGCGTATCTTAGCAAGTGATCATGTCTTTCGCAGATGGCAAGATACGGATGACGTCGTCCTGCGGGGCGTCATGTGTGCCGACAACCATCGACTGGATCGAGATTTCGGCCTGCGTGAGGGCTTGCAAACGACCGAGCCTTGGCAGCAACCACAGGTCGATGATGGTCTGGCTGGCGGAGAGCGTCAGGCGTCGGTGTCCTGTTCCGAAAACCCCTTCGGTGCTGTCGCGCAGCCCCTCCAGCGCAAGGCGGACATGGGGCACCCACGCTTCGCCCTCGACGGTCAGAGAGATGGCACGCGCCCGACGGTTGAACAGGGGCGTGCCGAGGTGTTTCTCCAGCTGCCCGATCCGCTGGCTGACCGCTGCCTGCGTCAGGCCGACATCTTCGGCGGCGGCGGTGAAACTGCCGAGCCGAGCCGCCGCCTCAAAGGCCCGGATCCATTCAAGCGGTGGAAGACGATCCCGTTTCATAAGTCAAACGATGCCTCAGTCCATATATTCCTGATTTGAATTTATCTGTGGCGATTGAGAAACTCCAGCCAAGTCGCAATCAAACTTAGGGGATTCTCATGCCGTCAGTCGCACTCGATCCGTCCGGAACATTTCTGACCCTTGAAACGGCCACTGGCCCGCACCGTTTTCACGCGATCTGGCTGCGGGACAATGCCCAGGATGCGCAAACGCGCGCGCCCGGAAACGGGCAGCGATTGATTGCCTTGCGCGACTTCCCCGCCGAGACCCGTATCGCGGCGTCCGAGATCACCGCGGACGGGGCGCTTCATGTCCGTTTTGTTCCGGAGGACAAGACCGTTCGCTTCGATCCCGCATGGCTTGCAGCGCATGCCTATGACCGACCCGCAGACACGGCGCGCGGCTGGCTGCCTGATGGAGTCGAGCCCTGGGATGCAGGGCTGATGGACGCCGTGCCCTGCGGTGATTTTGCCCAGTTGCAACAGGGCGGCGCGCCGCTGCGCGACTGGCTGGCGCAGATCGTTCGCTATGGTTTCGCCAAGGTGGTGAACGCCCCGGTCGAGCCGGGGGCGCTGTTCCGGATAGTCGATCTTTTCGGCTATGTGCGCGAAACGAACTATGGCCGCCACTTCGAGGTGCGGACCGAGGTGAACCCGACAAACCTTGCCTTCACGGGCCTTGGGCTTCAGGCGCATACCGACAATCCCTATCGCGACCCGGTGCCAACGATTCAGGTTCTCTACTGCCTCGAAAGCTCTGCCGCGGGGGGCGAGAACATGGTGGTCGACGGGTTCGCCGCGGCCTTGCGCCTGCGCGCGGAAAACCCTGAAGGGTTCGATCTGCTGGCCGATCATTGCGCGCGGTTCGAGTATGCAGGCGAAGCGGGTGTTTGCCTGACCTCGCGTCGCCCGATGATCGAACTGGCGCCGGACGGCGAGTTGATCGGCATCCGTTTCAACAACCGCTCTTTCGCGGCGGTGACGGATGTGCCGTTTGACAAGATGAAGGCCTATTACGCAGCCTATCGCCGTCTGGGCGAGATCATCGACGACACCGCCATGGAGGTGACCTTCCGCCTGAATCCCGGCGAGGCTTTTGTGGTGGATAACACCCGCGTGCTGCATGCGCGCAAGGGTTATTCCGGCGAGGGCACCCGCTGGCTTCAGGGCTGCTACGCTGACAAGGACGGGTTGCGCTCGGCCTATGACGCGATGTGCCGCGAAGGTATGCTGGAGGCCGCAGAATGAAACCCGATATCAACAGCCTGACCGCCGAGACCATTGTCGCCTTTATCGGTTCGATCTTCGACCGTCGTGGCGGCGAGGAATACCTGGGCGAGCCTGTGACCATGGGCGAACACATGCTACAGGGCGCCACGATCGCTGAGCGTAACGGCCAGCCCGAAGAAATCATCGTCGGCGCGCTGCTGCATGACATCGGCCATTTCACCAGCGAGTTCGGCACCTTCACGATGGACGACATCGAGGACCGCCATCATGAGGCCGCCGGTGCCGAGGTGCTCGAGCGGTTCTTTCCATCCGTCGTGACCGATTGCTGCCGCTACCACGTCGCGGCCAAGCGCTACCTCTGCGCGACCCGCCCCGAGTATTTCAAGCGCCTGTCTGAAGCTTCGATCCATTCCTTGAACCTGCAGGGGGGCCCGATGTCGCCCGAGGAAGTGACCGAATTCGAAAAGAACCCCAACCTCAAACAGATCATTGCGGTTCGTTATCTCGATGAGGCCGGGAAGGTCTCAGGGATGGACACACCAGACTTCTGGCATTTCGCGCCAATGGTGCAGCGGATGGTCGACAAACACATGTCTGGTGCCTGATCAGAGGGTGGCTCTGTCCCCGCCGAACCGGTCCAGCACGTTCCGGGTGACCGCGATCACCTGCGCGTCGCCCTGCATCAGCCCCGCCACCCATTCGCAGGTCGCGGCGGTGAACACCTCGCCCTTACCTTTCGGTCAGTGGACAATCATCCCGTTCCCGCGCGCGCAGGCGTCCAGCGTTTCGGGCGTGACCTTGCCATACAGCGCCCTTGCCTTGAACGTCGCATCGGCGCTGCCGATATACAGCGTCTCGCCCCAGGCCCCGGTATCAGCCTCGATATTCGTGGCCAGCCCCATGGCAAG
>JBASXE010000454.1:0-1713 GCA_049276875.1 Roseovarius sp. | reverse complement strand
GATCGCCATGACACCGAAGGCCGAGGCCTCGGCCCTCGGCACTGTCAGGCAGGCAATGGTTACATCCGCCCCGGTATCCACGTGGCTCCGCAGCATCAGCTCGTAATCCATCTTGTAGACATGGTCGCCCGCAAGGATGACGATATAATCCACGTCATAGCTGTTGATGATGTCGATGTTCTGGAACACCGCATCGGCGGTGCCCTGGTACCAATGCACCTCGTCCACCCTTTGGCTGGCGGGCAGGATGTCGAGGTATTCGTTGCGTTCGGCCCGGAAGAAATTCCAGCCGCGCTGGCAATGGCGGATGAGCGAATGCGCCTTGTATTGCGTTGCGATGGCCATCTTGCGGATGCCGGAATTGAGCGCATTCGACAGCACAAAATCGATGATCCGGGTCTTGCCGCCGAAATAGACCGCGGGTTTTGCGCGCCGGTCGGTCAGCTGCATCAGGCGGCTGCCACGTCCGCCCGCCAGCACGAAGGCCATCGAACGGGTTGCGAGCCTTTTGGATGGTCCAGTCATGGTGTTCGTCCTCCCTCGCAGGTGCTACCCTCCCGGGGCGCGGTTTCAATCGTCCGGTAGCAAGAACAGCGTCGAGAGCGGTGGCAGATAGACCTCGGCGCTGGCGGGCTGGCCATGGCTTGGCCCGCCGCCCGCCGCGATCCGGCCCAGGTTGCCGCGATTGCTGCCGCCGTAGACGGCCGCATCCGAATTCAACGCCTCGCGCCACGCACCCGCGTGGGGCAGACCGATCCGGTATCCGGATCGCTCAACAGGCGTGAAATTCGTCAGCATCACCACGGGCTTGTCGGCCGGGTCGCCGCGCCTAAGCCATGCGATGATAGAGTGATCCGCATCATCCCCTGTCAGCCAGTCGAAGCCGTCTTCTTCAGCGTCCTTGACATGCAGGGCTGGGGTTGCGCGGTAAAGCGTGTTCAGATCACGCACCAGCCGCTGCAACCCTTTGTGACCCGGATCGGCAAGGTGATGCCAGCCGATCTCAGCGTCATGGTTCCATTCGGCGACCTGCCCAAACTCCTGCCCCATGAAGAGCAGCTTCTTACCCGGATGGCCCCACATGAAGCCGTAATAGGCGCGAAGATTGGCCAGTTTCGTCGCGTGATCGCCCGGCATCCGAGTATACATGCTGCGCTTGCCGTGCACGACCTCATCATGACTGATCGGCAGCACGAAATTCTCCGAAAACGCATAATGTAGGCCGAAGGTTACCTTGTCATGGTGATATTTCCGGTTCACCGGATCCTCGGTCATGTAGCGCAGCGTATCGTTCATCCAGCCCATGTTCCACTTGAACCCAAAACCAAGCCCGCCCTCATGGACCGGAGCCGAGACCTTTGGGAATGACGTGCTTTCTTCGGCTACCGTGAGAATACCGGGATGTGCACCATAGGCCGCGACATTCATCGCGCGCAGAAAATCCACCGCCTCGTAATTCTCGTTTCCGCCATCCTTGTTGGGCACCCATTCGCCGGCCTGCCGCGAATAATCGCGGTAGAGCATCGAGGTGACCGCATCCACGCGCAGCCCGTCGATATGGTATTCCTCGAGCCAATAAAGCGCGTTGGCGATCAAGTAATTTTTCACCTCGCGCCGCCCGTAGTCGAAGATCAACGTATTCCAATCGCGGTGGAACCCTTCCTTGGGGTCGGCATGTTCATAAAGCGCCGTGCCGTCGAAGCAGCCCAGCCC
>JBASXE010000453.1:0-6228 GCA_049276875.1 Roseovarius sp. | reverse complement strand
GTTCAGGACCCCTAATCTGCATGGCCAAGATATTGTTTCAGGACCTCAACGCAGATCCGCTTCCAGCAGGAGGTGCCACGTTGTGCGCACCTGCAGCGAAGAACCTCTCTCCGCCCTACGTGTCGGTGCTGGCTTACAAGCCAGTCCGATTTCGCGGTTGTGGCGAAGGTCTTAAGAGACAGCATAGCGGACCGCCATACGCGGCGCGGTGAACGGCTCTTCCACCTTCCGTAGCGATCTTGAGGAGCCACGTGAGTGGGCCAGAGAGCATGAGGGGACTGTATACTACAGCCCTCTGCTCCCTCCTTCTCCATTACTTATACCTATTATCCGCCCCATAAGACAGCTCCAATGTCTCATTATACCAGCGTGCTTGCACGCTCGGAGATGCAGGGTGGACCTCTCCTGTTGCGCTCTGTTGCTCTGAGAGCGCCTCACGGCCAACCCGGGTCGTCGTATGACACCTGCCCGGGCAGGGAGAAGCTAACCCAGCGTGGCCGGAAGGTGATTTGCATGGAATCTGTGGTCACATTGGGATTGTCGCGCATCGCCCTTTGCGGTTCTGCGGCCTCGCACTGCCTCTTACGCTCCTAACAAATCGCGCACTCGCCTGACCTGCCCGCAGGCGCGCCAGCAGCTGCCCCAGAGGGGGGCATTAATCGGGGCATTTTAGCCCCGGCGCAGACCCTGAGGCCCAAGCTTACAATGTCTTAAATGAGTTGGCTGGGATGGTAGGATTCGAACCTACGGTACACTGTACCAAAAACAGTTGCCTTACCACTTGGCTACATCCCAACTGTGCGCCGTTAGATAGTCCGCAAGCGGCAGGGGTGCAAGCCCGGTTTTTAAAAAACTGCCCGAGGTCAAATGGCTCTGGGCGAACACGCCAAGGCCGCGTGCTCAGTCCACGGTTTCGCCTGGTGAGACGCCCCACAGATGCTGTTTTTCAACCCACCCGCGATGGGTCGCGACCCGCAGGCGGCACCATGTCTCTTCGCATTCCTCTATGCGGGCGATCACGCCCAGTTCAAGCTGTGCCACCGGCAGGGCATCGGGCTGTGGCCGGGCGCGCATCTCAAGCATATCGGTCTCCACGATGACGGTGCGCACGCCGGACAAAAGCGTGTAGTGCATCCATCCCCCTGCGCCGTCACGGTCCTGAACGCGGCGCCAGTGGCCGTGTTCGGCGGTGATGAGCAAGGGAGTGTCGCGACGCTTAAAGATCCAGTCGATCCGGTGCGTGCGCGATGGGCCTCGCCGCACGTTGCCTTCTGACGCCTTCATGGAGACGTAACGCGGAATGGGAAGATTTGTCACCGAGCCACGCTCTTCGGCGGCAAGGCCTGGCAATTGCACCAGCAAAAGAGCCAGCGCCAACAGCGATATGGCGAAAGGTTTCATTGTTGAAAGTGCCCGTAACTTGCGCGGGGTTCTTGTGCCCCGTCCATTCCTGCGTCACTCTGCCAGCTAGAGAGGCAGTTGGAAAGCAGGAGGAGAGCCGAAGTGGCAAAGCAACGCTTGAGTGTTGTCGTAACGCGACGCTTGCCCGCACCGGTTGAGGCGCGTTTGTCTGAGCTGTTTGACGTGCGCCTGTCGGAGGATGATGTGCAAATGGACCGCACCGCGCTTGGTGCGGCGTTGCGCGAGGCCGATGTTGTGGTCTCCAGCCTTGGTGACCGAATTGATGCGGGGCTGATCGGGCAGGCGGGGGAGCGGCTCAAACTCATCGCAAATTATGGTGCTGGCGTGGATCATATCGACGTGTCAACAGCGCGTCAGCGGGGGATTTTGGTCTCCAACACGCCCGGCGTGTCGGCCGATGATACGGCTGATATGACGTTAGCCCTGATCCTTGCCGTCTTGCGGCGCATTCCCGAAGGGTTGGCTCTGATGCAGGAGGGCACGTGGGATGGCTGGTCCCCCACGGCGCTTCTGGGTGGGCGTGTGTCTGGGCGGCGCCTTGGTATTCTCGGGCTTGGCCGGGTAGGGCAGGCGGTGGCACAGCGCGCGCGCGCCTTCGGCATGGAAATCCACTACCACAACCGCAAGCGCCTGCGCCCCGAGACGGAAGAGACCCTTGGTGCACGGTATTGGGAGAGCCTTGATCAGATGGTCGCGCGCATGGATGTGATCAGCGTGAACTGCCCCCATACGCCTTCGACATTTCATTTGATGAACGCGCGACGGCTGCGCCTGATGAAGCAGGATGCGGTGATCGTGAACACCTCACGCGGGGAGGTTATTGACCAGAACGCGCTCACACGGATGCTGCGCGCGGGCGAAATCGCGGGTGCGGGGCTTGATGTTTATGAGCACGGGGCTGAGGCCAATCCGCGTCTGCGAGAGTTGCGCAACGTGGTGCTCTTGCCGCATATGGCGTCGGCCACCCAAGAGGGCCGTCTGGAAATGGGCGAGAAAGTCTTGCTGAACATCAAGACATTTGACGATGGGCACCGCCCGCCTGATCTGGTTGTGCCGGCGATGCTTTAGCGTGTGGTTTTTTGGGCCGTAGGGATTGAATGAGGAGAGAGGCATGACGCGAGGGTTTGCAGCGTGGTTGGTGTGTATCTCCCTTGGGTTCGGGGCGGTGCCGGGGCTTGCGCAGCAGGCAGCGGATGAAGTCGCACCGGAGGTGCGCACGGAAATCGCACCGGAGGTGCGCACGCAAACAGCACCGGAGGTGGGCGTTGCAGCCTCGACCTTGGCTAATCCACCGTTTCCCGCCGCTCCTCCCGTCCGGGCCAATGACTGGATGGTGGTTGCAGCCAACCCGCTGGCCTCTGAAGCGGGCGCGCGGGTTCTGGCCTCGGGCGGGTCAGCCGCCGATGCGATGGTCGCGGTGCAACTGGTCCTCGGGTTGGTGGAGCCGCAAAGCTCTGGCCTTGGTGGCGGGGCCTTTTTGGTCTGGTGGGATGCGGAGACACGCGCGCTTACGACGCTGGATGGCCGCGAAACAGCGCCCTTGGCCGCCACACCGCGGCTGTTTTTGAACGCAGACGGTGAGCCATTGGAGTTTTTTGATGCGGTGATCGGCGGGCGCTCTGTCGGGGTGCCGGGCACGCCAAAGCTTTTGGAGGAGGCGCATCGGCGCTGGGGCAAAGCGGAGTGGGGCAGCCTGTTTACCGAGGCGCTTTGGCACGCAGAGAGAGGTTTTGCAGTCTCCCCGCGCATGGCGTCTTCGATCCGTGAGAATTTCGAAAGCCTCAGCCGCTATGCAATGACCCGTGACTATTTCCTGCCCGGCGGTGCGCCGCTTGAGGTGGGCCAAATCCTGACGAACCTGGCCTATGCGGCCACCCTCAGGGCGTTTGCGACGGACGGCGCCGCGCCCTTTTATACGGGTGATATTGCTCGGCAAATCGTGCAGACCGTGCAAACCGCGGATGGCAATCCGGGTCTTTTAAGCGCCGCCGATATGGCGCTTTATTCCGTCAAAGCGCGTCCAGCCGTTTGCGCGTCCTACCGCGACCATGAGGTTTGCGGCATGGGGCCTCCCTCGTCCGGCGCGATCAGCGTGGGACAAACATTGGGTCTTTTGGAGGGTTTTGACCTCGCCACAATGGGGCCCGAAAGCCCTGAGGCATGGCGGCTCATCGGCGACGCCTCGCGCCTCGCCTTTGCGGATCGGGGGCGCTACATCGCCGATAGCGATTTCGTGCCCGTCCCCGTGCAAGGCCTGCTTGCGCAGGCCTATCTGCGCCAGCGCGCGGAGCTTTTGGACCGCGACACCGCGCTCGAAGAGGTGGAGCCCGGAGAGCCGGAATTCGATCACGCGATGCACCTTGCAGATGATGACGGGCGGGAATTGCCCTCGACCTCACATATTTCCATCGTGGACAGCTACGGAAATGCCCTGTCGATGACCACCACGATCGAAAACGCGTTCGGCGCGCGGCTTATGGCAGGGGGATTCTTGCTCAACAATGAGCTTACGGATTTCTCCTTTCGCAGCCACCGTGGCGGTGTGCCCATCGCCAACCGGGTGGAACCGGGCAAGCGGCCACGCTCGTCCATGGCGCCCACGATTGTCCTCAAGGATGGCGTCCCCCGCCTGATCATAGGGAGCCCGGGTGGCAGCCGGATCATTCCTTATGTGGCCAAAACGATCATCGCTCATCTTGATTGGGGGCTCGATGTGCAGGCGGCTGTCTCTTTGCCGCATCTGGTGAACCGCTTTGGCACTTTTGATCTTGAGGCAGGCACTGCGGCCGAGGCTCTCGCAGATCCTCTTGAGGATATGGGCTTCACCGTTGATGTGCGTGATCTCAACTCGGGTTTGCACGCGATAGCCGTGCGCGACGGGCTCACAGGGGGCGCTGATCCACGCCGTGAGGGGCTGGCCCTGGGGCAGTAAAGGCCGCAAACCTGCCCCAAGGGGATCACAATAGCGCCGGGTTCCCGGCGCATAGCTGAGGTTGATTTTGTGAACTTCAGGTGATCCATGAATTATTTTGGCATTGGATTTGCAGCGATTGCGGCCCTCACGGTGGGCGCGCTCGACTATGCCGCGCATGCGCCCAAAGGGGAGGGCGCGACAGGTGGTTATATTGCAAGCATAGAGAGCCGGATCGGATCACTTCTGGCCAAGGGGCTGGAGGATGCACCCCCCGAAGCGCTGGCCAGCGCGCACCTGCCGCCTGCCCCCGAAGGCTGGGAAAGCCGTGCCTTTACATTGGGCAAAACAGGCAAGCTCGCCCATGACGATATGGAAGAGATCGAGGGTGCACTGCTCACATCCTTCGACGACAGCCCGCTCTTCTCGGCGCTCAATGAGGGTGTGGCGACGAGCGAGAACGCACGTGCCGCGCGCGAGGTGATCGAATATATCAGCCCCGGCGCCCGCATCCGCCTTGGGGCCGCCCATGCGGAGCGCTCCGGCAAGGTGTTTCGCGAGAAGCTGATGCGCGATCCCAAATCGATGAATGTGAAGCTGAGCTTTGGCGCGCCGGAAGTGTTCGGCATGGTGCAGGGCGTCATGTTCTATGTCTCGAACCGCGATGAGTTTGACAGCGCGCCGGTTATCCCCGGCTCCAAACCGCTGTTTCTGCGCGGCTATATCGGTGATGATATCCGCATCACCGTCTATGCGCAGGCCCCGGCGGAGGCGTTGGTTGGACTGCTCAACGCGATTGACTATGACGCGCTCAACGCGATGCAGAAACGCCCCGCGGCGGGCGTTGGCAGCAGCTTTCCCGAAATGACCGCTGGTCAAGAGCGCCTTTTGGTTGCCCGCGCACAGCAGTTGCTGGGGCAGCAGGGCGACGCCATGCCTGCCGTAGCTGAGGACGCAGCCCGCGCGGCGCCGACACCGGCCAGCGCACCAAAGGCGGACGTCCCCAAACGGCTGAGCCTGTCTGGCAGCGGTTGCTCCACCGGCACGTTTTGTAGCGCCAAACAGTAGCCCCAAGCCTTTCCCTTTGCCGCGATCCGCGCAATGCTGGGTCAGGAGATCGGGAGGGGGCTGCGCCTGTGCGGTTGATCATTTTGACCTTGTGTTTTGTTGGGCTGCTCGGCGCGTGCGCACGCCCGCTGACCGAGGGTGAAACACGGCTGGCGCAGGATATTTTTGGCCCCACACTCGACACGGGGGCCGTGCGGGTGACCCAAGGGCTGGGGCTGTCTGCGTTGCCGGAGCAAACCACCGGGGCCGCGCCCATTCCGCTGACCGAAGGCCTGCGCCCGGGCCTTTGCGCACGAAACGCGCCGCAGCCCTCCAAGGGCCCGCCGCCGGCTTGGGCAATCTATAACCGGATGCATTTTATCGACGGGGTCTACCGCACAGATATGTCCGAAGGCTGGCCCGAGGCCGCACTTTTCCCACAGGCCCTGATCTTCGCCCATGAGCTTGTCCATGTCTGGCAATGGCAAAACCGCAAGCTGACCGGTTACCGACCTGCGCGCGCGGCTTTCGAGAGCCTCATCACGATGGATCCATACTTTTATGTGCCGGGCGAGGGGGGCACGTTTCTCGATTTCGGCTATGAGCAGCAGGCGGCCTTGTTGGAGGATTACCTCTGCCACGCGCTCTATGATCCGCAAAATCCCCGCAGGGCCGAATTGCGCGGCATCCTTGTGCCGTATTTCCCTCTGGCGGGTCTCGATGCCGTGCTGCGTGGGGAATAAACGCGGCAGGTCGGTTTTGTGCGGCCTTTGGTCGGCTGGGCTGCACCGCGATTTGTGGCCATGATAGAACGGCCACAAGGATCACGCCCACCCGGAGCACACAGC
>JBASXE010000452.1:0-5169 GCA_049276875.1 Roseovarius sp. | reverse complement strand
GCGGCAAACGATCCCAGGCGTCAGGCGATGCCATTGATCTTGATGTGACTGTCCGCGCGATCCGCGAAGATATGGTGCAGGACTTTGGCGTGGTACCATCGCCCTTTGGCACGGGGGTCTGGCTCGATGCTGGCGGCGTGCATCTGGTCGTCAACAACAGCCGCACCCAATGCCTGCATCCCTCGCTTTTTACCGATCTGGGGCTGGATCTGACCCAAATGAAGACGGTGGTCGTGAAATCCTCAAACCACTTCTACGCAGGCTTTGCGCCCATAGCGGCGGAAGTGATCCACATGGCCAGCCCCGGCACGCTGACGGCCGACTTTGCTTCCATCCCATACAGAAAACGCGACCCCAACTATTGGCCACGCGTTGAAAACCCTTTTGCCTGAAGAAGGAAACCCCGACATGAAACTCCTGATTGCCTGCCTTGCGACCGAGACCAATACGTTCTCTCCGATGCCCACAGGGCGTCTGGCTTTTGAGGCGGCGATGGTCTCGCGCGAGGCCACCAAAGAGCCGGCCAACCTTTTTACCGCGCCCTTGCACGAATGGCGGCGGATGGGAGAGGAGCGTGGTTGGGAGGTGGTGGAAAGCCTGTCGGCCGCCGCACAACCTGCGGGCACAACCGTGCGTGAGGTCTATGAGGCGTACCGCGATGAAATCCTGAACGACATCGAGACCCATCAGCCCGACATGCTGCTCATGTCCATGCACGGCGCCATGGTGGCCGATGGCTATGACGATTGCGAGGGCGATATGATGGCCCGTGCCCGTGCGCTCATGGGGCCGGACAAAGTGATCGGGTTGGAGCTTGATCCACATAATCATCTGACCAATGCGATGATCGAAAATGCCACGCTTATCGTTAACTACAAAGAATACCCTCACGTGGACGCCCCCGAACGTGCGCGCGAATTGTTCGTGATGGCTGCTGATGCGGCTGCTGGCAAAACAAAGCCCGTCATGCGCAGCCATGATTGCCGGATGCTGACAATCATCGAGACGATGAAAGAGCCTGCCATGTCATATGTTCAGGACATGAAGGATGCCGAGGGCAAGGATGGCGTTCTATCTGTCTCGCTCACGCACGGATTTCCTTGGGCGGATGTGGCCGAGGTGGGCGCACGTACTCTGGTGATTGCTGATGGTGACGCAGACAAGGCGGCAAGCGTTGCCAAAGACTTCGCAGACAAGCTTTGGGACATCCGTGACGGATTGCGCATGGACTACCCTGATATCCCTGCCGCGCTTGATATCGTCCAAGCCTCGAACCACCGCGCGATTACGCTGGCCGATATGGGCGATAATGCGGGCGGCGGTGCGCCTGCGGATTCAACCTTTTTCCTGCAGGAGATCCTCAAACGCGGCATGAAAGATATCGCGCATGGTATCTTCTGGGATCCGGTTCTGGTGACCATGTGCCAAGACGCGGGCGTGGGGGCACGGATGAAAGTGCGCTTGGGCGGCAAGATTTGCGCAGAATCCGGCGAGGCTGTCGATCTGGAGGTCACCGTGCGCGCAATACGCGAGAATATGACACAGAAATTGGGTGAAACCGACATGCCGATGGGCACAGGTGTCTGGCTTGATGCGGACGGAGTGCATCTGGTTGTCTCATCGCTGCGCACGCAGAATTTCTCGCCCTCGGTGTATACCGACCTTGGAATGGACATCACCCAGATGAAGGCGCTGATCCCGAAATCCACCAACCACTTCTATCAGAATTTTGAAAAAATCAGCCCTCAGGTGATCCATGTCCGCTCCCCCGGCACTGTCACACCTGATATGACCATTATCCCTTACACAAAACGCGACGGAAACTATTGGCCACGCGTCGAAAACCCGTTCACATAAAAGGAAACATAAATGACCGTTCAACGTATTGGATCGCCGCCCGTTTTGCCCAATGGCGCGACTGTGCCGCTTGTCCCTGCCACCCGTGTCGGCGATTTGATCTTTTGCTCCGGCGCTTTGGGCGTTGATGCGAATTTCAAACTGGTTGAAGGGGGCGTTGGCCCACAGACCCGCCAAGCCATTGCCAATCTGGAAGCCGTTCTGGCGCAAGCAGGAGCAACTCTTGCCGACGTGGCCAAGACCACCATTTGGCTGACGGACATGGCCGATTTTGCCGCGTTCAACGTGGCCTATGCAGAGGCCTTCGGCCCCGACATTCCGGCCCGTTCAACGGTAACCTCCGCGTTGGCCATCCCCGGCGCATTGGTGGAGATCGAAGCCATCGCCTGCGCGAAATAGCCTGACGAGGAAAACAGATGTCGTATGATCTACTGATCCGCAACGGCCGTGTGATCGACCCCGAGAGCGGTTTCGACGACGTTTGTGATGTCGCCATCAGCGGTGACACAATCAAAGCTGTTGGTGCTGATCTGGGCCACGCAACCCGTGAAATTGACGCAACAGGCTTGATCGTCGCGCCCGGTTTTATCGACATCCATGCGCACGGCCAATCGGTCGCAGCAGACCGTATGCAGGCCTTTGACGGGGTCACAACGTCGTTGGAGCTGGAAGTCGGGGCATTGCCGGTTGCCGATTGGTATGACGCTCAGGCGCAAATACCGCGTGTGCTTAACTACGGCACGTCAGTGGCGTGGATCTTCGCGCGCAGGTTTGTCTTTGGCGGCTACAGACTGGATGGTGCGGCCCATCCCATCGACCAATTGGGCAAAGCGTCTGATGACAACAGTTGGTCAGTGGCAGCGGCAGACGGCAACCAGACAAAGAGCTTGGTCGAGCTGACGCGTGAGGGGTTAAATCAGGGCGCCATCGGCATCGGCATTCCCAACGGCTATGCGCCGGGTGCTGGCGTCAAGGAACTGACGCGCATTTGCGATCTGGCGGCCGAATTCGATTGCCCGACTTTCACCCACATCGCCTTTGCCAGCAACATCGACCCGCAAAGCTCGATCGAGAGCTATGTCCGCCTGATCGGGCTGGCCGGTGCCACGGGCGCGCATATGCACATCTGCCATATGAATTCGACCAGCCTATTGGACATCGAGCGGGTGGTCGAATTGATTGCAAAAGCGCAGGCGATGGGCTTGCCTGTCACGACTGAGGCCTATCCCTACGGTGCGGGATCAACCGTTGTAGGGGCGGGCTTTTTCGCAGATCCGCAGTTCACCCAAAAGTCAGGCAGCGACTATTCCGCGATCGAGTTGGTCAAAAACCATCACCGCTTTACGGGCCGCGACGATATTCTCAGGGCAAGTGATGAGAACCCGTCAGACCTTGTCGTCTGGCATTTTCTCGATGTTGAAGCCAATGACTACCATCGCACGCTGCTGGATACATCGGTCACTTATCCTGGTGGGTCTATCGCCTCTGACGCGATGCCGTGGATCGAACCCGACGGCAGCATTTATGCCGACATGGCATGGCCCTTGCCCGAGCAGGTTCTATCCCACCCGCGCTCGGCCGGGACGTTCACCCGTTTCCTGCGTGAATATGTGGTAGAGCGCGAAACCATGCCGCTGATCGACGCGCTGGCGAAATGTACGCTCTATCCTGCGCAAGTGATTGAGGGCCGCGCGCCGCAGATCGCGAACAAGGGGCGGCTTCGCGCCGGGTTTGACGCGGATATCGTGGTCTTTGATTTGGCACAGGTCCGCGACCGCGCCACGTTCGAGCAGATGAACCAGCCCGCCGAAGGCGTGGTTCATCTGTTGGTCGCGGGGCAGACAGTTATTGCAGATGGGGCGCTTGATACCTCTGCCAGCCCAGGCCGCCCGATACGGGCCGCATTTGCATGAGCGTCCCGATCCTGTTGGTCACAGGGTTTCTTGGTAGCGGAAAAACAACCCTGATCAACGACCTCCTGCAAGATGAACACGGGATGCGCATCGCCGCGATCGTCAATGACTTCGGCGCGATCAACATAGATGCCGCCTTGCTGGAAAGTGCGTCCGACGAAGTGATCGGGCTGAAGAATGGCTGTATTTGCTGCTCGCTTCAGGGTGATCTGTTGCGCACACTGAAGCAGGTTCTCACCAACAATACGCCTGACTTGATTGTTATTGAGGCCAGCGGCGTTGCGGACCCGCAGGGCATTATCCAGGCTTTATTGGACCCTGTCTTGTGGCCCGCGGTCTTGCTGGACAGCGTGGTGTGCCTTCTTGATGCACAAGATGTCATAGCAACACCGGAGCGAACCACAGACCCGCTTTGGCAAGCACAGGTCAAATCTGCGGATATTGTTCAACTGAGCAAGGTTGAAGCCGTTGAAAGCAAAGACCTGTCCAGACTGACACTGCACTTGAACGCGATGGGAAAGCGCATGGTTTATGGTGCCGACGGGAAATCCGGTTTGCTCAACGGGCTCTTGGGGTTTGGCGCTTCAAACCGAACTTCCATCGCGGGGATGCCTGTCCAAAGCGATAGTCGTTTCGAAACGCTCGAATGGCAATGTAAGGATCCCATTCCAATGGCAGCATTCCCGAATGCGATTGGTGTAATCTCACCAACGTTGCTACGGGCAAAGGGCTTTGTCTGTTTCACGGAAAAGCCCGGCAAGCAGATGGTGTTTCAACTTGTCGGCCAGCGTGCGACTCTGGCCCCGCGCACTCAGGCTGGCGAGGGGTGCGCGCTGATCCTCATCGGTGAGAAACAAGTATTCGATGCGCAAGCCTGCCGCGCGGTTCTGGACGCAGTTGTAGAATAAGAACACTATTCTGCGTTTTTCTGCCTTTCGACCTCAAGCCGGCGCACCGCCCCACCGCGCAGAAACGACACTTCATCCAATACCGCTTGGGAATTCAGAAAAACATTTGCTTCACCTGATTTGCGCACGGCGAGTATCTGGCGGTTTTCTTCCAGGTTGGCAGAGAACCCATGCATCGTCAGATGAACCATCACTGGGTCACTCTTATCCTTGGCCAAACCTTCGATACGGTCCAGGCTGTCGATGAAGGCTTCTACCTGTTCGGGTCCTTCGATTGCATTAAGCCCCAACCCTCCAACAGTGATGGCCCGGTGGCGGTGCCCGTGGTCAAGAACATCATAAAGATAGGACGCAGTTCCCCATGTGTGCCCGGGTGTTTCGATTGCGGTGAATTTGGCGTCGCCGCAGATGATGGTATCGCCGTCCTCCAGTACGATTTCGGGCGCGATCGCTTCATAGGCATTGGGCGTACCTTGCCACATCGCAACGTC
>JBASXE010000451.1:0-7965 GCA_049276875.1 Roseovarius sp. | reverse complement strand
CGCGGCGGCGGTGGTGGGCGCTCCGGTGCCAAGGCCGCGTAAGCTGCGACAGTTACCTTGAAGGATCAGGCGGGGAATTTCCCCGCCTTTTTCATGTCCCGCAGAAGGTTTGCTGCACCACCTCAGAAGGCTCTGGTGCCCGTCGCAAATCCTCCGCTCCGGGGTGTGCCTCAAATGGCTTGGCCAGCACCGTCAGAAGCCGCTCGAAGGGGGCAAAATCCCCCTCCCGCGCGGCCATGATCATCTCTTCAATGCGGTGATTGCGCGGGATGACCCATGGGTTGCACGCCCGCATCAGCGCCTCTGGCCCGGGCTCTCCCGCGATCCGCGCGCGCCACTCCGGCTCCCATTGATCAAACGCTGCGGGGTCCAGAAACTGATCCCGCGCGCCGCCATCTGCGAGGGCGCGGAACGTGTTGGTGAAATCCGCACGTCCCGCCTGCATCCGCTCGAGCAGCCCTTCGATCAGCGGCCTGTCCGCCTCGGTCGCCTTTGCAATCCCGATCTTTGCGCCCATCCGGCGCAGCCAAGCGGCGTCCACCAGCGCGGGCATGGCGTGGATGATCGCGGTAAACTCCTCAATCGCCGCCTCCGCGTCAGGCATCAGTGGCACGAGGGAGGTGGCCAGTTGCGCCATGTTCCACACGATCACATGCGCCTGATTGTCATAGGCATAGCGCCCCTGAGCGTCGATCGAGCTGAAGACCGTGACCGGGTGATAGACATCCATGAAGGCACAGGGGCCGTAATCGATCGTCTCACCGGAAAGGGAGGTATTGTCGGTGTTCATGACCCCGTGGATAAACCCGAACGACATCCATTGCGCCACCAATTCGGCCTGCGCTGCACACACGGCGCGCAGGAAGTCCGCAGGGCCCGCAACCTTCGGGTAATGCCGCGCTGTCGTGTACTCATAGAGCGCTCGGAGCGCCTCCACATCCCGGCGCGCGGCGAAATACTGAAACGTGCCGACGCGGATATGGCTGGATGCCACGCGGGTCAGGACCGCGCCGGGCACGGCGCCTTCTTGGCGGTAAATAGGCTCACCCGTGAGGGCTGCGGCCAGGGCCCGCGTCGTCGGCACACCAAGTGCGTGCATCGCCTCGCTCACCACATATTCGCGCAGCACGGGGCCCAGCCACGCGCGCCCGTCGCCATTGCGGCTGTAGGGGGTGGGGCCGGAGCCCTTGAGCTGAATATCGCGCCGCCGCCCGTCGGGGGTTACGATTTCGCCCAGCAAGACCGCCCGCCCATCGCCCAATTGCGGGGAGAAGCCGCCGAATTGGTGGCCCGCATAGACCTGTGCGATCGGCTCAGCCCCCTCTGGAAGGGCGTTGCCGGCAAAGACCTCCGCCATGGCCGTATAGTCAAGGCTCAGGCCAAGCTCGTCTGCAAGGCCCGTGTTGAACGCCAGCAGCGCGGGTGAGGCCACTGCGCGCGGGGCGATCCGTGTGTAGAATCCTTCGGGCAGGCGGGCATAACTGTTATCAAATGGAATATTCATCAAGTCTACCTAACCCCTTCGTGCCCAAATAAAAGGGCAGGTCCCTTACAGCATCCGCGACATCAAGGAATACTCCGCGCGTGGCTCAAAATGCAGCGCCTCATAGAACTTGCGCGCCTTGTCGTTGTCTTGATGCACTTCGAGGTGAATGGCCTTCATGCCCGCCGCCGCCAGGGCCTTGGGCAGGCCGCGCAGCACTTCTGTGCCAATGCCGCGCCCACGCACGCCCGGCCTGATGTAGATTTCATCGAGAAACCCGTCGAGCCCGCCAAAGGCCAGCGACCAGCCAAAGCTCACGCAGGCATAACCGATCGGCGCGCGTACCGGGCCCACCACATAGATCGCACCATGGGGTGAGCCCTCGAGCAGCGGCTGCACCGCCGCGCGCCGTGCCGCATCGCTCAGATCGACGCCTTCTTCCGCGTGG
Organism: Roseovarius sp.; assembly: GCA_049276875.1. Lineage (GTDB taxonomy): Bacteria > Pseudomonadota > Alphaproteobacteria > Rhodobacterales > Rhodobacteraceae > Roseovarius. Next base: position 6,034 of record JBASXE010000451.1, on the reverse strand, counting down.
AACGCGGCGATCAGGGGCAAGAGCCGGTCGATATCCTCAGGCTTTCCAAGTGTCATCGCGGTCATGAATGTCCCAATCCTTGGCTTGGTAGGTCTCAGGGCGCGTGGTGCGCGATCAGCCCGACGGAGCATGGCGCGCAGGGGCGCTCTTGTCCATCGGGCGCGTCTCAGAGGTCGGAAAGCTGCCGATAGTGGCGCAAGACATATAGTCGAATGGCTGAGGCCAGCCCCATACCCGTGCCACGCTCTGCATCAATTTCGGCGGCCAGCACGTTGATTGCCATGTCTTTTGCTGCCGCGATCTCGCGAAAGGCCTGCCAGAACTCCGCCTCCAGAGACACCGAGGTGCGATGCCCCTTGAGGGTGAGCGAATGTTTGACAGGCCGCCCGCTCATGTATCGCGTTTTTTGGCTTCCAGATTTTTGGCGATCTGTGCGGCCTTGACCTTGAGCAGCTCTTTTTGGCTTTTCGTCTGGCCAAACGCGACGGCGTTTTCATCCGCACGGGCGCGGCGGGAGGCGCGGTTGCGCTCTTTCTTGGCCTTGTTCATGTTGATTGGGGCGGTCATTTGGGTCCTACCATGTTTTCTGGCCGCACAACGCGGTCGAATGTGTCACCATCCACAAAGCCGAGGGCAATGGCTTCTTCGCGCAATGTGGTGCCGTTCTTGTGGGCGGTCTTCGCCACTTTGGTGGCGTTGTCATAGCCGATTTCGGGCGCCAGCGCAGTGACCAGCATCAGCGATTCGCGCATTAGCTTGTCAATCCGGGTGCGGTCCGCGTCGAGCCCGGCCATCAGATTGTCGGTGAAAGTGCTCGCCGCGTCTCCCAGAAGCTGCATGGATTGCAACACGTTATACGCCATCATCGGCTTGTAGACGTTCAGCTCGAAATGTCCCTGCGATCCGGCAAAGCCCACGGCGGCGTCATTGCCCATGACATGCGCACAGACCTGAGTGAGCGCCTCGCATTGTGTGGGGTTTACCTTGCCGGGCATGATCGAGCTTCCGGGCTCGTTTTCGGGCAGGATCAACTCGCCCAGGCCGCATCGCGGGCCGGAACCCAGAAGGCGGATATCGTTGGCGATCTTGAAGAGGGACCCGGCCACGGTTTTCAGCGAGCCCGAGATTTCCACCATCGCGTCATGGGCGGCGAGTGCTTCGAACTTGTTGGGGGCGGTCACAAACGGCAGGCCGGTGATTTTTGCCATGTTTTCGGCCACCATCACGTCCCAACCGGGGCTGGTGTTGAGGCCTGTGCCCACGGCTGTGCCGCCTTGGGCCAGCTCGTAAATACCCTCAAGCGAGGTCTCGATCCGTTTGATCCCCATGGCGACCTGATGCGCATAGCCGGAGAATTCCTGGCTCAGGGTCAGCGGCGTCGCATCTTGGGTATGCGTGCGGCCAATTTTGATGATACCATGGAAACTTGCCATCTTTTCTTCAAGTGATACATGAAGCTTCCGCAGGCCCGGCAAAAGCACATCGCGCGCCATCATTGCGGTCGAGATATGCATCGCCGTCGGGAAGGTATCGTTGGAACTTTGGCCCATATTGCAGTGGTCATTGGGGTGCACCGGGTCCTTGGAACCGATGGTGCCGCCCATGATCTCGATCGCGCGGTTGGCGATCACCTCATTGGCGTTCATGTTGGATTGCGTGCCCGAGCCCGTCTGCCACACGACCAGCGGGAAATTGTCGTCAAGCTTTCCGGATACGACTTCGGCTGCGGCCTCAACGATCGCGCGCCCGCGTGCGGCATCAAGCTTGCCCAGCGTCATATTTGCCTCGGCGCAGGCCTGCTTGATCACGCCAAGCGCGCGGATGATGGCCACGGGCTGTTTTTCCCAGCCGATGGGAAAGTTCAGGATAGACCGCTGCGTTTGCGCGCCCCAATATTTATCCGAGGGGACCTCAAGAGGGCCAAAACTGTCGGTTTCAGTGCGGGTGGCGGTCATGTGCGGGCTCTCCTATGCGGTTTGCCCCTTCCTTATCCTATGGTGCGGAAAGTTCAATCGCGGCTTACTTGCGGAAGGTGTCGAGGCTGACCACGTCCGCCTTTCGAGGCGCGCTGTCCTCGGCGGTGGCGGTCGCGTCATCCTCGTCGTCATCCTCTTCGTCATCGTCCTCGGGGGCTTCAAACCGCAGGCCGAATTCCACCGAGGGGTCGACGAAGGTCAGAATGGCATCGTAGGGAACGACAAGTGCCTCGGGGGCATCGCCGAAATTGAGCGAAACGGAGAACCCTTTGTCTGTGACCTCAAGATTGTCATACCAATGCTGCATCACTACGGTCATTTCGCTGGGATAGCGGTCGCGAAGCCAATCGGCCAGCTTTGCGTCCGGGTGGGTCGTGTCGAATGTGATGAAGAAATGATGCGCGCCGGGCAGGCCGTTTTTCTGCACACCCTCCAGAACCTCTTGGATGAGGCTCCGCATTGCGCGGTGCATCAGGTTGCCATAGTCAATTCTCTCCGACATGCACGCCCCCCGGGCTTGATTTGGTTCAGCATACGGGATTCGAAACAAAAGCAAAGCACTCTCAAACGGTCATGCCCAGCAATCCGCCTGCCGCCGCCATAAACCCCAGTGCGGGCAGCATCGGCATCCGCAGGCCCAGCATCAGCACACTCGCCAGAAGGGTCAGCCCGGCCGCCGGAGCGGAAAAGCTGGACCATACGGGCAAGGGGCCGAAGGTGGCGTCGCTCACCTCGCCAAAGAGCACATGCAGCGCAAACCACAGCGACAGGTTCAGGATCACCCCCACGACGGAGGCGGAGATTGCCGCCAGCGCGCCCTTGAGCCGGGGCTGCGCCAAAAGCCACTCAAGATAAGGCGCGCCCGCGAAGATCCACAAAAAGCAGGGCACGAAGGTGACCCAAAGCGTCAGCGCCCCGGCACCAAGGGCCAGCCCGAGACCGCCCTCGTAATAGCCCGCGAGAAGCGCCACGAATTGTGTGACAAGGATCAATGGCCCCGGCGTGGTTTCGGCCAATCCCAGCGCGTCGATCATCTGTGCGGTGCTGAGCCAGCCGCGTGTCTCGACCACCGCTTGCGTCATATAGGCGAGCACGGCATAGGCGCCACCGAAGGTCACCACGGCCAGTTTGGAAAAGAAGAGCGCGATTTCTGTCAGGAAATCAGCGCCCGTCGCCCAGACGGCCAGCATGGGCAGCGCCCAGAGAAGCGCAAAGAGGACCGCGCCTTTCGCGGAGCGGCCGAACTGCCCCTTGGGCAGGGGCACAGCATCGCCCGGAGTGGCCCCGGCGCTCAACGCGCCGTAGAGAGCCGCCAGCGCGATGATGAGCGGAAAAGGCAGCCCCACGAAGAAGATCGCGGCAAAGCCTAGCCCGGCCAATACCCAATGCGGTGGCCCTTTCAACGCTTTCTGGCTGAGGCTCCAGAGAGCTTTGATCACGATGATCACCACCGCCGCCTTGATCCCCAGAAAGAGCGCCTGCACCAGCGGCACTTGCCCAAGGGCAACATAGGCCAAGGCCAGCGCGAGGATCACCACCGCGCCGGGCAGCACAAAGAAAAGTCCCGCGATCAGGCCTCCTGTCGTGCCGCGCAATTTCCATCCGGCATAGGTGGCCAGCTGCATCGCTTCGGGGCCGGGCAGGAGCATGCAAAAGGACAATGCACCGAGAAATTGTGGCTCGCTCATCCAGCGGCGATGCTCGACAAGTTCGTTATGCATGAGCGATATCTGCGCCGCTGGCCCGCCAAAGGACAGCAGCCCGATCCGTGCAAAACTGCGCAGGAAATCGGGCAAGGGGGCCGGGTTTAAGGCCATGACGGTCCAGAAGCAGGGGTTTGGCGGGTGACGGCCAATGTGGTGCGCATGGTGGCAAGGCGTCCTCGGGTCAGGCGGCGGAGGGCGGGACTGATGCCCTCGCACTTAAACACCGTCAGTGGTGGCGCGCCCTTGGAACCTTGTCAATTGGCCAGATGGCGGAGTTCGGACGCATCCACAGGACAATCGCGCGCGTGGGGCGTCCGGGAGGTCGCGTCTGTCAGAGTGGGTGTGAAGTGCAGGCTTCTGTTGCCAGGTGCCTGCGAACCCCGCCTTACGCTGCTAGGCGCAAGGGCTTAAGTTTCAGTCGCTGAAACCGCTTACGCGGCCATCGCAACTGGAGCACGATTGTCATTTGCAATTGTACTTTTTGGGCCGATACGGTGGCACCCAGCCGAAACAAAGCATAACCCCTTTAGACGTTCGTCGATCCTATTTCGACCCCCTCCGCCGCCAAATGAACGGGTGTTGGTGGAGTCGCCGGGTACCGCCCCCGGGTCCGATCCGCGTATTACGAGCGCGTTTATGTCCATAGTCCCCGAAGAGACAAGAGTAACATAGGCGGTGCCAGCGCGTTTGCAAAGGGGGGCACGCAAAAACCCCCGCCGGTAAGGGCGGGGGCTGGGTGTGTTTGGCTCGGGAGGGGCTTACCCCGCGCGGCGGAAATCCGTCTCATCGGTCACGGCGAACCGCCCGCCTTTGAGTTTTTGCAGTTTGCCCTCGCGCAGAAGCTGTCCGAAGGAGCGCAGCCCCTCTTCGCGAGAAAACTCGCCCGCTTCCATTTCACGCAATTTTTGCATCAGCATCGGGCGCGAGAATTGCGGCATGCCTTCCACATCAGCCATATAGGCTGCGGCCGCTTCCAGAAGTTCGGGCAGGGATTTCGCCCCTTGAGCGTCTGCGAATTCTGCAAAGCTGTCGTTTGTGTCTGTCGTGTTCATGCGCGCGGCTTGTGGCGCGCTTTGCGACGTTGCCTGCGGGCGCTGGGGAGTGATGTCTGGCGCGTCGTTCTGCGTCTCTGGCGAGTCGGCCATAGGGCTTTCGGTGGGGCGTGCGCGGACCACGCGGCGGGGGCGGATCGGGGCTGCGTCCGTGTCGATCCGTTGCTCCGCAACCAGCTTCAGAGGCGCCGGGCGCTGTACGCCTGGCCGATCAGGGCGCGGAGTTGCCACACCCGTTGCTCGTGGACGACGGGGACGCACGGCGTTTTCAAGGTCAAGCCGGTAGGGCTGATCATCAACGTCCTTTGCCATTGCGCCGCCTGCGTTCTGCTCGGCCTTTGTGGCGGCGACGGCGGCGCGCAGGTGTTGGATGGCATTGCGCCGTTCATTCGATTCGGGCTCTTTCAACTGTGAGTCGGTCTCGTCGAAAATGCGCGATGTCTGCGCATCAGAGCCGATTGTGCCGAGGGCCGCTTTTTTGGACTCCGTGCTCGGTTCGGTATCGGCCATCTCTCGGGCTGCGTCTTGCGTCTCTTCGATGTCATCCTCGAGGGCTTCGCTGGCCTCGGCTGTCTCCTCGGACATTGCCTCAGGGGCGTCATCGGACAATTCCTGCGTGGGCCTTTGCGTCACCTCGGGCTCTGACCTTGCGGCGCGGGTGGCGGTCAGTTCGGCTTCGACCTCGGCCAATTCGCGTTGCAGGTCGGCTTCTTCCTCGGGTGAGAGCGATGCGCCTTCCTCTACGCCGTCTGCCCCGCCAAGCGCTGCGTCGAGATCGGCGCGTTTCACTTTGACCATGCGTGCGGCGATGGGACTGTTTTCTGCCATGTCGGCATTGTCGCCACGTGTGGTCTCGGCGTCGCCGCCGAAAGCATCTGCCATAAGCTGTGCGAGAGTGTCATCAGCTTGGGGGGCCGCGTTGGTGTCTATTTCGTCGTCATCCTCCTCGGAGCTGAGGGCGGTCTCATCAACGGCGCTCAGCCGGGCAAGCATATCGTTTTCGACGTTTGCGTCGCCTTGTACGCTGGCCTGCGCTTCGCGGGCGGCCTCTTCGGCGCGGGCTTGTTCTGCTTGGGCTGCGGCCTCGGCTTCGGCCGCAAGCTGCGCGTTGCGCTCTGCCTCTGCTTCTGCCTCACGCTTGGCCTCGGCTTCTGCTGCGGCTTCCGCTTCGGCTTTTGCTTGGCGCTCTGCCTCTTGCTGGGCCTGCGCTTCACGGGCGGCGCGGTCTTCTTCCGCTTTGGCGGCGGCTTCGCGTTGGGCCTTTTCGCGCTCAGCCTCAGCCTCAGCCTCAGCCTCTGCC
>JBASXE010000450.1:0-2282 GCA_049276875.1 Roseovarius sp. | reverse complement strand
GCGTGACCCTCCCGGCGGTAGTCCTGGCCGCAATAGTCGCAGATTCCATCATCGTCACTGGCCGTGCGCTTCCCGGCGACCACGACCTTGGACGCCACAGCGGTCTCGTCAGCAGGCTCAAAGACGTAGGACAGCTCGAAGAAGCTGATCTTGTGGCAGGACTCGAAGACCAGGACATCTTCCTTACTCCCGGTCCGCTTATCGAACCGGGACAAGGTCTTGCCCTTGTGCAGCTGAACGTGGTCGCACATGTCGTGCAGGTCGGTCGCCTTGTTGTGGCAGTAGGAGCAGATGGTGAAACCGGCCTCGGCTCCCATCGAGACACTATCCAGGCCGCCGGTCTTGATCTCGTGGGCCAGCTTCGGGAACCGCCCGGCGTCGATCTCCTGGACGACCTCGATGTACTTGTCCATCCCGTTCTCGACGTAGCGGGAAGCGACCACCACCCCACGAGCCTTGGTCGGGTCGTGGTTCTCATGGTTCACAAAAACAGGCTTGCCGATGAAGGTCTTGTAGGCCTTCTTCAGCTCATCGCTGGGCCAGCCGTCGTAGTTCTGGTTGACCCGCGCCGAGATGGCCCGGACCACCGTGTAGAGGTAGCCGGGCTTGAGCCGGAAGCCTTCGTCGACGGTAAAACCGTCAGCAGCCAGCTTCTTCCGGAATCGACGAGACGCCCCACCGGAGGACCCCACCGGGGTGAGGTCGGCCAGCCGGGTGTGCTCAGCGGCGATATGCCGGGTGCTCACTTATGCCTCCTGGTCACCAGCCGAGGCTGTCCATCTCTTCGTAGTGAGTCCCGGCCAGATCGAGGGAGGCCAGGTTCCGGGCACCGCCCTTGTCGCCCTCCCGGATCAGCTCGGACTGCTCGGCCAGGCTGTAGTTGCGGCCTGCCGTCCGGAGGAAGCCCTGCGCGGCACCGGCCAGGTCATCGAACCGTCCCGCACCCTGACCGGCTCCGGCACCCAGGGCGGTCTCGCCGAGGTGGGCCTGGAAGGTCCGAACCACGTCGGAGTCGTCATCAGTTGAGTAGCCGATGCTGGCCTCACGGTACGGGTCGCCGTCCTCGTCCTCATCGGGAAGGTCACGCCAGGTGTCCTCGCGGTGCGGGGAGCGCCCGCGGAGGTCTTGCAGTCCTCGCTGTGAAGGCTGCACCTGATTCTCATCGGTGTAGCTGCCCTGCTTCTGCCAGTCGCCCATCGGGGTGGACAGCAGGGCATCACCCAGTTCGGTGACGTCATCCATCTTCTTCCGGGCCTTGTCGGCGTACTCCTCGGAGGTCCCGAAGTCGGTCGGTCCAGGGTTGCCAGAACCGGCGAACGGGATGTGCGGCAAGGTCTCAGGGTCAAAGTCGTCCCCGCCGCCCGCCGGGTAGGCGTAGCGCCGCCAGTCGTCGACATCCTGCTTGGAGGAGAAGATGCCGGAGACCGCGTTCCCGATGCCAGACGCCAGGCCGGGAATCATCCCGCCGATGCCGGAGGCCAGGCCTGGGAGGGCACCGCCGATACCGGAAGCGATCCCGCCGATGGTGTCCCCGATCCCACTCATGTCCATTCCGCCGGTGCCAGGCGCGGACGAACCGGCGGCCTGGGCACCCGGGTTGGCCGCGTCCATGCTTTGTTGCTGCTGCTGGGACGGGTCGTTCGGGTCGTAGACATCGTTGTCACTCGGGGTGCCCGGGGCTGCCGGGTTGGTGGCCGGGGCCGTTGCGGCTCCGGCGTCCGGTGTGGAGGTGCTGGCGTCCGCTGCCTGTTCGGTGGTCGGTGCCGTCTCGTTGGTGGTACCGCCTGCGTCCCCCTCGGCGGCCCAGCGGAGCCAGTCCTTGGCGGTACGCAGGGATGATGCCTTACCGTTCGCCGGGGCGGCGGGAGTCGGGGGCGTCACATCCGGAGTTTCCGGAGCCGCCAGGGGCGGGACGGCAGACGCCGCATCGCCACCGGGCGGGGTGATGTCCGGGGTCGAACCCGCATTGGACGCCACATCAACATCCGCCTTCGGGGTCGTGGCGGAGAAACCCTGAGCTTCCGACGGCGCGTTCCCGGACGGGCTGGTCAGCCCGATCTCGAAGTCCTGGGTGGCCTTATTGCCGTCCGGGCCGCCGTTAGCCGGGTTGGTGACGTCACCGCTGACGTTGTTGTTGCCGACGTCGTTGGCGAAATCCTTCAGGTTGACCTTGGTGCCCTCGGCCAGGCTGTCAATATTGCCGCCCGCAGCGCCGCCCTGGGCGTCGTACATCTTCTGGTAGTTATTCATGTCGCCGGTGGCACGCTGGGCGATGTCAGACC
>JBASXE010000449.1:0-1889 GCA_049276875.1 Roseovarius sp. | reverse complement strand
GCCATTAACGGCATGATGTATGTCAGAGGTCATCGAACCGATTACGACCACTGGGCCAAGCTAGGCAATGATGGCTGGTCTTATGAAGAGGTGCTGCCCTACTTCAAGCGCAGTGAGACCAGCGATGTGGGTGACGCCAGCGTCCGCGGTAAAGGTGGGCCCCAGGCGGTAAATCAAGTTCGTATTCGTCATCCCTTAAACCAATTATTCATTGACGCCGCGGTTCAGTCAGGCGTGCCCTATAACGATGATTTGAACGGCGATTCCCAGGAGGGCGTGGGCCTGTGTCAGGCCAGTCCGCGTAATGGTCTTAGGTTTAGTGCGGCTGCCGCGTATTTACGAGGCAGGCGTCGAACAAACCTCAAAATTGTGCTTGGGGCACAGGTCAATCGATTGCTCCTTAGCGCGGGGCGAGCCGAGGGCGTGTCCTATACTGTGGCTGGACAAGAGCAAGAGGTGAGGGCGCAACGAGGCGTGGTGGTTTGTGCCGGTGCTATGCAAAGCCCTAAATTACTAATGCTCTCGGGTATAGGCGATCCGGATCAGCTTGCTAGTCACGGCATTAACCTGCAACACCCTTTGACTGGGGTTGGCAAGAATCTGCAGGAGCATCCAGTCGTTCGTATGAGTTTTCATGTGCGCGGCTATCGCACCCTGACCAGTGATCTCAACAGTCCTCTTCGCTCGCTAATGCACGGCCTAGATTTTTTATTCCGTCGCCGCGGCGCACTGGCTACCTGCATTGGACACGCCCAGGCCCTGGTGCATACGCGGCCTAATCTCGACGCGCCTAATGCACAGATCATCTTCGCACCCTTGTCCTATGATCTAACCGCCGAGGGGCCCAAACCCTATCGACGCCCTGCCGTGGGAGTGGGCATTGGTCTTTGTCGCAGCCAAGCTAGGGGAGAAATTTCTCTGCGCTCAGCTGATCCTGATGCGCCACCGGTGATCAATCTTTCGCTGCTTGAAAATCCAGATGACGTCCAGCAGCTGCGCGAGGCGATACAGCTTACCCGACAGATTTTCGCTGCCCCCGCGCTTGCCGGCGTGGTGGAGGATGAGCGAATTCCCGGTATCAGCACCGCTACTGACGCTCAGTTAGAGGCGTACGTTAGGGAAACTGCTGGGTTGATGTACCACGCGTGTGGTACCTGCAGCATGGGTATCACGGATGATGCTGTAGTGACACCACGGCTTGGCGTGCGTGGCATGAAAGGGCTGTGGGTGGCCGACGCTTCGGTCTTTCCCACAGTTCCGGCAGGAAATATCAACGCCAGCTGCATCATGGTGGGCGAAAAGGCTTCAGCCATGATCCTAGAAGATTCGGAGACTGCATGAACCAAATAGCGGATAAGGGTTTGCCTGACACAGCTGAAGTCCATATAGATGGCCGGCCCTATATTGCCGGTAATTTTATTGACGCCACGGGTGCGCGCATTGACTGTCGAGATCCCGCCACCGGTGCCCCCGCTGCCTCCTATACTGGGTGCTCGGCCGCGGAGGTGGATCTAGCGGTGGAGGCAGCGCGCAAGGCGCAGCAGGAGGTGTGGTCCGAGTTTTCTCCTGGCGCGCGCAAGCGCCTGTTATTGGGGCTGGCCGATGCCATCGTTGCACAGACTGATGCGCTGGCTAGGTTTGAGTCCCTTGATATTGGCAAGCCCATTGCCATGGCGAGTGGCGAGGTCGCTATTGCTGCGGGATTTATCCGCTACTACGCAGAGGCGATTGATAAGGTAGTAATGGGTGAGGTCCCCGCCACCGGTAGCACGATGACCGAAGTTCAGCACCTTCGCCCAAGAGGTGTGGTTGCGGCGATCGGTCCTTGGAATTTTCCTTTAATCAATGCCTGTCTTAAGGCTGGTCCGGCACTGGCTGCGGGTAACAGC
>JBASXE010000448.1:0-5061 GCA_049276875.1 Roseovarius sp. | reverse complement strand
GTCTTGGCTCTTGCACATAACTCTACCGTCTTTTCGAACATGGTGCATGACTTGAAACCTGTGCCTAACCTTTTGCGACAAAGGCCTCATAGTTACTTTGGTTTGCTTTCTGTCTGACGTCAGCGCCTATGGGTCCAAATAGGGTTATTTGCTAAGAGAGGGTTTGTTGCTCATCGTAACCACTGAGGAGTGGACGATGAGAAAGACAACGAAGAGCCCTGGCGAGAAGATCGTCAAAGACATCAAGCGCGCGACGCGCAAGCACTATTCATCTGAAGAGAAGATTCGGATCGTGTTGGATGGCCTGCGTGGCGAAGACAGCATTGCCGAACTGTGCCGCCGCGAGGGCATATCGCAGGGCATCTATTACAAGTGGTCGAAGGACTTCATGAAAGCTGGGAAGCGGCGTTTGGCTGGCGATACGGCTCGTGCTGCGAACACTGACGAGGTGAAGGATCTGCGCCGTGAAGCCCGCGATCTGAAGGAAGTGGTGGCCGAACAAACGCTGGAACTCCGCTTGCTCAAAAAAAGCATGCTGGGCGATGGGGGCGGCAACGAATGAGGTACGACTAGACGCCGCACATTGAGATGAATGATCTACCCCAATCAGGGTTCTCGGCAGGGCGACATCGCGTGCGCCGCATGATGGGCATCATGGGGTTGCAGGCGATCTACGAAGGACCAAACACCAGCAAGAAGCACCCGCAGCATAATATCTGGCCATATTTATTGAGAAAGCTGCCAATCACGCGGCCCAATCATGTTTGGTGCAGCGACATTACCTACATTCCAGTGAAGAACGTGTTCCTGTATTTGGTGGCAATCATGGATTGGGCAACGCGCAAAGTGCTGTACAGGCGCCGCATCGCGCCCGGGGGCGTTTCGTGACTGAAAGGACTCGATTTATCAATCAGCGCCGCGGCTTTCTGATGGAGCGTTGGATCAGCGTCGGAACGGGTCGCCACGTTTTTCAGAAGCAACTGCTGAGATTGATGAAGGACGGCACACAGAATCTGTCGAACCGCATGTCGATCATAGTGTCGGATATGGCGATGGAACTGGCAACGATCAACAATCGGGTCCGCCCGCGCGCATCACCGGACAATTGAGGCTGCAATAGCACTGTTTCAATACTCTGCGCCGCAGTGAGGCGGCGACTGATCAGGATCTCAACCTGCCAGGCTCAGATATCCAAAGGATGGTGACAGGTCACGATCCGCCCGTCGCCAAGGCGCTGCTCCAGCGGTCGCTCGGCCCGGCACAGATCCGTGGCGTATTTACAGCGGGTGTGGAATTCACAACCCGAGGGCCGGTTGGTGACGCTGGGCACTTCGCCCTCGATCGACAAAAGCGTGCGGCGATTGTCCGGGTCCGGCTGGGGCACGCCGCGCACCAGCGCCTCGGTGTAGGGATGCGCGGGGCGCGCGAAAATCGCTGCGCAATCGCCACGCTCCACAAGGCGCCCGAGATACATGATCGCCAGCTTGTCCGAGATGTGCCGGATCACCGGCAAGTTGTGCGAGATAATCAGGTATCCAAGGCCATGCTCAGCCTGTAACTCACTCATCAGATTGAGGATTTCACCTTGAACCGACACATCCAGCCCCGCCGTCGGCTCGTCCGCGATAATCAGCTTGGGGTTCAGCGCCAGCGCACGCGCCACACCGACGCGCCGCGCCTGACCACCCGATAATTCGTGCGGATAGCGCGACAGAAAACTCTTGGGCAGGCACACCATGTCACAGAGTCGCTCGGCCTCGGCCTCAAGGCTTTTGCCGCCCGCGCCATGTATCTCCAGCGGCTCGAGGATCAGGGATTTGACTGTGCGACGTGGGCTGAGTGACCCGATGGCATCCTGAAACATCATCGCCATGTCGCGGCGCAGCGCCTTGAAGGTTGACCGCGAGACGCGCAGCACATCGTTGCCTTCAAAAAACACCTCGCCCGTTTGGGCCTCTACCAGCCCGAGAATCGCGCGGCCCAGCGTGGTTTTTCCCGAGCCGCTTTCGCCGACAAGGCCCAGCGTTTCGCCCCGGCGCAGGTACAGCGAGGCGCCAAGCACCGCATCTACATAGGGGTCCTTTACCCCTTTGAGCCTCGCTTGCAAGCTGCCCATCACGCGGAACCGCACTCCCAAATCCTTGACTTCGAGCAGAGCAGCCGCCTCACCCTCCTCGGCCACCGCGCGTGCCTCGCGAAGCGCTACGGGCGCAGGCGGTTGCGGGGTAACGGTGCTGTCCAGAAGGTGACAACGCGCTGAGTGGCCAGCCCCCTCCAGCGCGGTCGTAGCGGGAACTTGGGTATGGCAACGGTCAGCAGCATGGGTGCAGCGCGGCGCAAAAACGCAGCCCTTGGGTGGGGCGTAGAGATCGGGGATATCGCCGGGGATCACAGGCAGCAGTCGGGCGCGTTCATCCTCGCGGGCGGGATCACACTCCAGCAGGGCCCGCGTGTAGGGGTGGGCCGGATGATAGAAGATGTCGCGCACATTGCCGGTCTCGATCACCTCACCCGCATACATCACCACCACCTCGTCGCACAGCTCGGCGATCAGGCCCAGATTGTGCGACACAATCATCAGCGTTGCGTCAAACTCGTGCTGCAGTTCGCGCATCAAATGGATGATCTGCGCCTCCATCGTCACATCCAGCGCCGTGGTCGGCTCGTCCGCGATCAGCAGCATCGGATTCATCAGGAGCGCCATGGCAATGCCCGCACGCTGGCGCATCCCGCCGCTGAACTGGTGCGGGTATTGGATGATGCGCGTCTCGGGATCGGGAATCCCAACCCGGCGCATCATCGCGATTGCCTTGGCCTTCTTTTCGGCCATGCTCATGCCACCCCGGCGATAGAGGATATCCGTCATTTGCTGCGCATAGGTCAGCACCGGCACCTGACTGGTCATCGGGTCCTGAAACACGATGGACACTTGCTCGCCGCGCAGATCCATCATCTGCGCCTCGGAGCGCTTCAGTATATCCTCCCCGTCAAACAGAACCTGCCCGCTATCCACCACCGCATTGCGCGCCAGAAGCTGGGTAATGGCCCAGATCACAGTGCTCTTGCCCGACCCACTTTCGCCCACCACACCCACGCTTTTGCCGTGTGGCACGCTGAACGATACATCACGCAACGCATGCACCCGGCCACCCGGCGTGCGGAACCCTACATTCAGGCCGCGGATATCAAGAAGCGGCTCGTCCATCCCCTAACGCCCCTGCCGCAGCTTGGGATCGAACACATCGCGCAGCGCCTCACCCAAAAAGGTGAACCCAAGCGTCGTCAGCACCAGCGGAATACCCCCTGCCACCACCAGCCAAGGCGCATCGCGAATGATGAGGTAACCCTCGTTCAGGATCGTGCCCCAGCTGGCTGTCGGGGGCTGCACGCCGAGACCCAGAAAGCTCAGGCCCGCCTCGATCGTCACGACCACCGGCACATCCATCGCGGCCAGGATCATCATGGGGCCAATGACATTTGGCATGATATGTTTGAACAAGATACGCGGCGTACTGGCCCCCAGCGACCGTTCGGCCAGAATAAACTCGGTATTCTTCAGCGCGAGGGTGGCGGTGCGCGCCAGCCGCGCATATCCCGGTATCGTGGTCACAATCACAATAGCCAGCACCAGTTCCATGGAAGGGCCAAGCAACGCCACCGCCGCCAGCGCCAGAACGATGGTCGGAAAGGAGCGGACCGTGTCGAACAGCATCAGCAAAAGATTGTCCAACCAGCGCGGGCCAAACCCGGCCAGCATCCCCAGAATCAGCCCGGTAAAAAGCGCCACCGAGACGCCGATGGCCGCCACCTTCAGCGCCACGCGCCCGCCATAGAGCACGCGGCTATAGACATCGCGGCCCAGCTGATCGGTGCCCGCCCAATGCTCGGCCGAGGGCGGCGACATCCGCGCGGGGATATCCATCGCCAACGGATCATGGGTGGCAAAGAACGGCGCAAAGATCGCGCTGGCGAAAAACATCGCCACGAGCAGAAGCCCGAAGACGCCCATCGGGTTGCGCAGAAACAGCCACAGCCGTTCACGCCCGACGCTGTGGGGGCGCGCGGTACTCACGTCCGCACGAGGCTGGCTGGGCCTGTTGGCCGGGGGATCAAAGCGAGTCTCTGACACGGGGATCCAGCCAGGACACAATAAGGTCCGCCAAAAGGGTGACAATGACATAGAGCGCTATGGTGATCAGAACGGCCCCCTGAACCACCGGAAAATTGCGGGCCTGCACCATGTCATAGATGATGCGCCCGATGCCGGGGCGCGAAAAGATGATCTCTGCAAAGACAGCACCGGACAGCAATCCGCCAAAGCCCACCCCGATCAGCGTGATCGTCGGCAAGACCGCCACCGGCAGCGCATAGCGAAACACCACCCAGCGCGACGGCAGGCCAAAAGCGCGGGCCGAGCGGATATAGTTTTCGCCCATCACCTCCAGCATGGAGGCCCGCACCATGCGCGCCAGATATCCGACCCACCCCAGGCCCACCGCAAAAGCAGGCAGGATCAGGTGGCGCGCCTGATCGACAAGATCGCCCTCGTCACCCGCCCCCAGCACAGGCAACCAGCGCAGGGTGATGGCAAAAATCAAAATGGCCCATATCGACATCAAGAAGGCCGGGACCGCGATTGTTCCGACGGATAAAACACCCGTCACCCGGTCAATCAGGCTGTTGGGCCAGATCGCCGAGAGACACCCCAGCGGGATCCCCACAACAATCGCCCAGCCCAATGCCGCCACAGCCAGCGTCAGCGTATAGGGCAGCTGATCAATCAGCATCTCCGAGACCGACGCGCCGGTAAACACGTCCGTTCCCAGATCACCGCGCAACACATTGCCGACAAAGATTAGGAACTGATAGAGGAGCGGTTTGTCCAGATGCATCTTTTCGGCATAGGCCGCCTGCACCTCAGGCGTTGCGCGCGGTCCCAGCGCAATACTGACCGGATCGCCGGGGATCGAATGCAGCATGATGAACAGGGCCGCTATCGCCAGAAACACGATGATGACCGACAGGCCAAGCCGTTTCAGCAGATACCACCCCATTCAATAC
>JBASXE010000447.1:0-17411 GCA_049276875.1 Roseovarius sp. | reverse complement strand
GCAAGATCATCCCCTGCGCACGGTTGGGATTGTCTTGTGCGAAGCGGCGGGCGATCATGCCGCCGAGGGAGAAGCCTGTGATGACGGCGCGCGGTATGCGGCAGTGGTCCATAAGGTCTGAGAGTTGCTGAGAAAAAAGCGTGAGGCTTGGCGCGGCTGGAGGGTCCGCGGAGCCGCCATGGCCGTAGAGATCATAGCTCAGCACCCGGTAGCTGTCGGTGAGAGCGGGCATCGTCCATTGCCAGCACGCCCGGTTCAACCCAAGCCCGTGGATCATCACGACGACCGGCGCGCCCTCAGGGCCGCGCAGCGCGTATCGCGTGCCGTCCGGGGCCACATCACCGGCGCTCTTGTGCGTCGCGTTCATCCACATCTCTCCTTCAGGCGCAAATTGCCCCGATCACATGCGCCCCATTATGGATTTTTCGCCAAACCATGTCGAATTGTCGGGGCCGCGCGATGCAAAAGCCGCCATCAATGGGGCAGACTTCAACGGAGACGCGGGCCATGGCCGATATCAAAACCTATCAGATGTTGATCAACGGGGCGTGGGTCGATGCCTCGGATGGCGGCCAATTCGACAGCACGACCCCCACCACCGGCGCCGTCTGGAGCCGCGTGCCGGAGGCCACCGAGGCGGATGTAAACCGCGCGGTTGAAGCCGCCCACCGCGCCTTCACCGACGGTCCATGGGCACGCATGACGCCCACCGAGCGCGGGAAATGCCTGCGTAAGCTGGGCGATCTTCTGGCCGAGCGGTCCGAGGCGCTGGGGCGCACCGAATCCATCGACACGGGCAAAATGCTCAAGGAAACCCGCTGGCAGGCGAAATACATCGCCGAATTCTTCCACTTCTTCGCGGGCTGCGCCGACAAGGTCAGCGGCGAGACGCTGCCAATCGACAAGCCCGACATGTTCGTCTTCACCAAGCGCGAACCGCTTGGCGTGGTGGCCGCGGTCGTGCCGTGGAATTCGCAGCTGTTCCTTGTGGCGGTCAAGATCGGCCCGGCCTTGGCGGCGGGCAATACCGTGGTGCTGAAAGCGTCCGAGCATGCGAGTGCCGCGATGCTGGAGTTTGGCCGGCTGATCGAGGCCGCGGGCATCCCGCCGGGCGTGGTCAACATCGTCACCGGCCATGGGGAGCCGTGCGGGCGCGCGCTGACCTCGCATCCTCTGGTCGCGCGGGTATCGTTTACCGGCGGGCCCAATGCCGCGCGCCATGTGCTTGAAAACGTGAAGACCAACTTCGCCGAGGTCTCGCTGGAGCTGGGCGGGAAATCCCCCATCATCGTCTTTGAGGACGCCGATATCGAAAGCGCGGTCAACGCGGCCATTGCCGGAATTTTTGGCGCGACGGGGCAAAGCTGTGTCGCGGGATCGCGGCTTTATCTGCACGCGGATATTGCCGATGCGTTTCTGGAACGGATGACCGATATGGCCCGCCAGATCGTGATTGGCGACCCGCTCGAGGAGGCCACGCAGATGGGTCCGCTGTGCACCCAAGCGCAGCTGGAGCATATCCGGACCGAGGTTGCGCATGCCCGATCCGAGGGCGGAACTGTCCTGACCGGCGGCAAGCAGCCGGACCGAGGGGGGCTGTTCTATGAGCCCACGATCATCGACTGCCCGCGTCAGGACATGCGCATCATCGACACCGAGCTCTTCGGCCCCGTGGTCTGCACCCAGCGCTTTACCAGCGAGCAAGAGGCTCTGACCCTCGCCAATGACAGCCAGCACGGCCTCGCCGCCGGGATATTCACCGCCAATGGTGCGCGGCAATTGCGCATGGCCGACCGCGTGCGCGCAGGCATCGTCTGGGTCAACACCTACCGGGCCGTCTCGCCCATCGCGGCGTTTGGCGGGGTCAAAGGGTCCGGCTATGGCCGCGAAAGCGGGTTTCAGGCGATCTATGACTACACCCGGCCCAAGACCGTCTGGATCAACACCTCAGACGCCCCAATGGCCAACCCTTTCGTGATGCGCTGAGCCCAGAGGCCCGGCAACAAGGAGCTGAACACATGAAATTCCACCTCGCGGTCAATCTGGAGCGGATCGACAATAGCCTCGACATGAACGATGTGGCGCGCCACACGCTGGAGATGGTGCAGATCGCCGAGGAGGGTGGCTTCGATATCGTCTGGTCGGCCGAGCATCACGCGCTGGAGATGACGATCGCGCCCAACCCGTTTCAACTGCTCACATGGTGGGCGGGCGAGACCAGCCGCATCCGCCTTGGCACCGCCGTGGCCACCGCCGCCTATTGGCACCCCATCAACCTCGCGGGCGAGGCGGCAATGGTGGACCTTCTGAGTGGCGGGCGGCTTGAGTTCGGCATCGGCTCGGGCGCGTATCAGCGCGAATTTGACCGGATGAAGCCGGGGCTGAAGCAATCGGACGCGTGGCGCTACATGCAGGAAATGCTGCCCGTGGTGCGCGACCTGTGGCAGGGCGATGTGGCCCATGAGGGGGAGTTCTGGCAATTCCCGACCGCCACCTCAGTGCCCAAACCCGTGCAGCCGGACGTGCCTGTCTGGGTCTCCGCCCGCTCGCCCATCACCTATGACTATGCGATGCGCAATCGCTGCCACGTCAATTGCTGGCCCCTCACCCGCCCCTTTGCCGAGGCCGAGCTCTATAAACAGCAGCTTGATGAGGCGATTGCCAAGGCCGATAACGGCTGGACCCCGCGCTTTGCCCTGATGCGCCACGCCTGCCTTTATGACAACGATGCCGACCGGCGCGCCGCCCTCGACGCCATCCGCACCCTGCTCAGCCAGTTCGAGAACCTCTTTCGCAACTCCGGCGACGTGGTGAACGGCTTTCCTGCCTCCATCCCCCTCGATAAACTGGACGGGCGCGAGCAATATGACCCAGAAATGCTTGAGCAAAACCTGATGTTCGGCACGCCCGACACGGTCATCCAGAAGCTCAAACGCTATCAGGCACTCGGGGCCAACGAGTTCATATATTATGCCTCAATGGGCCTCGATCACCACGCACAAAAACGATCGCTGCGGATGTTCTGCAACGACGTCATTCCGGAGTTCCGCGCGGCCTGATCAGCGGCTTGCCCGCGCATTCAGCGGCTCCAGAAACCCCGCGCGCCGTGATATAGGACCCACGCTCCACCCCGCAGAGGCGCGCGCGCGCCCATGCACGCCGCCTGAGCCACGCAACAAACGCCCGCACCGGGCAATACTCCGCGCCCCAACGGCCCACAACAAAGACCGGGGCCGCAGGCGGCAGGCCATCATCCGCAAGGGTCACCGTGGCCGCCCTCCCGTTGCTGGCGGTTGCTTTGGTCCGTCAAACAACACGACGGCGCACAAAAAAGCCAGCCACAGCGCGAGGCAATTGGCGACGCGCATCGTTTTGATCATGGCGATCATGGCGATCAGGGTGGCCATGTTGATCCGCGGCACCACGATGAAAATCACACATACCTGCGCATGCGGCATAGGGGTCTGTGCGTCGATCTGCATGGTCAGGCGGCCCCGTGCGAAGATGCGTATTTTCGCCACGATACGCCACGCAATGGCGAATAATTGACGGGTTTTTCACCTCGCACGGAACCACCAAGCGCTCTATACTGATGCAAAACAAGACTGCAGAGCAGGATCACACAGGCATGACACCCAACGCGGATTTCAACATCGTCATCGCCGCCCAAGGCGGGCGGCTGCAATATGAGGCAGTCCTTTTTTGCGCCTCGCTGCGCGAGATGAGCCCGCTCTGGCAAGGCCGCCTGTTTATCGCCGAGCCACAACCCGGACCCAAATGGGACGGCGACCCCCGCATAAGGGGCGAAGAGACGCGCGAACTGCTCTTGGAGCTTGGGGCCGAAATTATCCCCTTTCAAAACCGCCATTTCGGCCAGAAATACCCCTATGGCAACAAGATCGAGATGCTGAGCGCGCTGCCCGAGGGCGAGCCGTTCGTGTTCTTCGACACAGATACGCTGATCACCGGCGAATTGTCCGACGTCCCATTTGACTTCGAGCGCCCCTCCGCCTCGCTGCGCCGTGAGGGCACATGGCCCAAGCCCGAGCTTTACGGCCCCGGCTATACGGGCATCTGGAAATCGCTCTACGACATGTTCGGGCTGGATTTTGCAAGCTCGCTCGACCTCAACGAGCCTGATGAGTTTTGGCGTCGCTATCTCTACTTCAACGCGGGGTTTTTCTATTACAAATGCCCCCACGCTTTCGGCGCGCTCTTTCTTGAATACGCCAAAGCGATCCGCAACGATCCGCCTGACGCGCTTGTGTGTCAGGAGCTGGACCCGTGGCTGGATCAAGTGGCCCTGCCTTTGGTGATCCACGCGCTTGGCGGCGGGCGCGATACGCTCCCCAAGGGCTGGCTTGACGGGGCCACGACCTGTCATTATCGCCTTCTTCCGCTGCTTTTTGCGCGCGAAAGCGATCATGTGGTTGAGGTGCTTCACCATATCTGCGCGCCCAACCGGGTGAAGCGCGTGGTCAAGGAATACGATCCGATCAAGCGGATGGTGTATCAAGGGCGCGGCGCAAAAGTCCGCGATATGTTCGATCAGGACAATCTGCCCCGCAAAGAGCAGGCGATCCGCAACCAGATCAAGCGCAACGGCTTTTGGATGCGCTGAGGCGATGGCGCGCCCAACCTTTGTTCAAATCACCCGCGCAGGATCAGCGCTGGAAGCGAGCCTGACCATCGCGGCCCTTGAGGGCGCAGGCTTCAGACCCTCCGCGCCGGGGTTTCACACGGCCCACACCCTGCCCTATTTCAGCACCGCCATAGGCGGCATCCCGATCCGCGTCCCGGCCCATGAAGCGCCCGGGGCAGCCGCGTTCCTCACGGCCCTGCCCGCACACCGCTGCACGGCAACGCCCCCGCGCCCCGGCCCTCTGGGCTGGGTCAAGCGCATCCTTATACGCGCAGCTTACCTGCTCACGGGGCCCGCGCCACAGGATCAGGGCACGAGGCGGCACACGCCGCCAAAAGACCCAACCCTCTAAGCGTCACCCGCTAGACGCCGCCCCTGCAATGCCCTATCCAAAGCACGAGTATTCATCACGGGGAGGCACCTCATGGCCTACGGTTTCGACACATTGCAAATCCACGCGGGCTCGCGGCCCGATCCGGCAACCGGCGCACGTCAGGTGCCTATCTACCAGACCACGGCTTACGTCTTCCGCGACGCCGAGCACGCGGCCGCCCTCTTTAATTTGCAAGAGGTAGGCTACATCTACTCGCGCCTCACCAACCCCACCGTCGCCGCCCTTCAGGAGCGTGTCGCGACACTTGAGGGTGGCGCGGGCGCTGTCTGCTGCTCCTCGGGCCATGCGGCACAGATCATGGCGCTTTTCCCGATCATGGAGCCGGGGCGCAATGTGGTCGTCTCCACGCGGCTCTATGGCGGGTCGGTCACGCAGTTCAGCCAGACAATCAAGCGCTTCGGCTGGTCCGCGAAATTCGTCGACATTGACGATATGGACGCGATCAAAGCGGCCATCGACGACGACACCCGCGCGGTTTTCTGCGAATCCATCGCTAATCCCGGCGGGCATATCGCCGATCTGCGCAGCGTCGCCGATGTGGCCGATGCGGCGGGCCTGCCGCTTATCGTCGACAACACCACGGCCACGCCCTATCTCTGCCGCCCGATCGAGCATGGCGCGACCCTCGTGGTCCATTCCATGACCAAATACCTCACCGGCAATGGCACCGTCACCGGCGGCGTCGTGGTCGATAGCGGCACGTTCGACTGGTCGGCTTCCGACAAATTCCCCTCGCTCAGCGCGCCTGAGCCCGCCTATCACGGCCTCAAATTCCACGAAACATTCGGCCCGCTGGCCTTCACATTCCACGGCATCGCCATTGGCCTGCGCGATCTGGGAATGACGCTGAACCCACAAGCGGCGCATTACACTCTGATGGGCATCGAGACGCTCAGCCTTCGGATGCAGCGCCATGTCGAGAACGCCACCATCATCTCCGAATGGCTGGAAAAACATGACCGCGTGGCGGCTGTGACCTATGCCGGCCTGAAAAGCTCGCCCTACCATAACCGGGTCAAAACGGTCTGCCCGCGCGGCGCCAGCGGCCTCTTCACGGTCGAACTGAAGGGCGGCTACGAATCTTGCGTGAAATTCGTGGACGCGCTGGAGCTTTTCTCCCATGTGGCCAATCTGGGCGATACACGCAGCCTCGTGATCCACTCCGCCTCCACCACCCACCGCCAGCTTACGCCCGAGCAACAGACAGCCGCAGGTGCCGGGCCCGGTGTGGTGCGCATTTCCATCGGGACCGAGGATGCCGATGATCTCATCGCCGATCTCGATCAGGCCCTGACGAAAGCGGGCTGAGCCACATACCTGCCGGGGCGGGCCACGCATCGCCCCGGCCACTTTGACAGCGCGCATGTCTGAAAAGCCCCTACCGATCGTCACGCCCGCAATCCGCGCACGAGGGCTGCGCAGGCTTTCCCTCGGCAACAACCTGCTGTAACCTTGGGCAATGATGGGCACAGGGTCCAAAACCCGGCCAGACACTGCTAGATCGTTTGAGATGAAACCAAATTTCGCGCTCACCCTTTCCTTCGAGGGCATCAGCCTGCTCCGACGGGCGTTCCCTGGCTGGGCCAATCTGGGCGAGGTGTCTCTCGACAGCGCCGACCTTATGGGCGATCTGGCCAGCTTGCGCGCCAAGGCGCCTGACGATGCGCAGGTAAAGCTGGTCCTGCCCAACGATCAGATCAAATTCATTACCCTGCCCGCACCTGACGGCGATCCCGAAGAGGCCGCCCGAAACGCCCTTACAGGGGCCACACCCTATGAGGTGGGCGATCTTTCGTATGATTTCGCCGTGTCGGACGGACAGATGCAAATCGCCGCCGTCGCGCGCGAAACACTGGCCGAGGCTGAGGCATTTGCGGGCGAACACGGCTTCACGCCAATCTGCTTCGTAGCCATCCCCGAAGACGGCACCTTCACGGGCGAGCCATTTTTCGGCCCCACGGCCCACGCGCGTAGCCGCCTGACCGCGGGCGAAAGCATAGAGCGCGACAGCGCGCCCATCCGAATCATCAGCGCCCCGGCAACACCCAAGGCGGCGGACACACCAAAACCAGTGCCCGCGCCGATCCCGAAGCCTGCTGTCAACGAGGCCGCAACAGATAAGGCCGCCGAAACGGCCCCTGCAACACCAGAACCGGCCCCGGCTCCAAAGGCAGAGCCGACACCGGAGTCTGAGCAACCGGAGCCGGTCTCGGCCCTCCCCGAAGACATGCCTGAGGAAAAGTCGGCAGCGACCGCAAGCGGCTTTGCCACGATCCGCGCCGCGCGGGCCGATACACCTGACGGGTCGGCCCCCAAACTCAGCGGCGCGTCGCGTCTCACGACGCTCGACGGCACGGAAATCCCCAAAGCGGCCCCCTCCGTTACGCCCCCCGATGCAGATACCAACGCAGGTGCTAAATCAGGCGCGCATGTCACCGATGATGGCTTGGACATCCCGCCTGTTCCCGCACCACGCATGGAACCCGCCTTGGACGCGCCTGCAATCGCGGCCGCTGCGGCCTCGCTGATCCCCGATCCGGAAACGCGGCTGGCCACGCCGGAGGCGGATATCGCCCCGCCACCACCCAAAACCGGCTCGTTCTTCTCGCGCCGTCGCCCGAAGGAACAACCAGACGCCGAGGTGGCCACCACGCAGGCGCAAAAAGATGCGCTGCGCAGCCGCCGCGACCGCGAGAAAGAGCGCATGACCGTTTTTGGCGCGCGCGGGCATGAGGTGGGCGGTAAACCGAAGTTTCTGGGCCTGATCCTCACGGCTGTGCTTTTGCTGTTTTTGGTGGGAGTCGCTGCGTGGGCTTCCGTGTTCCTCGATGACGGGCTTGCGCGCTTGTTCGGCGGGCCGAAGGATATCAAGGTCTCCGAAGTCTCCGCCGGGGACGAGACGCCTGAAGAGGCCGCACAGACCGAGATCATCCCGCTGCCCTCGGGCACGGGCGAAGAGCTGGCGGCCCTCACACCAGATGCGCAAGACGTCACCCCTCTGCCGGCCGTGACGCCCTTGCCCGAGCGGCCCGAGGCCCTGTCGCCAAGCGAGGCGCTCGCACGTTACGCCGCGACCGGCATCTGGCAAGTGGCCCCCCAGCCCCCGACAGGCGACGGCCCCGCAATCGGAACCACGGAAGTCTATGAAGCCGCAATAGACCCGGGATTGCGCCTGTCTGAGGCGTCTCGCCCTGTCAGCCCACCCAACCGCGAAATGCCTTTAGCGACCCAGCTTGACCCACCCCCCGCGGGGGTGCTGTTCGAGTTTGATTCGCGTGGGTTCATCCGCGCAGTGCAAGACGGAATCGTCAGCCCGGAAGGCGTCCGCCTCGTCGCAGGCAGGCCCGCCCTGCTGCCGCCGGAAGGGTTTTTTGACCGTTTGCCCGCAGCCCCCGAGCCTGAGGCCACAATGACGGAAGCGGCCCTCACACCGGCAGACGAGCCGGCGTTGGATGTGGCCGAGGCCGAGGCTGCGCAGACCCCGACGCCCGAAGATGGGGCTGAGACAAATTTCGCCGCTGATCCCGCACTGGCAGGCTTGCGCCCCCGTGCACGCCCCGAAGGCCTCGCGCCCGAAGATGGCGCAGCCGCCGAGACTGATGCCCAAACCGAAACGGCAACCCTCTCCGAGGCAGATGCCGCGCTGGCCGCGCTGCGCCCCCGCGTGCGCCCTGCAGAAATCACCGCAGCCGCCGAAAGCGCGGTCGAAACCCCACCCGAGCAAAACGCCAGCGCCGCGACATTGCGTAGCGACGGTGGTGCGGCCACGCCGCTGATTGATACCGAGGCGCTGAACCGCGCGCTGACCGATGCCGCGCAAGCGGCGGCGCCCATTGACCCCTCTCTCTTTGAGAATCCCACGCCACAGGCGGTCACGGCCTCTCTGACGCCCAACACCCGCCCCTCGGATTTCGCGAGCACCGTGGAGCGCGCGCAAGAACAAACCGCCGCAACGCCCGTGCGCGTTGCACAGGTCCTCACGCCCTCGCTGCCATCGCGCGCCTCCGTCGCGCGGCAGGCCACGCAGAAAAACGCGATCAATCTGCGCAAGATCAACCTGATCGGCGTCTACGGCTCCCCCAACAGCCGCCGCGCTCTCGTCCGTCTGGGCAATGGGCGCTACAAGAAGGTGCAGGTCGGTGACAGGCTTGACGGGGGTCAGGTGGCCGCGATTGGCGACAGCGAGCTACGCTATGTCAAACGCGGGCGCAATCTGACGCTGCAAATGCCGCAAGGCTAAGCCACCGGACAGTTTACCGGGCTTATTCAGCGCGCACCCGTCAATTGCCCCCATCGCACATTGCACACCCCGGCACGCAGGCTAAGGTGGGGACGCTGGCCATGAAGCATTTTTGCGGCAGTGGCGCGCAAGGGCGAAAGGCGGGCCATGGAAGGCTTCCTTTATCAGGCATCCATCTATCTCGCGGCGGCGGTTATCGCCGTCCCGATTGCCGCGCGGCTTGGGTTTGGCTCTGTGCTGGGGTATCTCGCAGCGGGGATTCTGATCGGGCCCGTCATCGGCCTTGTCGGCAACGAGACGGCCCAGTTGCAACATTTCGCGGAATTTGGCGTGGTTATGATGCTCTTTATCATCGGGTTGGAGCTTGAACCGCGCGCGCTTTGGGACATGCGCCACAGGCTTCTGGGGCTTGGTGGACTTCAGATCGGGCTGACCACGCTGGCGGTCATGGGGGCTGCGATGGCGCTGGGGCACGTCTGGAGCGTGGCACTGGCCATCGGTCTTGTCATGGCGCTGTCATCCACCGCGATCGTGCTGCAAACCCTGTCAGAAAAGGGGCTCATGCAGACCAAGGGAGGACGCTCGGCGTTTTCCGTGCTGCTTACCCAGGATATCGCCGTTATCCCGATGCTCGCCCTGCTACCGCTTCTGGCCCTGCCCAAAAGCCCTGAGGAGGTGCTCTCGGGCGCGCTTGAGCGGAGCACCGATGCAGCCCATGGCGGCGCGCATTATGCGGCGAACTATTCGCTCGTGGCGGGCCTGCCCGGCTGGGCCGTCACTCTGGTTACCCTGGGCGCAGTGGCTGCGATCATCCTCACGGGCATCTACCTGACCCGGCCGGTCTTTCGCTATATCCACGCGGCACGCCTGCGCGAAATGTATACGGCGCTGGCGCTGCTGATCGTCGTGGCCATCTCTTTCGTGATGTATCTGGTCAGCCAATCTCCCGCTCTCGGCGCATTCCTTGCGGGTGTTGTGCTGGCAAACAGCGAATTCCGCCACGAGCTTGAGTCGGACATTGCCCCCTTCAAGGGCCTGTTATTGGGGCTTTTCTTCATCACCGTAGGCGCTGGCATCAATTTCGATATCCTCTTCACAGCGCCCATGATGATCCTCGCGCTGACCCTGTCGATGATGCTGCTCAAGGGCAGTATTCTTTACGGGCTCGGACGGATCTTCGGGCTCAAGGGACGGGCACAATGGCTCTTCACGCTCAGCCTCGCTCAGGCAGGGGAGTTCGGATTCGTGTTGATCTCCTTTTCACTCAGCCAGAATGCGATCCCCCGTGAGCTGTCCGAAATCTTGCTTCTGATCGTCGCTCTCTCCATGCTGATCACACCCCTTTTGTTCATCTCATACGACTTCTTGTCGCGCAGGATGGAGGAAACTGCGCCGGACCACGCCTTTGATGAGGTCGATGACCAAGGCCCCGTGATCATCGTCGGCATTGGCCGCTTCGGGCAGATCGTGAACCGTTTGGTGCGATCTGCGGGGTTCAAGACCGTGGTACTGGACCATGATCTGGAGGCCATTCAGCGGATGCGCCGCTTTGGCGTCAAAGGCTTCTTTGGCGATCCCACGCGCCCCGATATGCTCAACGCGGCGGGTCTTGCGGCGGCGCGGGTGCTGGTTGTCGCGATTGACGATCCGGATGCCTCTGTCCGCCTGATCGAGTTCGCGCGGCGAGAGCGCCCAGATCTGCATATCGTAGCGCGCGCGCATGACCGCAATCATGTGTTTCGCCTCTTTCAGGCAGGGGCCAACGACATCGTGCGCGAGATGTTCGACGCATCTTTGCGTGCGGGACGCTATGTGCTTGAAAATGTGGGGCTGACCGAATTCGAGGCGTCCGAACTCGAAGACACGTTCTACCGCCATGACCGCCATTCCGTGCGCGAATTGGCGGCCCTTTGGGACCCTGAAAAGCCCACTGTCGAGAACGCGGCCTATATCGCACGCGCAAAGGAACTGGAGCAAGAATTACAGACAATGCTCTTGTCACAACTCGAAGTAAGCGCGGCCCAGCACGACAAATCAGACGTTTAGAAGGGCTCAGCCACCGCTCTCGGCAAATCTGTGCATGGCCTTGTGACACGCGAGTGCCACGCGCAAGAGACCGATTGCAACAGCGCATGCACGCGGTGACCTGGCCCCACGGGCCTATCTGATTGCAGGCCCCGTGGACGAGGGCGCGCTTGCCCTCTCACCGGTCCTGCGACCCAAGCACGGGCCAAACAGCCGATGTCGTGGCGGCCACGCAGCAGATAGCGGAGATAGCAGCGCCTTCTGCACTCAATTCATAAAAAAAGCCGCATCCCAGAAGGATACGGCTCTTTCTTGATTCTTTACTTTACCGTCAGGCGGCAGCGACCCGCGAGATCAGGACATCGCCCACTTGCTTGGCTGCCTGCACCTCATCATCACCGCTGACAGCGGCCACTTCGCGGGTCAGACGCTCCAGAGCGGCCTCATAAAGCTGGCGCTCGGAGTAACTCTGCTCACGCTGATCATCAGTGCGGTGCAGATCACGCACGACTTCAGCGATCGAGATCAGATCGCCCGAGTTGATCTTTTGCTCATACTCCTGCGCGCGGCGCGACCACATGGCCTTCTTGGCTTTCGCCTTGCCCTTGAGCGTGGTCATGGCCCGCGACACAGTGTCGGGGCTCGACAGGTTACGCATCCCGATCTCAGTCGCCTTATGCGTCGGCACCCGAAGGGTCATCTTGTCTTTCTCGAAGGAAATCACAAAAAGCTCAAGCTCGATCCCCGCTATCTCCTGCGTCTCGACGGAGACGATTTTACCCACGCCATGGGCCGGATACACGACAAAGTCGTTGGGGCGAAACTCGGATTTCTTGGACTTGCTCATTCATGTCATCCTTCATTGGCCACCCCACCTTTGCATGTCCCATAGGCCCCGAAGAGCGCCACAGACTTGATTGCATCGGCGCAAAGAAATCCATCCCCCCAAGCAGCGGCGTGGGCAAATGGATATTTGGCAGCACATTACATTCTGCAAACATCATAGCACAAAAACAGGCCCCACGAAAGAGAGCGCGCACCAGACGGAGCGTTTTGCCTTTAAATCAAAGCCAAACTGCAGGTGCCGCGCATCTGCACAGAGCCACGAATCAGACTGATCAGCTCGGATCAGCCACCTTCGCCGGGTGTTTCAGAGAAATACTTCTCCAATTTGCCCTCTTCGCCATCGCGGTCGGCGGCATTCTCGAGCTCGTCCTTCTTGGTAATGATGACGGGCCACATTTCGGAATACTTGCGGTTGAACTCAACCCATTTCTCCATGTCCGGCTCAGTATCCGGGCGGATCGCATCTGCGGGACATTCCGGCTCGCAGACACCGCAATCGATGCACTCATCCGGGTGGATAACCAGCATATTCTCGCCCTCATAGAAGCAGTCGACCGGGCACACTTCGACACAGTCGGTGTATTTGCAGGCGATGCAGTTATCAGTGACGATATAGGTCATGGGCGTCTCTCAGATGCGGCGTTTGGGGGCGTGGTAAATCAAGCCATACCATCAATCAAGAGACGGGCGATGATTGAGGTCAAGTTTGCGCCTGTCACGGCCTGTGGGGCGGCCTTTTCCCTCGTATCTCGGGGTATGTGGCACAGGGTCGCGCGGTGTTGCAGGATCAGGTTGCGGCGAGAGATCAGTATAGAGCGTCTGCGCCTCCGGTGCAGGGCCGCGCCGTGTGCCAATGGCCTCTACGCGGATCACGCGAATGATGCGCGCCTGAGCAAAGGTCAGAACATCGCCCGTGCGCACCGTGGTGGCAGGTTTGGAAATGCGATTGGAGTTGACGCGCACATGCCCAGCGGTCACCACCTTGGCGGCCAAAGCGCGGGTCTTGAAAAAGCGCGCCTGCCACAACCACTTGTCAACACGCAGCTTTTCCGCCCCACCCTCGGGAGCGCTGCCTGCGGCGGCATCGGTGGCGTCGCCGCTCACTCCTTGCCCTTGAGCCCCATCAACGCGGCGGCGAATGGATTGTCAGGGTCGATCTTGCTGGATTTGGCAGGGGCTGCGGCATAGGTTTTGGGGCCTTGCTCGCGCTGTGGCTTGCCCTTGCCCTTTTGCGGCTTGCGCCCCCCCTTGCGATCCCCCTCACGGCCTTCGCCACGCGGCTTACCACGGCCCTCGCCGGGCTTTGCATCACCACGCGGCTGTGCCCCACCCTCACGGCGGCGCTGCTGATTGCCGCGCCCGGCCCATGTGAATGTGTAGAACGTCTCTATTTCGGGCTCAGCTTTGGCCTCCACGGGTTCCACTGCCGCATCCGGGGCTGTGCCTGGAAGAAGGTCGCCCTCAGCCGTCTCGGGCACGGCAGGCGCGTCTGCGGGCACCTGCGGTTCAACAGCCACGGGGGCCACACCCTCGTCGGGAATTGCCACCTCGGAACCGGCCTCAACCGCCACGTCCGTAGCCGCCTCCGCGATCGCCGTATCCACAGGCGTCGCCGTCGCAGCCTTCACTTTGGGCCGCTCGCCCGGCTCGGCCTTGTAGCCCAGACCGCCCATCAGATCGGCAAACTGCACCAGCGTCATACCAGTGATCGACAGCATGTCAGGATCGGCCTCAAACCCGCCCCGGCTGTCCTTTGCGCGCAACATATCCGCGAGGCGCTCCAACATATCGATGCGGATCGCTCGGGCACCCGCCGCGCGGTATCCGGCCATGGTGTAATAGCCCTGTGGCACCTGCACCGCCGGAACGGTCACCAGACCGGGGGGCGGAGATTCGGGGAATTCGTCCAGATCGTTGTAAAGCGACCAAAGCACCAGCCGGAGCCGCGTCGGCGCAGGCTTCAAGAGCAGTGGCATGAAGATCGTGAACTGCCCGAACCGGATACCGTGCTTGCGCAGCGCACCGCGCGCATCCTGGTCCAGCGCCTTGACATCATCGGCAATCTCGCCGCGCGGGATAAGCCCAAGCGCCTCGACCATGCGGAAACCAAAGCCGCGGGCGAGACCGGTGAGCGCCTCATCCCGGCTGATCGCCAAAAGCGGCTCAAAGAGGGTCGCGATCTTGCGATCGATGAAATGTTGCAGGCGCCGCTCGACTTTTTGCAGCACGTCCGGCCCGGCTGCCTCATCAACAAATGCCTTGATTTGCGGCTTCAGAGGGTCCGCGCCCTTGATCAGACGCCCGACCGCATCGGTGCCCCACATAAGGCCCCCCTGCTCGGTGAAATCGATCTCAGTGTCGGGCGCGTTGTAGAACCTGTCGGCACGCAGGTGGAAATGAGGCGCCAGCGCCGATTGGCTCGCCTGACTCAGCGCCTTGGCCTCCGGTCCACTGGTTGATTTGTCCTGCGCAAAGCGGAACCCGTCCAAACGGCCGACGAATTCGCCTTCGACCGTCACATCACCTGTCTCATTCACTTCGGCCACGATGGCTTCCTTCTGCTTGAGCCGGCGCAAGAGCACGGAGGTGCGCCGGTCCACAAATCTTTGGGTCAGCGCTCCATGCAATGCGTCTGACAGTCGGTCTTCTACAGCGCGCGTGGCGTCTCGCCAATGGCTTTCATCCTCGACCCAGCCCTTGCGCTGCGCGACATAGGTCCATGTGCGGATATACGCCAACCGTTTGGAGAGCGTGTCGATATCCCCATCAGTGCGATCAATCCGGCGAATTTGCCGCGCGAGCCACTCATCAGGGATTGTGCCACGCTCGTGCATATCAAGAAAGATGGTCTCCAGGAGGCCCGCATGCTCGGCCTGACTGATCCCGCGAAAATCCGGGATGCGGCACACATCCCAAAGAAGCTTCACGGACTTGCCATCAGTAGCACGGGCGCGCACGTCGGGGGCCTCAGACAGGCTGCGCAGGGCGTTGAGGTCATCGGCCTCGCGGGCGCGGGCCAAAAGCTCATGCTGCGGTTTGGCCTCCAGCGATTTGATGAGGGCTGCGACCGATCCGGTCTGTAGCGCAGCACTGCGCCATTCCAATTTGCGGATGGGGGCAAAGCGGTGGTCCATGATCGCGCGGGCCATATCCTCGGGCAGGTCCGGCGCCTCACCCGTTACGCCGAACGTGCCATTCGACATGCCCCGCCCGGCACGGCCGGCAATCTGGCCCAGTTCATTGGGCATAAGCGCCCGCATCCTGCGCCCATCGAACTTCGAGAGCGCCGAGAAAGCGACATGGTTAATGTCCAGATTGAGCCCCATCCCGATGGCATCCGTGGCCACGAGATAGTCGACCTCACCGTTTTGATAGAGATCGACCTGCGCGTTGCGCGTTCGCGGTGAAAGCGCGCCCATCACGACCGCCGCACCGCCCTTCTGGCGGCGCAAGAGCTCAGCGATCGCATAGACATTTTCAACCGAAAATCCTACAATAGCCGTGCGTGGCGGCAGCTTGCTTATCTTTTTCGGACCTGAGTAGGTTAATTGGCTCATTCGGGCACGCGGCACAAATTCCACATCCGGAACCAGCTCTGCAATGACACTGCGCATGGTGGACGCACCCAAAAACTGCGTCTCGCGCAGGCCCCGCATCCGCAAAAGCCGGTCGGTGAAGACATGCCCGCGCTCTGGGTCGGCGCAAAGCTGGATCTCGTCAATGGCCACGAAATCAGCGCCCATCCCTTCGGGCATCGCCTCCACCGTGCACACCCAGTATTTGGCCCGCGGCGGCACGATCCTCTCCTCCCCTGTGACCAAAGCCACAACGGAGGGGCCGCGAATCGCCACGATTTTCTCATAGACCTCTCGCGCCAAGAGGCGCAGCGGCAGACCGATCACCCCAGTAGGATAACCCAGCATCCGTTCAATCGCATAATGCGTCTTGCCGGTGTTGGTGGGGCCCAGAACCGCTAGGGTTCTTGACGGCTGTGCCATGGCGCGGGCCCTTTTTGGGGTTGGGGTGAATGGGTCGATCAGAGATCGGAGCCGCGAAGATCCTCGTCCAGACGGCTCAACGTCTCTGATATGTCGTCAAAATGCGGATGTATAGCTGCAACGCGCGCATAGGCTTCGCGGGCAAGCTCGGGCTGTTCAACCTGCTCCAGCACCGCGCCCAACGAGTAGATCGCGGCGAAATTGCGCGGATCAATCTCAAGAGATCGCTCCAAATCGGCCAAGGCGAGGCCCGGCATTCCAGCGCGCGCAAAGGCCACCGAACGCATGTGCCAACCTTCGGCAAACTCCGGCGCATGATCCGTCAAAGCGGTAAAATGCCCAATGGCGCCGCGCATATCGCCCGCCTCCATCGCGTCGCGCCCGCGTTTGACCAACAAATCCATCGAGGGAGAGCCGGTCTTGCGTAATTCGTGACGGATTTCCTCGCCGATGCGGCGCGCATCCTGTGCTTCGGCCCCTTTGAGTTGGCCATAAAGCAGATCCAGCTGCGCCTCCTCGACCCGACCGGGCGCAGAAAAGAGGGCGAGCAGCACGGTTGCCGCAACGACGTTCTGGAAAAAGGACCTATATATGCTCATAACGCGAATTAGTTTAGCGTATAGCGCCAGAAAGCAAACCCCCCGGCGCTTCAATTCTCAAGGAGGCAGATATGAGCGAGACATTGGACCAGGCCGTCGCGGCCCTTAACGGCAAGATTGCGGGCAAAGATTTTGACGGCACCGCCAAGTTTCACATCACCGGCGAAGGCTCAGTCGTGATCGACAACTCCGGCGCGCGCGCCAGCGACGAGGAGACGGATGTGACCCTCACAGCGGATGCCGACACGTTTCAATCCATCATGGAAGGCGATCTGGATCCAACCGCCGCCTTCATGTCCGGCAAATTGGCCGTAGATGGCGATATGGGCATGGCAATGAAGCTGGGCAGCGTTCTGGGCTGATGTTGGAGCCCGCACCCTTCTACGCGGATGTGGCTGACGCGCCGCCCGGTGGTGCCGCCTATTGGGTGCGTGCAGAGGATGGTGTGCGTCTGCGCGTAGGTGCCTTCCCCAAAGAAGGCGCGCGCGGCACTGTCTTCATCTTCCCGGGCCGCACGGAATATGTCGAAAAATACGCCTTCGCCGCCAAGGCGCTGGCGGAGCGGGGCTTTGCCTCGATCATCACCGACTGGCGCGGACAAGGGCTGGCAGACAGGCTTTTGCCCGACGCTATGACCGGGCATGTGAATTTCTTCTCGGACTATCAA
>JBASXE010000446.1:0-1616 GCA_049276875.1 Roseovarius sp. | reverse complement strand
GATCTACGGATCTCTTCAACAGCTGGAAGTCCTGGGCCGAGGCAAACGGCGAATATGCCGGCTCAATGAAGCGCTTTTCCGAGACGCTGAGCACCAAGGGGTTCACCCGCGAAAACACCCGTAAGGCCCGCGGCTTCCTCGGGATCAAGCTTTGCGACAACAACTCTGACCTATTCACAGGAGATTACAATGACCAATAAAACAAGGGCTGCGACGGATGTGACGGGTTGCCCCTATATAGGCGTCACGCGCGCACATGCGCGCACGTGTAACGGTCATAGTGAACTATCCGCTGCATCCGTCACACCCTCTGCACAGGCCAAATCAATCCTCGCCCTTGACCTCGGAACCACCACTGGATGGGCGCTGCGCGGCTTTGATGGCCTGATTACAAGCGGCACGGCCAGCTTCAAGCCTGGGCGCTATGACGGCGGCGGTATGCGTTATCTCCGGTTCACGAACTGGGTCACCGAGGTCGACCGCCTGTCTGGGCCTATTGAGGCGATCTATTTCGAAGAGGTGCGGCGTCACCTCGGCACCGATGCGGCGCATGTCTACGGCGGCTTGCTGGCGTCCCTGACAAGCTGGGCGGAACTGCGGGGCGTCCCATACCAGGGCGTGCCTGTCGGCACCATCAAGCGTCACGCGACCGGTAAGGGCAACGCGCCCAAAGAGGTGATGATCGCTGCCGCGCGATCCCGCGGCTACAGCCCCGCCGATGACAACGAGGCTGATGCCATCGCAATCCTTCACTGGGCGCTGGAGACCCAAGGGGGTGTCGCATGAGCGCCGTCGCGTTTCTAGAAAAAGTAGCCGGCGTGCTTGAAGAGCGTGGCCATGCCTATGGCGCAGCGGATGCGGCCTTTGAGGCGATTGCAGCACGCTGGTCGATCACGCTCGGACGCCCCGTGTCGGCAGCGCAGGTTGTCCTTTGCATGATCGATCTGAAGCTGGTTCGGCTCTCCCATGACCCGGGGCATGAGGACAGCCTCATCGATGTGATCGGCTATGCAGCCCTTTTCCCGGAGGCGCGCCGATGAAATCCATGCGGTGGCACCCTCCCGGCTATGGCGGTGATCGGCGGGGGCCAGATCAATTCAAACGGGATGGCTGGCGTGAAACAGGGCTGTTGGCTGTCAGCATCGACGATGATCGGCTGACCTGGCCTGAGCGCGAACTCGTCCGCCAGCTCGGCGAAAAGCTCTCTGGCAAGATGAAAAAGGGGAAGACCCGATGAGCGCCTGGACACCGAAGCTGGTGGAGGCCCGCCTCTCGGAAGCGGCCTTCGTCCTCAAGCGCCTGCCAGAGCCTCGGCTTTCTGGGTATTTCAGCACCTGGCCAGAAGTGGTGCAGAGCTTTGCGGACAAGGTGGGCCAGGAACCCAAGCCCATGCGCGTGCTGCCATCGCCCGCCGCCATCAGCCGGATGGAGGAGACGCTGACCTGGACCGCAGGACTAGAGCCCATTGATGGCCAGATCGTTTGGTTGCGCGCCTATGGCTATCGCTGGCGCGAAGTCTGCCGGGCGGTGGGGCTGCAGCGGTCTTCGGCGCATCACCACTGGGTCTTTGGCCTCTGCTTTATTGCGCACAAACTGAACCGCCGGCACGTCAGCCA
>JBASXE010000445.1:0-2998 GCA_049276875.1 Roseovarius sp. | reverse complement strand
CGTGTTGAGATCGCGCACGAGCCGCTGCACCCCCTTGTGACCGGGATCATTGAGGTGATGCCACGCGATCTCCGCGTCATGGTTCCATTCGGCGACCTGTCCGAATTCTTGCCCCATGAACAAAAGCTTCTTGCCCGGATGCCCCCACATGAAGCCGAAATAGGCGCGCAGATTGGCAAGCTTCGTCGCATGATTGCCGGGCATCCGCGTATACGTGCTGCCCTTGCCATGCACGACCTCGTCATGGCTGATGGGCAGGACGAAATTCTCGGAAAACGCGTAATGCAGGCCGAATGTCACCTTGTCGTGGTGATATTTCCGGTTCACCGGGTCCTCGGCCATGTAGCGCAACGTGTCGTTCATCCAGCCCAAGTTCCACTTGAACCCGAAGCCAAGGCCCCCGTCATGGACCGGGGCGGATACCTTGGGGAAGGACGTGCTTTCCTCGGCCACGGTCATCACGCCCGGATGCGCGCCATAGGCCGCGACATTCATCGCGCGCAGGAAGTCTATGGCTTCGAGGTTCTCGTTCCCGCCATGGATATTGGGCACCCATTGCCCCGGTTCGCGGCTGTAGTCGCGGGAGAGCATGGAGGCGACCGCATCCACCCGCAGCCCGTCGATGTGATATTCCTCCAGCCAATAAAGCGCGTTGGCGATCAGGTAATTCCGCACCTCGCGCCGCCCGTAATTGTAGATTAGGGTATTCCAGTCGCGGTGGAACCCTTCCTTGGGGTCGGCATGTTCGTAAAGCGCCGTGCCGTCGATCCGACCCAGCCCGTGGGAATCGGTCGGGAAATGCCCCGGCACCCAGTCAAGGATCACGCCTAGCCCCGCCAGATGCGCGGCATCGACAAGGTCGCGAAACTCATGGGGTGGGCCATGGCGGACGGTAGGCGCGTAAAGTCCCAGGGGCTGATAGCCCCATGAGCCGTCGAAGGGGTATTCGCTGATGGGCAACAGCTCCAGATGGGTGAACCCCATCTCTACCGCATAGTCCACCAACTCTTCGGCTGCTTCGCGGTAGCTGATGCGCCGACCTTCCGCCTTACGCCGCCACGATCCCAGATACACCTCGTAGATGGAAATCGGCGCAGTCCGGGCGTTTGCACCCGCGCGGCTGTCCATCCATCCAGCATCCCGCCAGCCATAGCCCCCTATATCCCGGACTACCGAGGCAGTCTCAGGCGGATGCTGCGACCCAAAACCCACGGGGTCCGCCTTAAGCGGCAGGGCCACGCCATCGGGCCCGGTGATCGCGTATTTGTAGGTCGCGCCCTCACCCACGCCGGGTAGGAAGATCTGCCAAACACCAGCCACGCCGCGCCGTCGCAAGCCATGCTGCCGCACATCCCATCCGTTGAAATCGCCCACTACCGCCACCCGCCGAGCATTGGGCGCCCAGACCGCAAAATGCGTACCCATGACACCCTGATGGGTCCGCACATGCGCTCCCAGAACCCGCCAAAGCGCGTGATGCGTACCCTCCCCAATCAGGTATTCGTCGATCTCACCCAGAACGGGGGCGAAGCGGTAGGGGTCCTCCATCGACCAGACCACATCATCTTCCCCGGTAGCCTTTAGGCAATACGGGCCCAGACCCGGCACAGGCCCATGAAACACGCCCGGCGCCCCCGGCAACGGCCCAAGGAGATAGGCCTGATCGCACGCTACAGCCGCCATACTCACAGCACCGGGGTGAAAGACGGTCACATAGCGCCGGCCATCGATCTCATGCGGCCCCAGAACAGCGCTAGGATCGTCAAGCCCCCCCGACAAGATCGCCTCGACTACCTCTGCAGAAAGGGGCGCACGACCTTGGTTGTAGGAGCTGCCGCTCATCTTAGGCCCGGGACCGCGCGGGGACCGCGCTCCAGGTGGCGGCCATGTAACCCCCGATCGTCCGGTCCAAAGAAAACCAGCTGCCCAAGATCCTGGCGCAAACTGCGAAGGACAGCACTATGCGCCAAAGTCATGAACGGTCATGATCCGCATCCTTGCCGCTGACGAAGGCTAGGCGCCTCAGGACCGCATCCTGCATCCCTGCGGCATCTCGGGCATTTTGACAAGTCAACGTAACTGCCTCTCGAGTAGCGTTTGTTTGCGTCGGCTGATCAGCCGTACAGGAAACCAAAAGTCCCATGACATTATTTTTATTGCATGGCCGCAGTTTCAGGAAATTCACGGAAGATCAGGTTTCCTCTGCATCCAGCATGCTGACATAGGCGTCATTGTCGGGCAGTTCGATCGCGGGCATATCGCCGATCCGCTTGATCATCTCGCATATCTGATCAACATTGCGCCGCTCAACCGGACCGTGACCACTGACCAACATGCGTGCGCCCAGTTTCTTGATCCGCTCGGCCGCTTCGGCGATTGCTTCTGGCTTGACGTGTTCGAACCAGATGTGGTTCGCCCGATTCATGAAAAAGAACCCGTCCTCGAAATCTGATCCGGTCATTTCGTCAACATAATGCGGCACCTCGCCCGAGGTCACGGCACCAAAGCAATCCGCTCCATAGTAGATTTCGCTCTTTGGGTCCCAAATACCTGTTGTTGCCGAGGAATCGTAAAGCGGTGGACGGATCGCCGCCACCGTGCGTTCCCCGATATCAAGCGTCCCACCGTCATTAAGAATGTGAATACGACGCGGGGCGAATTCGAATTCCTCTTGCAGCTTTCCCAGACCCAGAAAATTAGTGACCAGTTTGGCGTTCGGACAGCGCGCCAGTACTTCCATGATCGAACCCGAGTGGTCGCGATCTTCATGGCTCAGGAACAACCAGCGGACATCTTCAGGTTCTACGATGTGCAAGACCACTTCCAGAAAATAGTCTCGATGAACGATTGCAAGCGTATCAAGGATCATCGGTTCCTTGCCCCGCAGCACCATCGCATTGACAGGCAACTTTCCCACGCCGGGAACGGGCAAATCTTGCGGGATGACAAAAGCATCAGACGATATTTGGTATGAACGCGACATGGATTCCTCCTGAGT
>JBASXE010000444.1:0-1516 GCA_049276875.1 Roseovarius sp. | reverse complement strand
AGATAACGCTTGGTAAAGTTAGCTACTTCATAAATGCCGAGAACCTTTTGGACGTTAGACAAACACGGGAAGAATCATTGGTACGACCTACACGTTCTGCCGATGGGCAATGGACGACGGAT
The DNA here is from genome assembly GCA_049276875.1 of Roseovarius sp. Classification (GTDB taxonomy): domain Bacteria; phylum Pseudomonadota; class Alphaproteobacteria; order Rhodobacterales; family Rhodobacteraceae; genus Roseovarius. The sequence continues at coordinate 1,394 of JBASXE010000444.1, read as the reverse complement.
ATTTGGTCCCGAAACGATGGCTTCATCGTTAATGGTGGCGTTCGTCTGAAGTTTTAGTGTGAGTGTGGGTGGTCTGCCCCTCAGAGGTGGTCCATCGGGTTTGTTAGTCCGGCGGTTTCCACGTAGCGGCGTTCATGCTGCTACACCTCCACTGTACGGCAGTATGAACGCCGCGGGCAAGATGGCGTCGGGGGCCGGTGGTTTATAGCCAAGCGATGAATGCGGACGGATCGTGTTGTAGTGATGTCGCCAGCCTTCGATTAGGGCTTTAGCTTCGCGTAGATCATAGAAGATTTCTCGGGCCAGCAACTCGTCTCTGAGCTTTGAGTTGAAGCTTTCACAGTAACCATTCTCCCATGGACTTGCCGGTGTGATGTAAAGCGTCTTCACACCAATGTTGCCGAGCCATTCCCTAAGCGCGATGGCGATAAACTCGGGACCATTGTCTGATCGGATGTGCTCTGGCGCGCCATATCTGACGAACAGTTCGCCCAGCACGCCTAAGTCATCACGAGAGTTGAGCCTTCGCTCGACACGGATCGCGAGACACTCCCGCGTATACTCATCGATCACGCACAGCATTCGGAAGACCTTGCCGTCATGCGTGCGATCCTGGACGAAATCATACGACCAGACATGACCTTTGTGTGCAGGCCTTAGCCGCACACACGAACCGTCATTCAGCCACAACCGGCTGCGCTTTGGTTGTTTCATTGGAACTTTAAGCCCTTCACGTCGCCAGATGCGGTAGACCCGCTTCTCATTCACATGCCAGCCGTCTCGTCTCAGAAGAGCCGTGATCCTGCGGTAACCGTATCGACCGAACCGTTCGGCCAGATGGATGATTGCCGCCGTCAGATGATCTTCGTCTTCGCGAACGACCTTCGGCTTGCGCTGGGTGGAACGATGCTGGCCGATCACGCGGCAGGCCCGGCGTTCTGAGACGCCCAGCTCCTCTACCACGTGATCGACGGCAATGCGTTTGCGTGAAGGGCTTAGAACTTTCCCCGCACGACTTCTTGAAGGATCTGATTGTCCAGTGTGAGATCAGAGACGGCGCGGCGTAGCCGCGCATTCTCCTTCTCAATCTCCTTCATCCGCTTGGCCTGGCCGACCTGAAGGCCGCCATACTCTTTGCGCCAACGATAGTAACTCTGCTCCGTCACGCCTATCGCGCGCGCCGCTTGCGCAGCGGTCTCGCCACGTGCGAGGCGAACCTCAACCTCACGCAGCTTCGCGATAATCTCTTCAGGCTTCAATCTCTTGCCCATGTCTCAGCTCCATATTTGAAGCCGGTACTAACTCAAATTATGGGCCACTTTACTGGGGGCACACCATCCTGCGCGCCAAGCAGCTGCCTAGCCTTCATTGTCGCCTGCAGATCAACATCCAGC
>JBASXE010000443.1:0-3915 GCA_049276875.1 Roseovarius sp. | reverse complement strand
AAGGGGGGCGTGGCCGCCTGATCGGTCGCACCAAGGGCGGGATGAACTCGAAACTGCACGCGGTCACCGACGCGACAGGTCGCCCGCTGCGGATGTTTTTGACGGCAGGCCAGCGCAGTGACTACATCGGCGCGCGAGCATTGCTGGATGGCCTGCCTGCCGCCGACCACCTGCTGGCAGACCGTGGATACGATGCGGACTGGTATCGCGAAGCCCTTGAAGGTAAGGGGATCAAACCCTGTATCCCGTCGAGGAAAGGCCGCAAGGTCGCGATCCCACACGATGAGGCGCGCTATCGAAAACGCCACAAGATCGAAAACAGCTTCGCCCGTCTCAAGGACTGGCGACGGGTCGCAACCCGCTACGACAGGTACCCAAAGGTCTTCCTCTCCGCGTGCGCCTTGGCCGCCGTGGTCATGTTTTGGTTATGAATCCTGACCCTAGGCCCTTGGAAGGAGGCTTTAAAAAGAGATCTTAATTTCAGTGCTTTGACGTTTTTGCCGAGCGCCCTTTTCGAAAGTGCAACCGATAGCGCAAATCATTGCGGCCACAGACAAATGGCATGGTCGAGCTGTTCAACGGCCGGATCGAAGACGTACTGCAAAGCCATCGCTTCCAGAGCGGCGAAGACCTTGAGCAGACCATCCTGCGCTATGGCATGCTCTACAATCAGCAGTTTCCGCAGGCGGCATTGGCCTCAACCCACATTCCCCAAGTAATCCGCTGATTTCGCTGTGCTGGTCATGATATTTTCTATATAAATCATGTTGTTGTTGGCTTCGAGGGGCATGTTTCATGGATCACCTCAGGCCGCTCGCAGCCCTTCAGAAGTTCGTCCAGCAGTTCCTTGGATATTGTCATTGTCGTTGTACTTGCTTCTCTCAGAAAGCATGGACCAAATCCCAGTTACACAGAAGATCGGACACTCTCGCCGGAACCAGAGTAAGGAAACTGGGTAGCGCGGTTTTCCTTTGCTCGGTTCTACCCATGAACCTTCTATTCATCGCCAACTTAATGCGCGGGAATGTCCCCGATCTCATTTTGCCTCTCGGTCAGCGCTTGCTTCATCCGAGAGACAGCTTCGCTGTATTTCGGGTCATTATAGACGTTCAAAAGCTCGAGCGGGTCCATTTCGAGGTCAAAGAGCTCCCACTCCCGATCCTGTCCGCCCTCGCGCGTGCCCGGAAGGTCATACCCTTCATTGTACCAGTAGATAAGTTTGTAGCGCCGATCCCGAATGCCGTAATGTGCATAGGCGTTATGGGTCGCATCGCGATGCATCCAATACCGGTGATAGGCGACCTGCGGCCAACCCTTGGGGGTCTGGCCGCGCATGCATGCGCGCGCCGAGCGGCCCTGCATGTAGTTCGGCGTTACAAAGCCGGCATAGTCCAGAAAGGTCGGCGCGAAATCCACATTGCAGACAAAATCGGCGCAAACCGAACCTGCCGGGATCTCGGGCGCGTAGCGGATCAGGAAAGGCATCTGAAACGACTGCTCGTAGACGAACCGCTTGTCATACCAACCATGCTCGCCAAGAAAGAACCCCTGATCAGAAGTGTAGATGACAATCGTGTCTTCACTTAGGCCCTCGGCATCCAAGTAGTCCAACAGGCGTCCCACACTCTCATCGAGCGACGAGACAGTCTGAAGGTATCGCCTCAGATACCGCTGGTACTTGAAGTTTGCGAGCTCGCTCAGGTTTGTAAATCGGAAATCCTCGCCGGTTTCGCTATCAGTCAACACCATATGGCTGGGGTCGGAAGGATGCGGTATCTTTTGGGTTGCGGCAGCCGGATCTCCTCCCGGTGGGACAAGGCCTAGGTCGAAATAGGTCATGTCGTCCCGCACGCGCATCTTTGCCTCGGCAGCGGCGCGGGCACGGTTCTTGTAGTCATCGTCGAATGTTTCGGGTTGCGCGATCGGGTCTTTGTAGAGGTTTTGGTTCTTCGGATGTGGTTCCCATGATCGGTGCGGAGCCTTATGATGACACATCAGAAAGAACGGCTTGCTGGGGTCGCGCGCCTTCATCCAGTCGAGGCTCATCTGGGTGATGACATCGGTAACATAGCCCTCGTGGATCTCGGAGCCGTTCGGGTCAATGAAGGTTGGATCGAAGTAGCTGCCCTGCCCCGGCAGGACCTTCCAAAAGTCGAAACCAGTGGGATGATGCGCAGACCCCTCGCCCAAGTGCCACTTGCCGACAATCGCGGTCTGGTATCCGCCAGCCTGAAGGTGCTTGGCAACATTCGGCAACCGGTTGTCCATTGGGGTTCGCAAGGTCTGGACCAGATTCACGTGATTATAGGTGCCTGTCAGGATGGCAGCACGACTGGGTGTGCAGATCGAATTGGTGACGTAGCAGTGGTCCAAGCGCGCGCCCTTGGCAGCAATCCGGTCGATATTGGGTGTCTCGTACAGCCCAGAACCATAGCATCCGATTGCCCGCGCAGCATGATCGTCGGCCATGATGAACAGGATGTTGGGTTGCCTGCTCATCCCGGCGGCCCCAGCGTGGCGACCTTGCCCCACAGAAATTGAGACGGGCCGAACCCACGGCGGGCGGCCTCGACCTTCTCGATGCGTGCGCTATCCACCATCAAGTTGGCCTTGGGACCGAAAATGTCGATCAGGTGGCTCATGACATCCTGGTCATCTGCCTCGAAGATCACCCGCGCGGGGTCTAGGTCTCCTACGATATCTTCCACTGCTTCCCAGCGAAACGGTTGTCCGCTCCGGTTTTCGGTCAAGCCTTCCGATTCCAGCAAGACGTGGGTTGCACCAGCTTCGAGCGCGACGCGCGCCAGCCTTGCGCGTCGGCGCACGAACAACTCGTGATCGGCCGAGCGGGTATGAGCAAAATCGACGCCAATCTCTGCCAGCACCGAGATCCCATGCTCCTGCGCCAAGGTGATGGCTCGCTTGAGGTCTTCTTCGTCGATCGAGCGGGCAATCAGGGAGATTTCAAGAAGATCGACACGCCAAAGGGCCAGCTGTGCAAGAACCGCAGCAAACCGGTCCTGTCCGCCGCTAAGGGCGACATCGATCACCGGGTTCCCCACTGCAACTGCCACATCATGGGCCTTGCAGGCTTCTATCGCCGCCACAAGTGCTGCTTCGGAGGCCAGGGACGCCTGATGACCGGACAGCTTTAGAATATCAACATGGGCACCGTAGGTCTCCAACGTGTCCTGCAGCGCATGGCCCAGCAGGGCCGGCCCGCGCACGTAGTTCAGGCCCCGGTTGCGTGGTTTGGGCTCCCGATAGGCAAAGGGCAAGAGCGGCGTGAGCGGGTTATCCATGGCTGTTTTATCCTTATTGTCGGCGCATCTGGTTGATGGGCAACTCTCAGTAACCTGAAAGCCACCACGGCATATCGATCACTGTAGCGATCCAGCCGGATGGATATTGTAGCGTCAGCATAGATGCGAGCAGCCACATTATGCTGAGAAGAGCAATGGCCAAGCCGAAAGCCAGTGGAACATGGCGCGGGCTGCGAAGTCCAATGAATGCAGTAATGAAGATCACCGTGGCGATCGGAAATCCAAGCGCGACAATCAACAGGAAGAACAGCACCAAGTTCCCGAATTCGCGGAACTGCGGAAGAAAGTCGCCCTCTTGCGCAAACACACCCCGCATTAGGAAGTTTTTTGGCAGGTCTGCGCCGCCAATCGTTGCCGCGCTCGCGCGCATCTGACTGTAGGCGACAAACAGCAAGGCCAGCGCAAGGATGACCGATATCCCCAGCGGATAGAGGCTCGATCGGTAATCAAGGCCCGCTACCGCGATGGCCATGGCAAGGGGCAGGACCAAAAAGCCAAGGGTCACGCGGATCTGTGCCTTCTGTTGGCCACGGTCGCTGGTTTGGGTTTCGTCACCCATCTTCTGACGCAGCAGCAGCCAGAGGGTCAACAC
>JBASXE010000442.1:0-13200 GCA_049276875.1 Roseovarius sp. | reverse complement strand
TCGTTCAAATATCACCGCCCGCGCGGTGTCGTGGCCTCGGGTGCCGAGGAGCCGAACGGCCTTGTCCATATGGGCGATGGGGATCAATTCGAGCCCAACCAACGCGTCACCACAACCGAGCTTTATGACGGCCTGAAAGCCTCCAGCCAAAATCACTGGCCCAGCCTTGAGTTCGACATCGGCGTGGTCAATTCCAAGCTCTCGCGTTTTTTGCCCGCGGGCTTTTACTACAAGATGTTCATTCACCCGCGCCCGTTCTGGAAGCATGTGTATGAGCCGATCATCCGCAAATCCGCTGGCTTGGGCAAAGCGCCCGAGAACCGCGATAACGACACCTACGAGCATTTCTATGCCTTCACCGATGTTCTCGTCATCGGCGGTGGCATTGCGGGCCTGCAAGCGGCGAAATCCGCGGCTCAAACTGGCGCGAAGGTGCTGCTCTTGGAACAAACCGCGCATCTCGGTGGGCGCACCCCTGTGGATGGCGGCGAGATCGACGGCAAACCGGCAGCGGCCTATATCGACGCGCTCACGGCGGAGCTGCAGGCGATGGAGAACGTCACGATCCGCACCCGCACCCAAGGCTCGGGCGTCTACGATCACGGCTACGTTCTGGGGTATGAGCGCGCCGCCGATCATCAGCCCGGAGCTGCTGGCCCGCGTCACCGTCTCTGGCGCATCCGCGCGGGCCATGTGATCACCGCCACCGGCGCGATCGAACGCCCCTTGAGCTTTGCAGGCAACGATATTCCCGGTGTCATGCTGGCCTCGGCCATTCGCGACTATGCGGTGGACTACGGCGTGTCCTGCGGCGACCGCACCGTGGTCGTGACCAATAATGACGACGCCTACCGCACGGCGATCACATTGGTGCAGATGGGTCTCTCGGTCCCCGTCATCCTTGATGCGCGCGTTCTGCCCGCAGACAGCCCGTTGATGGCCGAGGCCAAAGCGCTGGGCATCCGCGTCATGATGGGTCACGCGGTGGCTTGCGTCAAAGGCGGCAAGCGCGTGACCGGCGTGCAGATATGCTCGCAAGCGGGTGAGGGTGCCGCGCTGGAAGAGGTGGCCTGCGATGCGGTGGCCATGTCCGGTGGCTGGTCTCCCGTGGTGCACCTTTGGTCCCATTGCGGTGGCAAGCTCACATGGGACGAGGCGGGTGCCTTCTTCCGCCCCGATCCCGCCCGCCCACCGCTTGGCGCAGACGGCACGGGGTTTGTCACGCCCGCAGGGGCCGCCAATGGCGCGCTGCACCTTTCTGAGACGGTGGCGGATGCACATGACGCGGGCCACAACGCCGCCACAGCGGCAGGCCACAAAGCCAAGCCAAGCGCCGGGCCGAAGGCGTCAGCGCAGGAGGAAGCCCCCCTTGCCCCCGTCTGGATGATGCCGCAGGGTGCGGGTTATGCCAAACGCTCCAAAGCTTGGCTTGATTATCAGAACGACGTGAAAGTGTCAGATGTGCAACTCGCCGCCCAAGAGGGGTTCGAGAGCGTCGAGCACGCCAAGCGCTACACTACGCTTGGCATGGCCACGGATCAAGGAAAGCTCAGCAACATCAACGGGCTCGCCATCCTGTCGGACGCGCTGAACCAGCCGATCCCGCAGACCGGCACCACCACGTTCCGCCCGCCCTACACGCCCATTTCAATGGCCTCCATCGCGGGCGAGGCGCGCGACGAACGGTTCCAACCCCTGCGCCGCACCCCCATGCACGCATGGCACGAGGAAAATGGCGCGCATTGGGAGCCGGTGGGCCAATGGCGCCGCCCCTACAGCTATCCGCGCGCAGGTGAGAGCCTGCACGATGCAGTGAGCCGCGAGGTCAAGGCCACGCGAAACAGCCTCGGGATGCTCGACGCCTCCACTCTGGGCAAGCTGATCGTGAAGGGCGCGGATGCGGGCAAGTTCCTCGACATGCTCTACACCAATATGATGAGCACGCTGAAGCCGGGCCGCTGCCGCTATGGCCTGATGTGCAGCGAGAACGGGTTTCTCACCGATGATGGTGTCGTGGCCCGTCTCGATGAGACCACTTTCCTGTGTCACACCACGTCCGGCGGGGCCGATACGGTCCATGGGCATATGGAAGAGTGGCTGCAAACCGAATGGTGGGATTGGGACGTCTATGTCGCCAATGTGACCGAGCAATTTGCCCAGATCGCCGTGGTCGGCCCCAAGGCGCGCGACACCCTTCAGGCGCTCTCGAAGGATGATCTTTCGGCCGAGGCGCTCAGCTTCATGGGTTGGGTCGATGCGACGCTTGCGGGTATCCCGGTGCGTATTTTCCGCATCTCCTTCTCGGGTGAGTTGAGTTATGAGATTGCCGTGCGCGCAGGCCAGGGCCGCGCGCTTTGGGACGCTCTTCTGGCCGCGGGCGCACCGCATGACGTGACCGTTTATGGCACCGAGGCGCTGCACATCATGCGCGCCGAGAAGGGCTTCATCATGATTGGCGACGAGACTGACGGGACTGTGATCCCGCAGGATCTTGGCCTCGACTGGGCAATCTCCAAGAAGAAAGAGGACTACTTGGGCAAGCGCGCGCAGGCCCGCAGCCATATGACTGATCCCACAAGGTGGAAGCTCGTGGGGCTGGAAACCGTGGATGGCTCGGTTTTGCCCGATGGGGCCTATGCGGTGGCCGAGGGGCGCAATGCGAACAATCAGCGCAACGTGCAGGGCCGGGTCACATCGAGCTATCATTCACCCACGCTTGAGCGTGGGATTGCGATGGGCCTCGTGCTGCGCGGACCGGACCGGATGGGCGAGGTGCTGACCTTCCCCAAAACGGACGGGACCAGCGTGAAGGCCAGGATCGTCGATCTGGTATTCTTCGACAAAGATGGGGAGAAGCAGAATGTCTAACGCAATCAGCGCACTGGACAGTGCCAATTACGACGGCTTCGCCCAAATTCAGGAGATGGGTGTGCAGGGCATGATCACCCTGCGCGGCGATCTGGCCGAGGCCAAACTGCGCAAAGCGGCTGAGAAGGCCACGGGCTGCAAAATGCCCGAGCAGAACCGCATCAGCGCCAAGGGGCGCAGCGGCATTGCCTGGATGTCTCCCGATGAGCTTATGCTGCTGGTGCCCTATTCCGAGGCCGACACCCATCTCGCGGCCATCGAGAAATCGCTGACGGGTGAGCCTGCGCTGGCGGTCAATGTGTCGGACGCGCGCGCGCTTTTCGAGGTGTCGGGCGGGGCGCAGGTGCGTGAGGTGATCGCGAAGCTTGCCCCGGTCGATATGTCCACCTTCGCCCCCGGCATGTTTCGCCGCACCCGCATGGCGCAGGTGCCCGCCGCTCTCTGGATGCCAGACGACAGCGCCGTGCGCATCGTCTGCTTCCGCTCGGTCGCGCAATATATGTTCGACATTCTCAAAGGTGCGGCAGCGCCAGGCAGCGAGGTCGGCTATCTCTGAGCCTCAGAGCGGCTCTGCACGGTCGGAACCAATCGAACACCCTTGACGTTTACCACACAGGCCCTCCATTTAGGGCCTCATATATCTGAATTCTGACGAGGGGGCTGACCCATGAGCTTTGAACTTCCCGATCTTCCCTACGCGCACGATGCGCTGGCTGGCAATGGCATGAGCCAGGAGACGCTGGAATACCACCATGACATCCACCACAAGGCCTATGTGGACAACGGCAACAAGCTGATTGCCGGGACCGAGTGGGAGGGCAAGTCCCTCGAAGAAATCATCACTGGCACCTATGACGCCTCCGCCGTCGCGCAATCGGGCATCTTCAACAACATCAGCCAGCTTTGGAACCACAACCAGTTCTGGGAAATGATGAGCCCCGGTAAATCCGACATGCCGCCCGAGCTGGAAGCGGCCATCAAAGACAGCTTCGGCAGCTATGATGAGTTCAAGAACCAGTTCGCTGCCGCAGGCGCGGGCCAGTTCGGCTCGGGCTGGGCGTGGCTTGTGAAAGACACTGACGGCAGCCTCAAGGTCACCAAGACCGAAAACGGTGTAAACCCCGTCTGCTTTGGCCAGACCACGCTTCTGGGCTGCGATGTGTGGGAGCATTCCTACTACATCGATTTCCGCAACAAGCGTCCTGCCTATATCGACAACTTCCTGGCCAACCTTGTGAACTGGGAAAACGTCGCCAGCCGCATGTAAACTGCACAACACGGCTCACCAACGCCCCCGCCCGGATCGGTGGGGGCGTTTTGCGTTTCGCAGCCCTTGCCAAGCGCGGGCAAAAAGCCCAAGGCTCAGGCTATGACGACGGCACGCCCCACCACCCCTCAAAGTTCCGATACGACCGGAAGCCCCGGCAGCCCGCTCAGTGGGGTCCTCCTTATGGTGCTCTCCTGCACGGTCTGGGGCCTGTCGGGTATGTATTACAAACTGCTCGATCACATCCCTCCCCTTGAGGTTCTGTGCCACCGCACGCTTTGGTCGGCGATTCTGTTCACAACGGTTCTGGCCCTTCAGGGGCGGCTGCGCGCGCTGCCCGCGGCAATGCGGGCGCCGCGTCAGGCGGTTATCATCTCGCTGGGCGCTTTGATGATTTCCATCAACTGGTTCGTGTTCATCTGGTCGATCCATAACGACCGCGCGATGGAAGCCTCAATGGGCTATTTCCTCTTCCCGCTCGTGGCGGTGATCTTTGGTGCCTTCTTTTTTGCCGAACGTCTGGCGACGGGCCAAAAGCTCGCCGTCGGCCTTGCGGCGGTTGCCATCGTGGTGCTCACAGTGGGGCTCGGTGTAGCGCCGTGGATCGCGCTCGTTCTGGCAGGGTCGTTCGGGCTTTACAGCGTCATCAAGAAATCCCTTGGCGTGGGGCCTGTCGTCTCGGTCACGCTGGAGGTGCTGCTGCTCGCACCGGTTGCGCTGATCGTGCTGTGGTCCATCGGCTGGGGTAGTTTTGGCGCAAACCTACAAGACAGCTTTCTGCTGGTCCTGTCGGGCGTGCTCACAGCGGTCCCTTTGATCTTGTTCAGCGCGGCCACAAAACGCGTCTCTCTCGCGGCCATCGGTCTGGTGCAATACCTGAACCCCACGCTGCAATTCGGCGTGGCCACCTTGGTATTTCTCGAGCCGTTCACCATTTGGCACGCCATTGCCTTCCCGATGGTCTGGGCGGCGCTTGCGATTTACAGCGCCGTTTCGCTGGGTCAGGGCAGGGCGGCGCGCAAGGCGGCCAAGGCAGCGGCCACGTCTGGCACAACACTGTAGAAATCCCGCACCGATCCGTCAGCGAAACCCTCGTCGATCACATGGTCGAGCAAATGGATCAGAGGTTGCCAGTAACCATCTATGTCCAAAAGCAAAATAGGCTTTGCGTGCAGATCAAGCTGACGCCATGTCAGCACCTCGAAAAACTCGTCCAGAGATCCCGCGCCACCGGGCAGAACCACGATAGCGTCGCAATTCATGAACATGACCTTCTTGCGCTCATGCATCGTCTCGGTGACGACATAGCGGGTGAGGTCCGTCTTGCCGACCTCCCAGCGCACCAGATGCTCGGGGATCACGCCGAATGTCGCCCCGCCCGCCGCCTGTGCGGCCCGCGCCGTGCGCCCCATCAGCCCCACATCGCCCGCCCCATAGACAAGTCGCCAGCCCGCCTTGGCCAGCGCGATGCCCATCTCATCCGCCGCCGCGCCGTAAGCTGCGCGCGCGCCCTCGCGTGAGCCGCAAAAGACACAGACTGATTTCTCCTGCATGGGGATATGCCTCGCTGAAAAGGGTTGTTTTGACTGGTGATAGCCTTGTTGCTAGGGTGCATCAACCGCGCGCTGGGTGCCGGTGTGGTGATAGGATTGGGGTGGATGAGCAAAGCGGCAGGCATGACGGGTGGGCAGATCGCGCAGATCGCAGCGGGCGGTGTGGCGCTGATCGCGGTGGCGTCCGTTGTGCTTTATGCGGCTGGCGTCTGGACGCCCGCTGCGGTGCAGGCCCCCGAAGAGGCGGCCCGGATCGCGACACCCGAGGTTGTCTCCCCCGAGGCCAATATCGCGGACGCGGTTCCAGAGGCTGCACCTCAAGGCGCATCCGAGCCCGCACCGCCCAGCGTCGATGTGTTCCGCCTGGAGCCGGGCGGCAGCGCCCTGATTGCGGGCAGTGCGGCCCCCGGCTGGGCTACCACCATTCTTATCGACGGGGCAGTGGTTGCCGCCGCCGCCACCGATGCCGCGGGGCAATTCGTGCAGTTTCTCACGCTGGAGCCAAGTGCTACGCCGCGCGTGCTGACCCTCGCCATGCGCGCGCCGGAGACAGGGCGCGAAATCCAGTCGGCCGCGCAAATCATCATCGCACCGACGCCGCCCACAGCCGAGACGGGAGAGGAGGCTGGCAGCACCGCTCAAACGGTGCTGCGCTCCGCGCCCGAGGGCATCAGCGTGCTGCAAACCCCAACCCCTGTCGCGGGTCCGGGGCCCGAAGTCATGTCGTCTGTGGCTTTGGATGCGATCACCTATTCGGATGTGGGGGAGGTGCAGCTTTCGGGCCGTGCCGCGGGCACGGGCGAGATCCGCGTCTATCTCGACAACCGTCCGGTGATCACGTCGCGTATCTCGGAGACGGGCGCATGGCGCACCGATTTGCCGCAGGTCGATACTGGCGTCTATACCCTGCGCATCGACGAGATTGCCGCCGATGGCACGGTCACCAGCCGGGTCGAGACCCCGTTCCAACGTGAGGACGAGGCCGTTCTCGCCGCCGCGCAAAGCGCTCAGGCAGAGGATGCAAACGGTCAGACCGTCCGCGCCGTGACCGTCCAACCAGGTAGCACGCTTTGGGCGATCTCACGCGATATTTACGGCGAGGGTCTCGCTTTTGTGCGCGTGTTCGAGGCCAATCGCGACCGTATCCGCGACCCCGATCTGATCTATCCCGGTCAGGTTTTCAACCTGCCGGAATAACGGCTCGCGCCGGGTTCGGCGCGTCACAAACTTACTGGTCGTAACCTGCGCGCTGCGCTGGATATCCCGTGCGCACCGGGCTATGTAGAAGCCCTTGTAATACAAAGACCAAACCATGCGCCCCGGACCTGATCCCATAGATGCTGAAATGCCCGCCAGTGGCTGGCGGACCATCGCCCGAGTCGCGCCCTATCTCTGGCCGCCCGAGGCGCCATGGGTCAAACGGCGCGTGGTCATGTCGCTGGTGGTGCTGTTTCTCGCCAAGCTGATCGCGGTGGGCACCCCGTTTTTCTACAAAGCCGCCGTTGATGCGCTGGCGGGTGAGGGGCAGGACGCGGCCTGGATGCTGGGCGCAGGCGCTGTGGGCCTGACCGTTGCTTATGGCGTGGCGCGTCTGATGAATGTGGGCTTTCAGCAATTGCGCGATGTGATCTTTGCCCGCGTGGGACAACGCGCCCTGCGCGCCCTTGCCCTGCGCACGTTCGGACATATCCACGCCATGTCGATGAGGTATCACATCACCCGCAAGACAGGTGGGCTCAGCCGGATCATTGAGCGTGGGGTGAAAGGCGTGGACTTCCTGTTGCGGTTTTTGATTTTCTCCATCGGGCCGTTGCTTTTGGAGTTGATCATGATCGGCGCGGTGCTCGCCGTGCTGTTCGATGTCTGGTATCTCGTGGTCGTAACCGGGGTCATCGCGCTCTATATCGTGTTCACATTCCGGGTGACCGAATGGCGTGTGAAGCTGCGCAAGGAGATGAACGACCAAGACACGGACGCCAACCAAAAGGCGATCGACAGCCTTCTGAATTATGAGACGGTCAAATATTTCGGCGCGGAAGAGCGTGAGGCCGCCCGATATGACAGCGCGATGCAGCAATATGAGCGCGCGGCGCTCTCCACCTCCTACTCGCTGGCCTTCCTGAATTTCGGCCAGAGTTTCATCATCACGGGCGGGCTGATCGCGGTGATGGTCATGGCGGCCATCGGGGTGCAAAGCGGCGCGATGACGGTGGGTGATTTCGTTATGGTCAACGCTTACATGATCCAGATCACCATGCCGCTCAATTTCCTCGGCACGGTCTACCGCGAGATTCGTCAGTCACTGGTGGATATGGGCGAGATGTTCGGCCTTCTGGACCAGCCCCCCGATGTGACGGACGCGCCGGACGCAAAGGAATTGCAGATCAAGGGCGGCGAGGTGGAGCTGCGCGATGTGGTTTTCGGATATGACCCAGAGCGCGTCATCCTGAAGGGCGTGTCCATCACCGCCAAACTGGGTGAGACGGTCGCCATTGTCGGGTCCACGGGCTCGGGCAAATCCACCATCGGGCGGCTGCTTTTCCGGTTTTACGATGTCCAGAAAGGCGCGCTTTTGATCGACGGGCAGGATGTGCGCAGCGTGAGCCAGACAAGCTTGCACGCGGCCATCGGTGTGGTCCCGCAGGACACGGTGCTCTTCAACGATACTGTGGGCTACAACATCGCCTACGGGCGGGAGGGTGCGACCCATGCCGAGGTGGTCAAAGCCGCCCGCGCGGCACAGATTCACGACTTTATCGAGAGCCTGCCGGATGGATATGAGACCACCGTGGGCGAGCGCGGATTGAAATTGTCGGGTGGTGAGAAGCAGCGCGTGGGCATCGCCCGCACCTTGCTGAAAGACCCCGCGATCTTGCTGTTGGACGAGGCCACATCGGCCCTCGATACCGAGACAGAGGGCGAGATTCAGGGCGCGCTTTCGGCGGCGGGGCAGGGGCGGACGGTGCTGATGATCGCGCACCGCCTGAGCACTGTGGCGGAGGCGGATCGGATCGTGGTTCTGGAAGAGGGGCGCATCGTCGAGACGGGCACCCATGCGGAGCTTCTGGCGCGCGAGGGGCGCTATGCGAGCCTGTGGCAGCGGCAGCAGGCAGACGAGGCGGCCTGAGGCTTACTCCGCCGCCTGCAACGGGCCACCGGGCTTTTTCCCGTCGCTTTCATCTTCATCTTCGTCGGCATCCTTGTCCACCGCTTGCGCGTCACCTTCGCTCCAGGCCTGCCGCTCGGCCAGAACGCGGGCGAAGTCGTCAAAGCCAAGCTCCTCCTCCTCGGCCTCCATATAAGTCTCTTGGGGCACAGCCGCCGCCCTCGTTTCCCAAAGTATCTCCGGCGCGCGCGCGGCCTGCGCGGAGCGTGCCAATGCCCAGTCCTGCGCGGCCCGGCTGGAGCGGCCCATCGAAAGCGCCGAGAGCGCACGGGCGAGCCACGCCACATAGGTTGTGGCCCAGACGCGCAGCGCCAGCATCGAGGGTGTGAACACAAGTGTCAGAACAGTCGCGATCCCAAGGCCAAACACAACGGCCGTGGCCAGCTGTTTCCACCAAAGCGCCGTGGGGCTGTTGAGGCTGTAGCCGCCATTCACAAAATCGAGGCTGAGGCCGAACATCATCGGCGCGAGGCCTGCCATCGTGGTGATGGTGGTCAAAAGCACGGGACGGATGCGGGCCTCGGCCGTGCGCGTGATCGCCTCGGTCCTGGGCATATAGCGGCTATATTCCTGATAGGTGTCGATCAGCACAATGTTGTTGTTCACGACGATCCCGGCCAGCGCGACGATCCCCGTGCCGGTCATGATGATCGAAAAGGTCTGCCCCATCACCAGCATCCCGATGAGAACGCCCGTTGTGCTCAGCACCACGGCAACCAGCACGAGTGCCGCGTTATAGACGCTGTTGAACTGCGCCAAAAGGATGATGAACATCAGCCCCAGCGCGCCGATAAAAGCCTGTTGCAGGAAGGCGCCTGATTCCTCCTGGTCCTCTGCGTCCCCGGTCCATTCGGTATCGACGCCCGCAGGCAACACGCCACTGTCGAGCCATTTTGTAAGATAGGCGATCCGCTCATTCGGGGTGAGAGGCTGTGTGCTGACCTCGCCTGTATCGGGATCGGTGTGCGTCGCAGTCATGCCATCTATCACGCCCGCTTTCACGTCGAAATAGCGCTGCTGATTCACCCGGTCGATCTGTGCGAGCTTGGGTGTGGGCTGTCGGGTGATGAAATTGCTCAACGGAACCAGCCCGTCATTGGTGCGCACCTTCAGCGTGTCCAGCGTAGAGAGGACGCGGTATTCTTCCGGCAGGCGCACGCGGATGTCGATCTCCTCATCCGACGACGGCACCCGCATCGTGTCGAGGAATATCCCGCGTGTAACAAGCTGAACCATCGCCCCCACCGTGGCCACATCCGCGCCGAAACGGCCAGCGCGCTGCACGTCCACGTCTATCTGCCAATCAATGCCGGGTAGGGGCAGCGTATCCTCGATCAGTTCCAGCCCCTCGGTCTCTTCAAACTTGGCGCGCGCAAGGCGGGTGGCCTCCTGAAGGGCCTCCCAATCACCGCTCTTGAGGCGCAGATGCACAGGCTTGGCGGAGGCGGGTCCGCCCGTCTGCCCAAGGATTTCAGTCTGGATGCCGGGAATACCCGCGAGCTTGGATGTCAATTCGGCGATGATGGTATCGCCATCAACTGAGGCGTCCTTCACTTGCCGCTCGATAAGGCCGAAGAGCCACGGTTCGCTCACATTTGGGCGGTCGTCCCACGGTGTGGTCTCGAATTGCACCTGCCCGATCGTGTCGAGTGGGGGCTGCACGCCACCGGTATTATTGTTGAGCCCTCCATCTCCCGCAAAGGCAAAGGCCGTCTGCACGCCGCGCTGGGCCAGCACGACCCGCTCCACTTGGGCGACCAGATCGTCTTTTTGCTCAATCGAGAGGTTGCCGCGCGCGCGAACATAGACAATGCCCTGCTCCGGCTCGGATTCCACAAAGAACTCGGTGCCGTTATTGTTGTTCATGTAGTAAACCAGCGTGCTGCCGACGATCACGAACACCGTGCAGCACGCCACCAGCGGCATCACCGGATTGCCCGCAATCGCGTGGATCACCCAGCCAAAGGCGCTGCGCCGATAGCCACCCCTCACAACGGGCACTGCGCGGGGCCGAAGTCTGCCGCGCGCCCAGGACGCGCCGCGGGAGAGCCGCCGGGAGATCGCCATGAGGCCCAAAAGGCCGATGATCACCCCTGCAAGACCCAGCCCCGCCAGAATGGCCACACCCAAAAGCAGCACGAAGGCCGTGATGAGCGCCGGGATCACCGATCCAATGATCGCTCCCATGTCCATCGCGCCAAAGAGCGCCATGACCGCCTCCAGAAGGCGCGGTGCGAAGGTTGAGGCGGCCATGACCACGCCAATGGCTACCGGGAACAAGGTCACATGCCAGAGCCAATAGCCGCCCGCGATTTGGGCAATGCGCTTTTCGAACCATTGCTCCAGCCGCCCGGTCACACCGCCCATCACGGGCAGATAGACCAGCGCCACCAGAAGCGAGGCCGACAGCACGAAAATGAGCGTGACGGGCAGCATCCCCATGAATTGTCCCGGAACACCGGGCCAGAAGAGCATGGGCAGGAAGGCGCAAAGCGTGGTCGCGGTGGAGCTGACCACTGGCCAGAACATCCGCTTGGCCGCATCCACATAGGCGGTCATCGGGCCTGCGCCCTCGTCTATGCGGCGGTCGGCATATTCGACCACCACGATGGCCCCATCCACAAGCATCCCAACGGCGAGGATCAGACCGAACATAACGATGTTGGAAATGGTAATGCCCATCACCGCCAGCAGGGCGAAGCACAAAAGGAACGATGTGGGGATCGCGAAGCCAACCAGAAGTGCGGGCCGGATGCCAAGCGTGGCCAGCACCACGATCATCACCAGTGCAATCGCCGTGAGAACCGAGCCTTCAAGTTGGCTCACCATGGAGCCCACGATGCGGGATTGATCGTTTGACGTGCCCACCTCGACGGAGGCCTGAAGCCGCTCGGGCCAGCGCGCAGCCTCGTCGGCCACCGTGGCCCGTACCAGATCGGCCGTGTCGATGATGTTGAAACCTTTGCGCTTGACCACTTGCAGCGCGACGGTGGTCTCACCGTTGAACCGCGCGGTGCCGATGCGATCCTCAAACGTCAGATTGATCTCGGCCAGATCGCCCAGCGTGACCTGACGGTCACCATTGGTCTTGATCGGCAGGGCGTAGATGTCGCGTGTCTCGTCAAAGGACGACGGGATCTTGACCGAGAACGTGCCGCTTTCGTTGCGCACCTCGCCTGCTGCGATCAGAAGGTTGTTGTTTTGCACCACATTGATCAACTCGCCCGCCGTGACGTTGTAGACCTCAAGCCGCAGGGGGTCGATCACCACCTCCACCATCTCGTCGCGGCTGCCCGCGATCCCGGCCTCCAGCACCGGCTCCAGCCCCTCAAGACGGTCCTGCAATTGCTTGGCATACCGCGTCATTGTGCGCTCGGGCACATCGCCGGTGAGATTCACGATGATGATGGGGAATTCGCTGAAATTGATCTCGTTGATCGTGTATTTCTCGGCCCCATTGGGGAAATCCGCCTCGGCCTTGTCCATCGCATCGCGCACATCGGCGAGGATCTTGGTCTTGTCCCAGCCAAACTCGAACTCAAGCGCCACGCCTGCAAAATTCTCCGCCGCCGTGCCGCCCATCTCCTTCAGCCCGTCGAGGTCTGAAAGCTCGGTCTCCATGACCTTGACCAGCAGTTTTTCGGAATCTTCGGCGGAAATGCCGGGGAAGGGGACTGTCACGAAAAGGGCGGGAATCTCGATATCCGGCTCACCCTCTTTGGGTAGGGAGATATAGGAGATTGTGCCGGCCAGGATCGACAGGACGATGAAGGCCACCACCATGCGCGCCCGACTGGCGGCCCAATCGACGATACCCGTCATTGCGCGGCGCCCTCAAAGCTGGGAGCAATGGCCACACCATCGGTCACGTATTCCTGCCCGATGATGATCACATCGAGCGTCTCGGGCAAATCGGCAAGCCACACGCCATCCACCGTGTCGCGTAGCAAGCGCACGGGCATGAATTCAGCCCGGTCGCCATCTGCCACCACCCTCAGGCCCAGCGTGCCCTCGTCATTCAGCGTCAGCGCCGATTGTGGCAAAAGATGTGCGGGCGTGCCATCGGAGGCGATAAGGATTTCCGCGGTTTGTCCGTCACGCAAGCTCAGATCGGCATTGGGCACTTCGATTTCCACGCGGAATGTGCGGGTCTCTGGGTCGGCAGAGCGCGACAGGAAGGTGACGCGCCCCTCGACCTGCCGCCCTGATACGGTGGTGGCCCCTGCGCGCGCGCCGGGCGCGATGCGGTCTACTTCGGTCTCGGGCACAAATCCCACCAGCTTGATCGGATCAAGTTGCAGCACGGTCGCGCAAAGCGCACCGTCTTGAAGCAGGCTGCCCAATTC